>JARFRB010000136.1 GCA_029287455.1 Pelagibius litoralis | reverse complement strand
CCTGAGAAGACCGTCAGGCTATTGCGCACGTAGCCGCGCGAGGCGACCCGGCGCACGGTCTCCTTGACCGCCTGCTCGGCGTGGCGGGAAAGCTCCGCCTGTCCGTCGCCGCTGCCGGTCGCGTCGGGCAGGATGTCGTCGGGCTGCACGTGGGCCAGGTCGTGGCGGCCAAGATAGCTGATCGCCAGCTCCCGGAAGATGTAGTCCAGCACCGAGGTGGCCATCTTGATGGCGTCGTTGCCTTCCACCGGCCCCGAGGGCTCGAAGCGGGTGAAGGTGTAGGCCTCGACGTATTCTTCCAGCGGCACGCCGTACTGCAAGCCGATAGAAATCGCGATGGCGAAGTTGTTCATCAGGCTGCGGAAAGCGGCCCCTTCCTTGTGCATGTCCACGAAGATTTCGCCGAGGCTGCCGTCTTCGTACTCGCCGGTGCGCAGGTAGACCTTGTGGCCGCCCACGACCGCCTTCTGGGTATAGCCCTTGCGGCGCTGGGGCAGGCGCTCGCGCGCGACCGTCCGCTCGATGACCCGCTCGATCACGCGCTCGGCCACCAGGCCCGCCCGTTCAGCCGCGGGGGCCTCCGCAAGCGCTTCGGCAAGATCCTCTTCCTCCGCGCCGTCGTCCTCCAGCAGGCTGGCGGAGAGCGGCTGGGAGAGTTTGGAGCCGTCGCGGTAGAGCGCGTTGGCCTTCAGCCCGAGGCGCCAGGAGAGCATGTAGGCCTCCTTGCAGTCCTCTACCGTGGCGGCGTTGGGCATGTTGATGGTCTTGGAGATGGCGCCGGAGACGAAGGGCTGGGCGGCCGCCATCATGCGGATGTGGCTCTCGGCCGAGAGGCTGCGCGTGCCGATGCGCCCGCAGGGGCTGGCGCAGTCGAAGATCGCCAGGTGGTCGGCGCTCAGGTGCGGCGCGCCCTCCAGGGTCATGGCGCCGCAGCAATAGGTGTTGGCCGCCTCGATCTCCGCCTTGTCGAAGCCCAGCGCCGTCAGCATGCAGAAGCCGAAGTCGTCCATCTCCTGCACGTCGAGGCCAAGGGCGCTGGTGCAAAATTCCTCGCCCAGAGTCCACTTGTTGAAGGCGAACTTGATGTCGAAGGCGCTGGCGAGCGAAGCTTCCACCGCCTCGATGGTGGAGCGGGTGAAGCCCTTGGCCAAGAGCTCCCGGTGGCCGATGCCCGGCGCGCCGGCCAGGCTGCCGTGACCGACCGCGTAGCGCACGATCTCTTCGACCTCCGCGTAGCCGTAGCCAAGCTTGGCCAGGGCCTCGGGCACGGTGCGGTTGATGATCTTGAAGTAGCCGCCGCCGGCCAGCTTCTTGAACTTCACCAGCGCGAAATCCGGCTCGATGCCTGTGGTGTCGCAGTCCATCACCAGGCCGATGGTGCCGGTGGGGGCGATCACGCTGGTCTGGGCGTTGCGGAAGCCGTAGACCTCGCCGACGATCAGCGCCTCTTCCCAGGCCCGCGCCGCGGCAGTCGGCAGTTCGGCGTTGGGGCAAGAGGCCACGTCGAGCGCCACCGGCTGGATCGACAGGCCCTCGTAGCCCTCGTCCTTGCCCAGGGAGGCGCGCATGTGGTTGCGGATGACCCGCAGCATCTCGTCGCGGTTCTCGTCGAAGCCCGGGAAGGCCCCCAGCTCGCGGGCCATTTCCGCGGAGGTGGCGTAGGCGCGGCCCGTCATCACGGCGGTGATCGCGCCGCAAAGCGCCCGGCCCTCGTCGGAATCGTAAGGCAAGCCCAGCGACATCAAGAGCCCGCCCAAATTGGCATAGCCCAGGCCCAAGGTGCGGTAGCGGTAGGAAAGCTCGGCGATTTGCCGCGAGGGGAACTGCGCCATCATCACCGAGATTTCAAGCACGACCGTCCAGAGCATCACCGCGTGCTCGAAGGACTCCACATCGAAGCTGCCGTCGTCCCGGCGGAATGTCATCAAGTTCAAGGACGCCAGGTTACAGGCCGTGTCGTCCAGGAACATGTACTCCGAGCAGGGATTGGAGGCGTTGATCCGGCCCGAGTTCGGGCAGGTGTGCCACTCGTTGATCGTCGTGTCGAACTGGATGCCCGGGTCGGCGCATGACCAGGCCGCGTGCGCGACGCGGTCCCAAAGCTCGCCCGCGTCCAGGGTGCCCGCGATCTCGCCGTCGGTGCGCCGCACGAGGTTCCACTCCGCCCCTTCGAGGACCGCTTCGATAAAGGCGTTGGGCACGCGGACGGAGTTGTTGGAGTTCTGGCCCGAGACGGTGAGGTAGGCCTCGGAATCCCAGTCCGTGTCGTAGGTCTTGAACTCGATGGCGCGATAGCCTTGGGCGGCGAACTGCATGACCCGGCGGATATAGTTCTCGGGGATCTGGGCCTTGCGTGCCGCCTTGATCGCCGCCTTGAGCGCGGGATTGGCCTTGGGGTCGAGACGGTCCTCGCCGCTGGCCGCCTGGCAAGCCTCCATAACCGCGTTGAGGTGCCGGTTGCACAGCTTGGAGCCGGCCACTAGCGCGGCCACCTTCTGCTCCTCGGTGACCTTCCAGTCGATGTACTTCAGGATGTCGGGGTGGTCGAGGTCCACGGTGACCATCTTCGCCGCCCGCCGGGTGGTGCCGCCGGACTTGATGGCGCCAGCTGCCCGGTCGCCGATCTTCAGGAAGGACATCAAGCCCGAGGACCGGCCCCCGCCGGACAGGGGCTCGTCTTCCCCCCGGATCCGCGAGAAGTTGCTGCCGGTGCCCGAGCCGTATTTGAAGAGCCGGGCCTCGCGCACCCAAAGGTCCAGGATGCCGTTCTCGTTCACCAGGTCGTCGTCGACCGACTGAATGAAACAGGCATGGGGCTGCGGATGCTCGTAGGCGCCGGTGGCCTCGGTCAGCTTGCCGGTGCGGTAGTCCACGTAGTGATGGCCCTGGCTCGGGCCGTCGATGCCATAGGCCCAGTGCAGCCCGGTGTTGAACCATTGGGGCGAGTTGGGCGCGCACATCTGGTTGGCCAGCATGAAGCGCAGCTCGTCGTAAAAGGCGCGCGCATCCTCCTCGGTGTCGAAATAGCCGCCCTTCCAGCCCCAATAGGCCCAGGTGCCCGCGAGACGATCGAACACTTGCTTGGCCGACGTCTCGCCGTCGGCGCTCGTGACGGACTCCCCTGTCTGGTCGGCCTCGTCATTGCTGACGCAGCGCCACAAAAACTCCGGAACGTCCGGCTCTTCGACTCTCTTGAGCTTGCGGGGCACGCCGCGCTTGCGGAAATACTTCTGGGCCAGGATATCGCAGGCGACCTGACTCCAATCCGCCGGCACCTCGATATCGGTGGCCTGGAACACCAAAGACCCGTCTGGGTTGCGAATCTCGCTGGCGGTCTTGCGGAAGGGCAGCCCGCCGTAAACGTCCTGGCCTTCTTCCGTGAAACGTCGCGCGATACGCATGCTTAAGCCCCTCTTTCCGCGAAGAGAATACCTTCTCAGGCACCCCACCGATCTCGACCCCGAGCCACCTCGCCTCCGAAATAACGGAGGCATCCTACCAGATTTAGTGGCTGTCGCGCAGTCAATCACAGAATGCTGGGCACGTCACCAGATTTTGTAGGTGTAAACCCAAAATCTACTATTTCTCGCTTTGCGCAGATGGAACTCGCGCTAAGATAGATTTGGCAAATTGGCCAATCCGGTACGGGATACGAGGGTCGAGGGTCTTAGCTGCGCGGGGCGAGCGGAAGGTTGACCAGCAGATTCTGCGGCTTCAAGCGCAGGTCCGAGGACTCGGTCATGGCCAATCCTAGGTAGATAGGCCGGCCGGCGATATCCGCGCGCATTACCGAGGCATCGCGGAACTCGAGCCGGAAGAGGCTGAGCAGCCGCGCCAGCCTAGCCTCCCCAATCTCCACGCCGTTGTAGAGGTCGTCGAGCAGCTTGGACGCCTGGGCGTCCAGCCCGATGTGCCAAACCCACCGCTCGTCACTGATCTTTTGCACGGGCTGGATCGAAACCTCCACATAGAGGAAACGCGAAATCCAGGCCTCCAGCACCCGGCAGAGCGCATCGAGGCCGTGCCCGGCGAAATTCAGATTGAGCACGGTGTCGAAGCGCTGATCGCGGGTCCAATAGATCTCCGCGTTCTCTTCGGTCAGGACGTCGAGCTCGATGGTCCTCAGCGGCGTTTGCGCCTCGGCAAGCAGGCGGCCGAGCGAGCCGAAGCCGCCGCTGTCGGCGTACATCTCCACGGTTTCGAGATCGGCCGCCATCACATGGCCGTCCGCCACGGTGACCCGCTGCGGCCGGAACAGAAGCTCGGCGGCGCGGGCGCGCAATGGCTGGTCGGTTCCCTCCAAGAAGGCACGCGCCACCACTTGGGCAATTTGGTCGAGGAAAAGAGGCGGCACCGGCACCGGCCCCGGCTCAAGGAAGCAATCGAGATAGGCCCCCTCGACCGTGCCGTGGCGCAGCAAGCGGTCGCGGAAATCCAGCACGATGCGGTAGTTCTCCACCGCGTCCGCGTCGCCGATCGCGGTCAACCGGCTTTCCGAGACCGCTTCCCTGGGGTTACGCAAGAGCCGCTCGTGCAGCGCGCGCTCGGCCGCGTTGGACTCCTCGACGGGCCGGACCTCCGGGCGGTTGATATAGGCGCGCAGGAAATCGTCGGTGATCCCAAGCCAACCTTCCGGTTGCGGGTCCAGAAGATGATAACCGCTGTCGCGCCAGAAATCAGGCATGCCTTCGCCTCCCTAGGGGGGAGCCCTATATCGCGGGCCGGAGAGGATTTGTCCAGGGGGCCCCTTTCCAAGGCCCCCCAAGTCTGGACGCGGCGAGGATTGGGTGCGATAGTCCGGGCGCCGGCGAGCAAGCCGGGATTCGGGGTCACCTCTTTGGCACGTGTGGCATGACGACACTAGGAACATTGATTTATACGCGGCTCAGGGGCGAAGAGGTGGGGCAGGACGCCATGGGCAACCGCTACTACCGGGACCGCAAGCGCAAGCTGGCGGGGGGCTCGGTGCGCAAGGAGCGGCGTTGGGTGATCTTCAAGAGTGACCCGGAGGCAAGCCAGGTTCCGCCGGAGTGGCACGGCTGGCTGCATCATACCAGCGACGACATCCCCTCGGAGGGTGGCGCGCCGAAGCGCCCCTGGATGAAGGAGCACCGGCCGAACATGACCGGGACCGAGGCCGCCTACCTGCCGCCGGGCCATACCTTGGCCGGCGGGCGGCGCGCCGCCACGACAAGCGATTACGAGGCCTGGAAGCCGGAGTGATCTTGGCCGGTATTGAGTGACCTCGATAGGCAGGGTTCGAAAGAGACGCAATGCGTAGGAACATCATCGAAACCGTAATGGGCGGCGTGGTCTTGCTGGTCGCCATTGTTTTTTTGGTTTTCGTCTTTTCCTCCAGCGGCGTGCGCAGTGTGAGCGGCTATGAAGTGGTGGCGGAGTTCGACGACGCGACCGGAGTTGCCTCGGGCACCGACGTGCGCATGAGTGGCGTTAAGGTCGGGACCGTGCTCTCGCAGGAGCTCGACCCGCAGAGCTACTTCGCCGAGGTCACCATGTCGATTTCGCAAGATGTGCTGCTACCGAGCGACACCTCGGCGCGGATCGTGCCGGAGGGTTTGCTGGGTGGGAATTACGTGTCTCTCACACCCGGCGGCGCGGACGAGAATATCGAGCCCGGTGGTCGAATTACCCAGACGCAGGGCGCGGTCAACCTGATGGACCTGCTCGGCCGTTTCATCTTCAGCTCCGAGCAAGACGGCGGGCCGTCCTAAGCTAACGCCCGCCCGCAAGCTCCGGTGACTTGAAGCCAGGGGCGGGCGTTGCCGGTGCTCCGCTGTTACGCCGCGTCCGAGGCCTCGATCCCGTGCACGACACGCTGCGGATAGGGGATGGTGATTCCCACCGAATCCATCTTTTCCTTCAAGGCCTGGTGAATGTCGAAGTACAGCGGCCAATAGTTGTCCGCGTCGCACCAGACCCGGATCGTGATGTTTACGGAGCTCTCGCCCAGTTCGCTCACAGCGATCAGGGGCTCCGGCTCCTTGTGGCATCGCGGGTCGGCGCTCAAGACCTCCAGAACCCCTTTGCGCGCCGTATCGATGTTGTCTTCGTAAGCGATGCCGAGAACGATCTGCAGCATGCGGGTCGGATGAAAGGAGTAATTCTTCACCGCGGCCCCCCAAAGCTGCCCGTTGGGCGCGATAATCTGCACATTGTCCAGCGTCGCGAATTCGGTTGTGAACAAGCCAATGGCCTTGACCGTGCCCGTGACCCCGGCTGCCTCGACGAAATCGTCGACCTTGAAGGGGCGGAAGATCAGCAGCATCACACCCGCCGCGACGTTGGTCAGCGTACCTTGCAAGGCCAGGCCCACGGCCAGGCCGGCCGCACCGAAGATCGCGATCAGGCTGGCGGTCTGGACGCCGAACTCGCTCAAAACCGCGAGCACGGTGAAGGCGATCACCACGTACTTGACGAGGCTTCCGAAAAATTTCTGCAGGGTAACGTCCACGCGCTCCGTGCGCGCGAGCAATTTCTGGGTCAGGCGGCTTAACCACCCGGCGGCCCACAGACCCACGATAAGGATTACGATCGCGCCGACCACATTCAGTCCATAGGACGTCAGCAGGTCCACACCCTGGGTCACCATGCTATCGACCCATTTACCTGGCTCTTCCATCTCTGTCCCCTCCGCTCAATCATGGCAAGATCGCCGAGTCGCAGGGTTTGACATGCGCCGTCCCCGTCGCATTGTAAGCCTTGCTCTCGCGTCCTGGGCGGCTTAAGTCTTGCGGCATGAAAAGTCCAGATGAAGAATTCGAAGGGCCCGTGTGGCGCGCCGTGGACGGCAGCCCGTTATCCTGCCGCGAAAAGATCAAGGTGATGAACGAAAACCTGGGGGAGCTTCGGCAAATGGCTCAGGACGCCTTGGAAGACGGCATACTGATGGGTGCCGACGAGCAGCAGGTGCGCGGTGTATTGCTCGAGATCGTCGAGGGTCTCGTCAATCCCTACGCCAAGACGGGGGAACGATGATGCGGCAACTGCTCTTCGCCGCGCTGGCGTGCTGCGCGGCCGTTCCCGCGGTGGCGCAGCAGGTGCAAGAAGAATCGGCGGTGGAAACCATTCCCCGGCAAATCGCGGTCCTGCAGGGCTTGGACAAAATCACTGCGCGAATCTCAACCTTCGAGGCCCCGCTCGACACCATTGTCCAGTTCAATAGCCTGGAGATCATGGTCCGGGCCTGCGAGGTGACGCCGCCGGAGGCAACGCCGGAAGCCGCCGCCTTCTTGGAGATCGACGACATACAGCCCGACCGACCGATTCAGCGGCTTTTCACGGGCTGGATGTTTGCCTCCTCGCCGGGGGTCTCCGCGCTCGAGCATCCTGTCTACGACGTCTGGGTCAAGGGTTGCCGCGATCCGGAATGAGGGTCCGCTCTAGCTAAGCCTTGCGATGGTTGTCCAGGCGAAGGTCTTGCAGACCGGAGCGAAGCTCCGCCTCGCTAAATTCCGCAGGAAACCGCGCTGTCTGCATGAGCGTGGAAGACAAGGCCGCTTTATAGCGTTCCCTGGGCAGGTCGATGGCGCCGAACTGCCGAAGGTGCGGGGTGGTGAACTGGGTGTCCAGAAGCCGGAACCCGCCTTTGCGCAGACGCAAGACCAAGTGAATCAAGGCGACCTTGCTTGCGTCGGGGGCCCGGCTGAACATGGATTCGCCGAAAAACGCCGCGCCCAGACTGACACCGTAAAGCCCGCCCGCCAATTGCTCTTCCCCGGTTTCGGGATCCTGGCGCCAGCATTCCACCGAGTGCGCGAAGCCCATCTCGGCCAATTCGATGTAAAGCCGCTCGATGGTCGGGTTGATCCAGGTTTCGGGCCGATTGTGGCCGGGTTCGGCACAGCCGCGGATCACCCCTGTGAAATCATGGTCGACCCGGATCGTGAAATCGCCCTTGAGGATTCGGCGCTTCAGCTTGCGCGGCAAGTGCACGTCGTCCAGGGGCAAGACACCGCGCAGCTCGGGATCGATCCAATGGATGTCCGGATCCAGACGGCTTTCCGCCATGGGGAAAATCCCGACGGCGTAGGCGCGTAGCAGAAGTTCCGGCGTCAACTGCATGCCGCGTAGTCTAACCCTAACCCTTGCCCGCACCGCAAGTGCCTAAGCGCTGATTTCACCGAGCGGGCGAATGCTTTAGACTTATGCGAAACCTTCCAGGAGACGACAGCCATGCCCGAGACCCTTCACCGCTTGCTCAACCCCAAGTCCGCGCCCCCGGCATTCTCCCCCTACAGCCAGGGCGTCGAAGCCGCCGAGGGGCGGCGCTGGCTGCATGTCTCCGGGCAGGTCGGCGTCAGCCCCGACGGCGCGCTCGCGGAGGGAGCCGAGAGCCAAATCCGCCAGGCTTGGGCGAATGTCCTGGCAATCCTGGCCGATGCCGGCATGGACGCCCGGCATCTGGTCAAAGTCACGGTTTTCCTCACCCGCGCCGAGGACGTCGGCCTCTACCGCGTGCTGCGCGACGAGATCCTTGCCGGGGCGAAGCCTGCTTCCACGCTCATTCTCGTGGCGGGCCTGGCCCATCCAGCTTGGCTGGTGGAGATCGAGGCCGTCGCCGCCGCCTAGGCGCCGGACCGCGCGCGGGTCAGCGAAAAACCATCCACAGGCCAAGGAGAAAGGCGAGCAGCCAGGGCGGAACCGGCGAGCGCAGGCCCCAGATATTGCGGCGGGGATCCTGCCGGTCCGCGGAATCGTCCCGGTCGCCCTCCGGCGGAGTGGTGAAATGCATGAACATCCTAGCGTCTTCCGGCACTTCTCGCGCCGAGAACCCTGCAGGAGGTCAGCCCTACAGCTCTTATATGGGGCTAGGCTGCGGTTCCGCCTACCGTGATCGCGGAGATGAGCAGCGAGGGCTGGCCCACGCCCACCGGCACGCCTTGCCCTTCCTTGCCGCAGGTCCCCACGCCAGGGTCCATCGCCATGTCGTTTCCGATCATGCTGACCTTGGTCAGGATGTCCGGGCCGTTACCGATCAGGGTGGCCCCTTTGACCGCCGGGCCGACCTTGCCGCCCTCGATCATATAGGCTTCGGTGCAGCTGAAGGTGAACTTGCCGCTAGTGATGTCCACCTGGCCGCCCCCGAAATTCACCGCGTAGAGGCCCCGGTCCACGTTAGCCAGTAGTTCCGCCGGCTCCTTGTCGCCGGACAGCATCACCGTATTGGTCATGCGCGGCATCGGGATATGAGCGTAGGATTGGCGACGGCCGTTGCCGGTGGCTGCCATGCCCATTAGCCGGGCGTTCTGGCGGTCCTGCATATATCCGGTCAGGATCCCGTCTTCGATCAGCACGCTGCGCTGGCTTGGCGTGCCCTCGTCGTCCACCGTGAGCGAGCCGCGCCGGTCGGCGATCGTGCCGTCGTCGACCACGGTGACCCCGGGGGCGGCGACCCTCTCGCCCAGCAAGCCCGCGAAGGCGGAGGTCTTCTTGCGGTTGAAATCGCCTTCCAGGCCGTGGCCGATGGCCTCGTGCAGCAAAATTCCCGGCCAGCCGGGGCCAAGCACCACTGGCATCTCGCCGGCGGGCGTGTCGATGGAGTCAAGATTGACGCTCGCCTGGCGCAGCGCCTCGTCGGCGAGGGTCTGCCATGACTCGGCCGCCAGGAGCCCGTCGTAGCGCACCCGGCCACCGCCACCTGCGCTTCCGGTCTCCATACGGCCGCCGTCTTCCATGACCACGGAGACGTTGAGACGCACGAGCGGGCGAATGTCCGCCCGCCGCTCTCCGCCGGCGCGCAGAATCTGGACGGCCTGCCAGCTTCCGGCGAGCGAGCAGGAAACCTGCTTGACGCGCGGATCCTTCGACCGGCAGTAGGCGTCCATATCCGCCAAGAGCTTTACCTTGGCCTCGAAAGCGACGGCGTGAAGCGGATTCTCCGAGGTGTAGAGCAGCTGGTTCGTTCCGGCCGGCGGCTCGGCCATGGTGCCCCCGTGGCCTTCCTGCACGGCCTTGACGGTCTTCGCCGCCCGCCGCACCGCGGCCTCGGAAAGTTCGCTGGCATGGGCATAGCCGGCCGCCTCGCCGGAAATGGCGCGCAGCCCGAAGCCCTGAGAAGTGTCGAAGCTGGCGGTCTTCAGGCGCCCGTCGTCCCATCCCAAGGCTTCCGATTGGCGGTATTCCAAGAAGAGCTCGCCGTCGTCCGCCCCGCCCAGGGCGTCATCGACAATTCCCTCAAGGCGCCCCCGATCTAACCCTGCCTTAGTGAAGAACAGGTCATCGGTCTCGGCGAAGTGCTGTGACATGGGCTGGCGGCTCCTCGATGGGGCGTGGGTGAGTGTTGGCGCTGAACGCCTAAATGGTCGCGACGTGGCGCCCGCGCCAGGGGGGAGGGCGCAGGCCGCTCAAGTGTCCACCCACATCCGCAGCAGATTTAGGCGGGTCTTCTCGAGTTTCTTGAGAGACTTGGCATCCGCGTTGGTCTGCATCATCCAGCCCATCAATTCCGCCAGCTCCACGAGAATACGGCGCTTGGCCGGGTCGGGAACCATGGACTCGATCCAGGTCACCGCCGCCAGGCGTTGGCCGCGCGTTACCTGAGTCACCCGATGCAGGTAATGGGTGGGATAAACGATCGCGTCCCCGGCCGGCAGTTTGTAGCTGTGCTCGCCGAACTCGCTTTCGATAATCAGCTCGCCGCCGTCGTAGGATTCGGGGGGTGCCAGGAAAATCGTGATCGAAAGATCGCTGCGCAAACCGGGGAAAGGCCCCATCAGCGCGGAGTCCACATGCGCACCATAGTACTGCCCCTCGCCATAGCAGCTGAACAGCGGCGGCAGGATGCGGCGGGGTACGGCGGCCAGCTTGAAGCGCTCGTTGCGCTGCATCGTGGCCAGCACCATGTCGGAAATCTCGCGATGGCCCGCATTACCTGGTGCAATTTCGACATTGTCCTTTATCTTCAGGTTCTGCCCGAGGGGGCCGGCCGATTCACTACCGTGCCTGAATTGGGCGCCCTGCATCATCTGCAGAACTTGTTGGACCTGTTCTTTCCCGAGAAGCCGCTCAATGATCGCAGCCACAGTTTCCTCCCTGACTGTCGCGAAGCCGGAGGCTAGCACTCCAAAGTCATCAACGCCAAGCGCCGGCCTCGCTCGCCCATGATGAACGAGCACCCGCTGCGCCGAAGCCTCTCGGCGGAAGTCCACGCGCGCCCGTTCACCTATCTGCAGGCGACGGAGCGGGCAACGCATCTGGCTCTCTTCAACGGTGAGGACGACAGCGCGCGCGACCGGAAGAAAGTGGCCGAGCTTTGCCGGCGCTACTCCGCGCCGCCGCCGGCCGACGGCAGCAATTTTCACCTGGTCGATCTCAAGGGCGTGCGGCTGCGCTGGGAGCGGCACACGGAGTTTTCCACCTATACCTTTTTCGCCCGAGAGGCGGTGCCCAAGCGGGACAGCGGGGGTGAGGCGCATTTTAGCGATCCCGTTATCGAGCGCTTGCCGCAGGATTGGCTCGAGTCCCTGCCAGGCGAGGTGATCGCCGCGGTTCATCTGGAGTTCGAGAATTCCGAGGCCCCGGAACTCGACCTGCAGGGGGTGACCCGGATCATGGGCACCGAGAACTTCGCGGCTAGCGGGGTCGCCGGCGGTGCGGCCCTCGCTTGGATGAACTTCCTGATCAACGAGGACGGGTTCGGGCGCGTTTTGGTGCGCGATCGCCATCTGCGCCCCCGGCAGGCGGGCCGCTTGATGCAGCGGCTCTTCGAGATCGAGACCTACCGCATGATGGCGCTGCTCGCCTTTCCGCTGGCGCGGCGCGCGGCGAGTGACATCTCACGCATGGGCCGGCAGTTGACGGAGATCACGCGGGAGATGGAACAAAGCGGCGGTCTGGACCACGAGCAGGCCCTGCTCGACCGCCTGACGGCCCTTTCCGGCGAGATCGAGCGGCTGTCCGCCGAGACTTCTTACCGCTTCGGCGCTGCGCGGGCCTACTACGCGCTGGTGGTGCGGCGCATCGCCGAGCTGCGCGAGGAGCGGCTGGAGGGCTTTCAGACCATCGAGGAGTTCATGGATCGGCGCCTGGCCCCCGCCATGCGCACCTGCGAGGCGGTCGCCGAGCGGCTGGACAGCCTGGCCGAACGGATACCGCGCTCGGCGCAACTGCTGCGCACCCACGTCGATATCGCCATGGAAGCGCAAAACCGGGACCTCTTGGCGTCGATGGACCGGCGCGCCCAGCTACAGCTGCGCCTGCAGGAAACGGTCGAGGGCCTGTCGGTCGCGGCGATCACATACTACGGCGTCGGCTTGGTGGCCTATATCGCCAAAGCCTTGAAGCAGGCGGGGGTTCCGGTGCCCACGGATATCGTGCCGGGCCTCGCGGTCCCCGCACTCGCGGCCGTGGTTTGGATTGCTATCCGCCGGCTGCGCAGCCGTCTGATGCGACATTCGGCGACGCCGTCCGATCTCTAGGCCAGGCCCTGCGCCACGGCTTTGCGGCATTAGGCCGCATGCCCCAGGGCACACACCAGCCGAAGACTGGTGTATATCAAGCATTAAGGTCTAGGCGTCAAAGCGCCCAGGCCGCTTGTGACGGCCCCGCGTTTTGGTTAGTTTGCCAACGGTAAAGAGGTGTTCCGCTCGTAGGCTAGGGGCGGGACGAGGTCAAGCGAACGCCAAGACTTGCGTTTGGTGGCTCCGAACGCGGTTTCAGGGGGCAAGGTTTCTAGGGAAGGTGTCCGGAATGACGATCATGAAGCGGATTATTTGGGGGCTCCTGGGCTTGGCGGTGCTGCCACTTTCGGTCGCGCAGGCGCAAACGACTGGGCAACCGCACCCTTGGGGACTCGGCCTTCAGCGCGGCGTGACGCCGATCGAGAACCAGGTGGCGGGTTTCCACGACCTGCTCTTGGTCATCATTACGCTGATCACGCTCTTCGTTCTGGGGCTGCTGATCTACGTGATGATGCGGTTTAATGCGAAGAAGAATCCGACGCCTTCCAAGACCACCCACAACACACTGATCGAGGTGATCTGGACGGCGGTGCCGGTCGCCATTCTGGTCATTATCGCGGTGCCTTCCTTCAAACTGCTCTATGCCCAGGATGTGATTCCCGAGGCCGAGATCACCATGAAGGCCATAGGTAAGCAGTGGTATTGGAGCTACGAGTACGAGCATCCCGAAAAAGGCATGTTCACCTTCGACGCTTACATGCTGTCGGACGAGGAAGCAGCCGAGGCGGATCTGCCGCGTCTCCTGGCCACGGACGTTGCGGTTGTGATCCCGGTCGACACCACGATCCGCATCCTGGTGACCGCCGGCGACGTGCTGCACTCCTTCGCCATGCCCACCTTCGGGGTCAAGACCGACGCGGTGCCCGGCCGGCTCAACGAAACCTGGGTGCGGGTCACCGAGGAAGGCACGTTCTACGGCCAATGTTCGGAGATTTGCGGCACCAATCACGCCTACATGCCGATCATGGTGAAAGTGGTCTCCAAGGAGGCCTACCGGGCCTGGCTGGACGAGGCTTACGACGAGTATGCGAGCGTCGAGACGCCCGGCGCGCCGATCGAGGTCGCGATCGCGGCGCCGGCTAACTGACGGACAGAAGGACAGGTCATGGCTCAAGAACACGCAACCGCCCACGGCGACCACGCGCACGACGCGCACGATCACAAGCCGGGGTTCTTCGTCCGCTGGCTTTGCTCGACGAACCATAAGGACATTGGCACGCTTTATCTTGTCTTCGCGGTGATCGCGGGTCTGATCGGCGGCCTCTTCTCGGTGATCATGCGCCTGGAGCTGCAAGAGCCGGGCGTGCAATACCTTCTGGCGAGCGGGGATCCAGACGGCCAGCTGTGGAACGTGATCATCACGGCGCACGGCCTCATCATGGTGTTCTTCGTGGTCATGCCGGCGCTGATCGGCGGATTCGGCAACTGGTTCGTGCCCTTGATGATCGGGGCGCCGGACATGGCCTTCCCGCGCATGAACAACATTTCGTTTTGGCTGCTGGTGCCCGCCTTCCTGCTTCTCTTGGGCTCGGCCTTCGTAGGCACCGGGGCAGGCACGGGATGGACGATTTACCCGCCGCTATCCTCGGGGCTAGGGCACTCGGGGCCGGCGGTGGACATGGCGATCTTCTCGCTGCACTTGGCCGGCGCCTCGTCGATCCTTGGCGCCATTAACTTCATCACCACGATTTTCAACATGCGCGCGCCGGGCATGACCCTGCACAAGATGCCGCTGTTCGTCTGGGCGATGCTCGTGACGGCCTTCCTGCTCCTGCTCGCGGTTCCGGTGCTTGGCGGTGCTATCACCATGCTGCTCACCGACCGCAACTTCGGCACCACCTTCTTCGACCCGGCCGGTGGTGGGGATCCGATCCTGTTCCAGCACCTCTTCTGGTTCTTCGGCCACCCCGAGGTTTACATCATGATCCTGCCGGCCTTCGGGATCATCAGCCACATCGTCTCGACCTTTTCGAACAAGCCGGTTTTCGGCTATCTCGGCATGGCCTACGCCATGGTGGCGATTGGCGTGGTGGGCTTTATCGTCTGGGCCCACCACATGTTCACGGTGGGTCTCGACGTGGACACCAAGGCCTACTTCACCGCCGCGACACTGATCATCGCGGTGCCCACGGGGATCAAGATTTTCAGCTGGATCGCCACCATGTGGGGCGGCTCGATCGAGTTCAAGACCCCGATGCTCTGGGCCGTGGGCTTCATCTTCCTCTTCACCCTCGGCGGCGTGACCGGGGTCGTGCTGGCCAACGCGGGCATAGACACCGTGCTGCACGACACCTACTACGTGGTGGCCCACTTCCACTACGTTCTCAGCCTCGGGGCGGTCTTCGCGATCTTCGCGGGCATGTACTACTGGATCGGCAAGATGAGCGGCCGGACTTATCCGGAGTGGGCGGGCAAGTGGCACTTCTGGACCACCTTCATCGGGGTGAACCTGATCTTCTTCCCGCAGCATTTCCTTGGTTTGCAAGGCATGCCGCGCCGCTACATCGATTATCCGGATGCCTACGCGGGGTGGAACATGGTGTCTTCCATCGGCGCCTATATCTCCTTCGCTTCGACTCTGTTCTTCGTTGGCATGCTGATCTGGGTGCTGACCTCGGGGCGGCGCGTGGCGGACAATTATTGGGGCGAAGGCGCGACGACCCTGGAATGGACCGTGCCCTCTCCGCCGCCGTTCCACACCTTCGACACCTTGCCGCGGATTCGCTGAGCGTTCCCCCCTCGGGGGGAACAGGCGGCACCAGTAAGGAAAGCTGTTCGATTTGACCGACACGTCAATCTTCGTTCCGGGAGCTACAACCCAGCCGGCCGCGGCGCAGGGCGAAGTTCGGGACTACTTCGCCCTCTTGAAGCCCAGGGTGATGACCCTGGTGGTCTTTAGCGGTTTCGCTGGGATGATCGTGGCGCCCGGCGAACTGCATCCTTTCCTTGCTTGCGTGGCCATGCTCTGCCTGACCGTGGGGGCCGGTGCCTCGGGTGCCATCAACATGTGGTACGACCGGGACATAGACGCGGAAATGGCCCGGACCTGTGCCCGGCCGATCCCCAGGGGCCGGGTGGCGCCGTCCGAGGCGCTTGGGTTCGGGGTGGTGCTCTCGATCTTCTCGGTCATGCTGATGGGCCTGGCCGTAAATTGGGCGGCGGCCACGCTGCTCGCTTTCGCGATCTTTTTCTACGTCGGTATCTACACGATGTGGCTGAAGCGGCGCACCCCGCAGAATATCGTGATTGGCGGGGCGGCGGGCGCGTTTCCGCCGATGATTGGCTGGGCCGCCATGACCGGTGGAGTCAGCCTCGAGTCGATCCTGCTCTTCCTCCTGATCTTCCTCTGGACCCCGCCCCACTTTTGGGCACTCGCGCTTTATAGCTGCAAGGACTATGCTCGAGTGGGCGTGCCCATGCTGCCCGTGGTCGCGGGCGCGCGCGCGACCAAGCGCCAGATGCTGATCTATACCCTCTTGTTGCTCCCGGTCGCCGTGGCGCCGAGCCTTTTGGGGCTGACCGGCGTGGTGTACGCGGCGGTTTCGGTGGTGTTGGGGCTGTTATTCGTCTTATGTGCCTGGAAAGTCCTGAAGGCGCCCGACGGGGACGACAGGCCCGCCAAGCGCATGTTCGGCTATTCGATTCTCTATCTCTTCCTGCTTTTCGCGCTGATGATCGTGGATCGTTCGCCCGGTCTTATTACCGTGGGCCTTGTTCCCTTGGGGGCGGGAGGTTGAGCGCCATGGCAAAGCAGGAGCGCCGGGGCGTTGGGGATAGCGATGTCCATCGGGCCAAGCGCGGAAAGAATTGGGCCGTCTTGGCGGTCTTGGTCGCGTTTATCGTGATCGTCTATTTCGTCTCCATCATCCGAATGAGCGGTTGAGATGAGTGACGCTGGCACAGGAACGGGCAAGAACGCACGGACGGCCGTGGTGCTTGGCGCCTTGGTGCTGGGTATGGGCGCCTTGGCCTTCGCCTCGGTGCCGCTTTATCGCTTGTTCTGCCAGGTGACAGGGTTCGGGGGCACGACCCAGGTGGCCGAGGCCCTACCGGTGGCGGAGGGCACGCGCCTCGTGAAAGTGCGCTTCAACGCAGACGTGGATCCCAAGCTGCCATGGCGCTTTATGCCGGAAGAGCGTGAGGTGGCCCTGCGCGTGGGCGAGCAGGGCCTCGTCTTCTACAAGGCCCGCAATCTGGCCGAGGCGGCGACGGTTGGCACCGCGACCTTCAACGTCACGCCGGCCAAGGCGGGACAGTACTTCAACAAGGTGGCCTGCTTCTGCTTCGAGGAACGACGCCTGGAATCGGGGCAGGAAGTCGCTATGGGCGTAAGCTTCTTTGTCGACCCGGCAATCGAGGACGATCCCAACCTGGCCGAAGTGACGACGATCACGCTCTCCTACACCTTCTTCAGGGATCTCGACGATATTCCGGACGATGGCCCAGATGGCGGGGAGGCTCCGGACAGCGTACAAACCAGCCAAGGCAGTGACCGGCCCAGCGTCGGCCGAGGGGGATAAACCGATGAGTGAAGCGCACGCAAAACCCAACCATCCCTACCATCTGGTGGATCCCAGCGCATGGCCGCTGATCGGCGCCTTCGCGGCCGGGACCCTCGCGGTTGGCCTGGTCTTCCTGATGCACGATGTTACACCTTGGCTGGTGCCGATCGGCGTTGTGCTCGTACTGATCACCATGGCCGGCTGGTGGCGCCAGGTGGTGCAGGAAGCGACCTTCCAGGGCCATCATACGCCGGTGGTTCAGATCGGCCTGCGCTACGGCATGCTGCTATTTATTGCCTCAGAGGTGATGTTTTTCGCAGCCTTCTTCTGGGCCTATTTCGACGCCTCGCTCTTCACGGACGAAGCGCGTCAGTACCAGCGGGTCGAAGCAACTGGCGGAGTTTGGCCGCCGGTCGGGGTCGACACCTTCGCTCCCTTCGAGTTGCCCTTCCTCAATACCCTGATCTTGCTGCTGTCCGGCTGCACCGTGACCTGGGCGCACCACGCCCTGCGGGAAGGGGACCGGACCAGCGTTCTGCGCGGCCTGGCCCTCACAGTGTTTCTGGGCGTCTTGTTCACGGCGCTGCAGGCCTACGAATACAGCCACGCGGCCTTCGGATTCACCGACGGAATCTACTCCTCGACCTTCTTCATGGCGACGGGCTTCCACGGTTTTCACGTGATCGTCGGCACGATCTTCCTGGCGGTTTGCCTCTACCGGGCGTATCTCGGGCATTTTACGCCCGACCACCATTTCGGGTTCGAGGCGGCGGCCTGGTATTGGCATTTCGTGGACGTGGTCTGGCTGTTCCTCTTCGTGTGCATCTATGTTGCCGGCGCCGGGGGGACGGCACACTAAGGCGACCCATATGGGCGATGCCGGCGGCGGCTATAGGCGAAGTGTGACGCCGCTCACCGCGGCGCTCACCTGCACCTGCCCCTCCTGCGGCAAAGGTCCGCTCTTCGATGGTTTCTTGAGCGTCGCCGACCGCTGTCCCGCTTGCGGGTTCGATCTTGGCAAGGCGGACAGTGGCGACGGCCCGGCGGTCTTCATTATCTTCATCCTCGGCGCTTTGGTGGTGCCTGCGGCCTTACTGCTGGAGGCCTACGCGGCCCCGCCCTACTGGGTGCACTTAGCCCTGTGGCCCTTGGTCATACTGGCCGGCTCAATCGCATTACTGCGGCCCCTGAAGGCGCTACTGATCGCCCTGCAATTCAAGCACCGGGCCAGCGATTCCGGCAGCCAGCACTATGACTGAGCGTGCGGGGCGGCGCCGGCGAGTCTGGGCGCTCGTCGCCGCGGTTCCCGCTTTCTGCATTCTGCTGGCCTTGGGCTTCTGGCAACTCGACCGCCTGGAGTGGAAGCGCGGTCTGATCGACCGGCTGGCAGAACGGGGTGATGCTGAAGCCATCGCGTTGCCGGAAGGGGCGCTGGACCAAGAGGCCCTCGAGTTCCGCAAGATCCGGGCGACTGGCAGCTATCTCAACGATCGAGAGCTCTTTCTGGGCGCGCGCACCCACGAAGGCGCCAGCGGCTTCGAGCTGGTCACCCCCTTCAGGCTCGACGACGGACGCGAGATCCTGATCAATCGCGGCTGGGTGCCGCCTTCGGCCAAGGACACGCGCGCCAGGGAAGACGCGCGGCTAGAGGGAGAGGCCGTGCAGATCGGCATCGCGCGCAGCGGAGGATGGAAGGGCGCAAGCTGGCTGAAGCCCGAGAACGATCCGGCCGGCAATCTTTGGATCTGGCCCGACCTGCCCGCGATGGTCGCCGCGGCGGACTTGGCGAATCCTGTAACCGAGCTCTATCTTGTGGCCCTTCCGGATCAGCATCCGGGCGCCTATCCCTTGGGCAGGGTGACCGGCGCGGAGCTCCGGAACGATCACCTGCAGTACGCCCTAACCTGGTTCTCCTTGGCGGCGATCCTGGTTGCGATCACTGGGATTTTCGTTTTCCGGGGCCGCGGCGGATCTTCTCGTGGATGATCTCCAAAGCCTCGCCCGGGCTTCCACTTAGTAGATACATCTCGATATCGACGCGCTCGCCGCTGGTTAACAGCAGGCGGATGCCGTTGCCGCTCATCACCCCCCGGCGTTTGGCGACCGCGTCTTCGATATCCGTCCAAGGGATAATGTCGCCACCGCGCCGGATGTCGCGCAGCCCATCGCGTTCGAGAGTCAGAATGGGGCCTTTGAAGCGCAGGTCGCGCAGGACCCACCAGCCCAAGTAACAGGCCGCACCCATCAACAGGCCCATGGCGAGCATAGCCTCAGAATTGCGCAGGCCGTCCGTGAGCATGCGCCAAGACCCGAAGCCCAGAATACCGGCGAGGATCACAATGAAGACGCTTGCCAGCGGCTTATTCATCCCGTAGGCCGCCAAGGGTGGTGAGCCCGACTCGGGAATCGCTCCAGCCTTTTTCCGTGCCGCCATTTTCGTTGCTCCGTCGTTCGGCCCCCGCCCCCAATCGCCATCTAGCCGAAGGGCACTCCAAGGCCTTATATGGGAAAGACGCAGTTCGCGCAGCCGGAAGCTTCATGGGAACCGTTTAATGTCCGCCTACCAACAACTGGAAAGCCGTTTTCGCCGTCTCGCCGCCTTGCAGGAAGCGGCTGGCATGCTGTCGTGGGATATGTCCGCGATGATGCCGCCCGGTGGGGCCGCGGCCCGGACGGAGCAGCTGGCGGCGCTCAGTGTGACTTGCCATGAGTTGCTGGCGGCACCCGAGCTGGCGGAGCTTTTGGATCAGGCATCCGACGAACGGGCGGAACTGGATGCCTGGCAGCGGGCCAACCTGGCGGAGATGCGGCGGTCCTGGCTGCATGCAACCGCCCTGGACGCCCAGTTGGTGGAAGCGCTGTCCCGCGCGGCCAAGCGCTGCGAGATGACCTGGCGCGTGGCCCGCCCGGCTGCGGACTTCGCCATGGTGCTTCCGGCGCTGAGCGAAGTCTTGACGCTTGTGCGCGAAGCCGCCCAGGCAAAGGCCGAGAAACTGGGGGTGCCGCCCTACGACGCCTTGCTGGACGAGTATGAGCCCGGCGAAAGCTCCGCGCGCATCGATGGCATCTTCGACGAACTTGCTGCTTTCTTGCCCGGCTTCCTGGGTGAGGTGATGGAGCGTCAGGCAAGCCGCCCGGCCCCCATCGCTCCGGAGGGCCCGTTTCCGGTGGAAAAGCAGATGGCGCTGGCAAAGACCCTGATGCAGGCGGTGGGCTTCGACTTCCAGCACGGGCGTTTGGATACTTCCGTGCATCCCTTCTGCGGTGGTGTGCCGGAGGATGTCCGTATTACAACCCGCTACGACGAGGCGGACTTCACCACCGCGATGATGGGGGTGCTGCACGAGACCGGGCACGCGCTCTACGAGCGTGGCTTGCCAAAGGATTGGCGGCTTCAGCCGGTGGGGACTGCGCGCGGCATGGCGATGCACGAAAGCCAGTCCCTCCTGGTGGAAATGCAAGCCTGCCGCAGCCGGGAGTTCATCGACTTCATGGCCCCGCTCGCTCGTTCCGCCTTCGGTGGCGAGGGGCCGGCCTGGGAGCCAGATAACCTGCTGGCACTCTATAACCGTGTCGAGCCGGGTTTCATCCGGGTCGACGCCGACGAGGTTACCTATCCGGCTCACGTGATCCTGCGCTACCGCCTGGAAAAGGCGTTGATTGGCGGAGAATTGGAACTCGCGGAGCTTCCCGAGGCCTGGGGTGCGGGGATGAAGGCACTTCTGGGCATCGTCCCGCCGGATGACCGTCTTGGGTGCCTGCAGGATATTCACTGGTACGACGGCGCCTGGGGCTATTTCCCGACCTATACCCTGGGCGCCATGACCGCGGCACAGCTCTTCGCCGCCGCCAAGGCAGCGCGGCCGGAGATCCCCAGCGGAGTCGCGAAAGGGGATTTCGCGCCCTTGATGGAGTGGCTGCGCGACGAAGTGCACAGCCAGGCCTCGCGCTGGACAGTGGACGAACTTTTGAGTCAAGCCACCGGCCAGCCTTTGGATCCGAAAGTTTTCGAGGCTCATTTAAAGGCCCGCTATTTGCCATGACCGGGGTGCGTCTTCCCGCGTTCTCGCCCCCCTCTTTCTTGCCGTGGCGGAAGGGGGCGTCTAGATTGTCTCCCCCGCAGCCGACTTAAAGGGCCAAGAAGTCTCGATGGAGTATGTTTCCACCCGCGGTGCCGCGCCGGCCCTCGGCTTCGACGATGTGCTGCTGACTGGCTTGGCGCGCGACAGGGGGCTTTATGTGCCACGAAGCTGGCCGGCCGTCTCGGGCGAGGATTGGAAGGGAATGGCCGGGCTGCCCTACGCGGAGCTAGCGGCCCGGGTGATGCGCCCCTTCATTGCCGGATCGGCGGTTGAGAGCAAGTTCGACGCCTTGGTCTCCCAGGCCTACGCCGGTTTCCGGCACCCGGCCGTCGTCCCCCTGAAGCAGCTCGATTCCAGCCAATGGCTCATGGAGCTGTTTCACGGCCCCACGCTGGCCTTCAAGGACGTGGCCATGCAGTTGCTCGGCCAGCTCTTCGATGCGGTGCTGGAGGCGCGCGGCCAAAGGATAACCATCGTCGGGGCAACCTCGGGCGATACCGGTTCCGCCGCCATTGAGGCCTGCCGGGACCGGGAGCGGGTGGATATCTTCATTCTGCACCCCAAGGGCCGCACTTCCGAGGTGCAGCGCAGGCAGATGACGGCCGTTCAGGCGGACAACGTGCACAACTTGGCGGTCGAGGGCACCTTCGACGATTGTCAGGACCTGGTGAAGGCGCTTTTCGCCGACCAGGACTTCCGCGACGAGGTTTCGCTGTCTGCGGTGAATTCCATCAACTGGGCGCGGGTCATGGCGCAGATCGTCTACTATGCCGCCGCCGCCCTGGCCATTGGCGCGCCGGAACGTGCGGTCCGCTTCACGGTGCCCACCGGGAATTTCGGCAATGTGTTCGCGGGCTATGGCGCCTGCCAGATGGGTTTGCCGATCGAAGGATTCCTCGTTGCCTCCAATGCTAACGACATTCTGACCCGCTTCTTCGCGAGTGGGGCCATGTCGATGGAGGGTGTGACACCCACTTTGTCGCCATCGATGGACATTCAAATTTCCAGTAATTTCGAGAGGTTGCTTTTTGATCTTTACGACCGGGAAGGTGGCGCGGTGGCGCAGGCGATGAAGACGTTTCGGGATTCCGGCCGGCTTGATATCGGTCAGGCGCGCTGGCGCGCGGCCCTTGAGCTCTTCGAAGGCTTCCGGCTGGACGACGCGGGGACCTTGGCGGAAATCGCGCGGGTCTGGCGCGAGACCGGGGAGCTGATCGATCCGCACACCGCCGTCGGGACGGCGGCGGCGCGGGCCAAGGCGCCCAAGGGCGCGGCGCCGACCATCACGCTGGCCACCGCGCACCCGGCGAAGTTCCCCGACGCGGTGGAGCAGGCGACGGGAGTGCGCCCGGACCTGCCGCCGTTCTTGGCCGACCTATACGACCGGGAGGAGCGCTACGGCGTCATCCCCAAGGATGTCGAACTCTTGAAGGCCGAGGTCCGCAAGTCCGCGCGGATCAAGGGGGCCGCAGCATGACCACCAGGATCACGCAACTCGACAATGGCTTGACCGTCGCGACCGATAGCATGGCCGGTGTCGAAACCGTCTCCCTGGGCGCTTGGGTGGGGGTCGGCACGCGCCATGAACCGGCGGAGGTGAACGGCGTTGCCCACCTCTTGGAGCACATGAACTTCAAGGGCACGGAACGGCGCTCGGCCAGCGACATCGCCGAGGAGATCGAGAACGTGGGCGGGCATCTCAACGCCTACACCGGGCGGGAGTCGACCGCCTATTACGCGCGGGTTCTCAGTGAAGACATGCCATTGGCGCTGGATATCGTCTCCGACATTCTCTTGAAGTCGCGCTTCGACGAGGACGAGCTGCGGCGCGAGCGCTCGGTTGTGCTGCAAGAGATCGGTCAGGCCATCGATACGCCGGACGACATCATCTTCGACCACTTCCAGGAGATCGCTTATCCGGGGCAGGGGCTTGGCCGCCCGGTTCTGGGCCGCGCGGAGATCGTGCGGGGCTTGCCGCGCCAGGCGCTACTCGACTACATGGGCCCGCGCTACGGGGCGGAGCGCATCATCGTGGCCGCGGCGGGTGCGGTCGAGCATGATCGCTTCGTATCGCTGGCGGCCGAGGCCTTCGGTTCCTTGAAGCAGCACAGCCTGGCGGAAAGCGACACCCCCGATTACACCGGCGGCGAGTTCCGCGAGGAGCGGGACCTCGAGCAGGCCCACGTCATTCTTGGCTTCGAGGCTGTTGGGTTCGGCCATCCGGACTACTATGCCGGACAGGTCTTCTCGACCCTCTTCGGCGGAGGCATGTCCTCGCGGCTGTTCCAGGAGGTCCGGGAAAAGCGCGGGCTCGTCTACTCGATCTTCTCGTTTCTCTCGAGCCATAGCGACAGCGGCCTGTTCGGTGTCTACGCCGCCAGCGGCGAGGCTGAGGCGGGGGAACTGCTCCCCGTGATCTGCGAGCAGTTTGGAGAGGTCGGCGTTAAGGGTCTGCAGGGGGCGGAACTCGACCGGGCCAAGGCGCAGCTAAAGGCCAGCATCCTGATGAGCCGGGAGCGCAGCTCCAGCCGTTGTGAATCCTTGGCCAACCAGCTTCTGGTGCATGGGCGGGTACTGGACACCTCGGAAATCGTTGAGCGGATCGAAGCGGTGGACGGCGAAGCCGTCGAGCGCTTCGCGCGGGGCTTGCTCGACAGTCCGCCAACCCTCGCGAGCCTCGGGAAGATCGCCCCGGTTGAGCGGCTCGATTCCGTGGCGGCCCGGCTTGGCACGGCTGGCTTGGGCACGGCCGGCTTGGGCACGAGCGCTTCGGGCGCTGCCGTGCGCGGCGCGGGCTAAGGGCGTCCGCGATGTCTCTCCTGGTCTCTCCTTTCCGGGCGGCGGTGGGCCGGGACGTAGTGCTACAGCAGGGCCGGGTGTTGCTGCGCCCGCCGCAATCCAAGGATTGGCGGGCCTGGGCGGATCTCAGGCTGGAGAGCCGGGACTTCCTGAAACCCTGGGAGCCGGTCTGGCCCTACGACGCATTGACGCGCGCCTCCTTCCGCCGCCGCTTGCGGCAGTACTCGATCGAAGCGCGTCACGGCTCCGGCCATGCCTATTTCATCTTCGACCGGCGGGGCGAGGGGGGCGAAGGCGACCTCTTGGGCGGGATCTCCGTGTCCAATCTCAGGCGTGGCGTGGCGCAGTCCGCGAGCCTCGGCTATTGGATCGGCGAGCGTCATGCGCGCCACGGCTACATGACCGAGGCCTTGCAGGCGCTGGTGACCTATTGCTTCGACGGCCTCGGGCTGCACCGGCTGGAGGCGGCCTGCCTGCCCCACAACACCCCGAGCCGCGCCCTTCTGGAGAAAGCCGGATTCAGCCAGGAAGGCTATGCCCGGCAGTACCTGCGCATTGACGGTCGCTGGCAGGACCACGTGCTCTACGCCATGCTTGCCGGCGACCGCGGGCCGGGCGCCAAACAGCCCAGAAGCATCACGGCCTCGACCGGCTAAAGCCAAGCGCCCCGTGCGCTCGGTCGCGCGGTGGTCACTTGGCGAAGCGCCCGCCTTCGAGGATCAACTCCTCCATGAAGCCGCATTCATCGGAATTCATGAGCACCGGCTCGCTGAGCCGCCGCGTCATGGGGCCACGGGTTGCCATGTAGGGGCTCATGTCCACCCCCTCGAAGCGGCCCTCCATGAGGCGGCGCTGGTAGATCTCGTAGGCGATGTCTTGTGTTGTGAGATAGGAACTCGTTTCCTTCTCCCCATCGAACTTTCTGGGTTCATTTGGCGGAAGGAAGAATTCCAAAGTGAAGTATACCTTGCCATCTTTTACAAGAGGGCCTTGGGTTCGCGAGAATGGCTCATAGTAGTTCACGACAGCGCTCCAAAACTCTCCGCTGGGTTGGCCAAACACAAAGTGTAAGCGGTCCAGGTCGAAGGCATATCGGTCGTAGTCGTTACACGCCGGATAAAATCGAATAAGCGGTATTTTATACATATATCAGCCCATAGAGACGATAGAGAGGCATAAAGAGCAAGTAATAAGAGTAGCTATCACTCTAATTTTCCTGGAAGAATTTTTATATTTGAACCGGTTGGGTTTCATTTCATAGGCCCTATATTATCATATAGGTCAGTCCAACGCTCATTAATTAGGATGAGTTTTTGGTTTCTCACCTCAAACTCAGCGACGAGATGTTAGTCCCAAGTGCTCAAGTTTTTGTATTCGCGTGCATCTCCGAAATCTCGAGCCGCTTCCGGCAATGGCCCGCCGCTTGTCTTATCGGTTGGGCCGTGGAAGTCCTAGGGGTCATTCCACTCATGCGTCACGGTCCCTTCCAGCACGATCCGGTCACCCCTCCGGGTCGCGACAAAGCCGTTTTGTGCCTTCGAGGAGAAGGTACTGCTCCCGGACGCGAGGGCTTCGTCGACCTCCCAAAGCTTGAGGTTCTCCCTCGTTGTTCTATTCGAGTCGTAAAAGTCTCGCGGCTTCGTTGCCTCGGCGGGGCCTGCGGGCAATTGGAGAGTTTGTCCATCCTGCATGGCGAGAAGATGGCTGCGGTATTCGAAGCGGCTGTCCGGATTCTGACCCGACAGATGGTCCTCAGTGAAACCACTTAAGAATCGTTTCTGGTTCTTCCGCTCGCCCTCGATTACGGGGTCCCGCTTACGCGCTTCATCACGGGGAATGATGCGGTCCTGCCCGCTGCCTTCAAGAAAGTGATCCAGGTTGTCCGCGGCGTTGTCCAAACCCACCAGGCGACCGGCGCCCGATGCGACGCCCTACCCGGCTTCCGACGCATCCCCGCTGACGCTCTTGGCGGCATCAACTATTTCGCGGGCGGCGGACTCAAGAGCCCAGAAGGAGGAGTTTCCCTTTATGCCCGCGATACGCGGTTTTGCCTGGGCGATTTGGAAAGGCTCGCCCGCTCCCCCTGTATCGGCGCGCGGCGTGGGCGCTTCGGCGGGCGCTTCGGTGGGCGGGTTGGTGCTCGCGAGGTTTTGGGCGGCGGGGCTGGCGGCGGCGATGTCCTGGAGGGTTTGGCCAGAGGGGTTTGGGCTGGAGGTGGTTTGGGGATTCGCGGCTTTGCGGATGATGGTGAAGGGGTTGGCGCGCTGGAAGGGGTTAGAGCGCTGAAAGAGGTTGGCCTGGCGCTCGGCCTGGGCGGCGAGGGGGCCGGTGAGGCGGTTGAGGGCGCGCTCGGTCTCGCCGCCTGGGTTCATCACGCCGTCGGACTTGAGGCCGAAGTCGCGCTGAAAGCGCTGCAGCCCGAAGTCCAGGCCCCCGTCGAACCGCCCGGCCGCCCCGCCGTCCCGGCCCCGGTTGCCGTTGTTGCCGCTTTCGCCGACCCGGGCCGCGCCGCGCCTGGTTCCGTCGTTCTCTCCGGCGTTCTCTCCGGCGTTCTCCCCGGCGCTCTTCCCGGCGCTCTCCCTGGGGGCGTAGCCGGCGAGGCCAAGGGCGCGGCGCGCGCCGGCCACGTCGCCGGGGCGGTTGGCGCGGCCGCGGCCGATGGGCTGGCCCAGGCCGAAGACCTGACGCCGGGCGGTGCCGGGGGCCTCCTGCTCGGCCACCGCGGCGTTGAGGGCGGCCTCGGTCGGGCCGCCGGGATGGGCGACGCCGTCGGCCTTGAGCCCCCGGTCCTTCTGAAAGCCCTTGAGGCCGTCGAACATGCCTTGATTGATGCCGCCGACCAGGGGCTTATAGCGGCCCAGGCGGCCCAGCGCCGTCTTGGCGGCCAGCACGTCCTCGCCCTCGGCGGGCACGTTGGAGGCCAGGGTGTTTTTCAATCTGAAGGTAAATATTTAGCAGATTTTCGTCTTTAAGTAGTGGATCAAAGCGCGGAAAGGCGGCCGTACCGAAACCTCCGGCACGGGACAACCGCCCCCCGCGCGCTCTTGGTGTCTTGCCCGTCGGCACCTTTAAGGTGTCAAACTAGGAATAAAACAACTATAAGAGGCTTATTATCATTTTCAAGAACAAAAGTATAAAAACGACGGACTGCTCCGCCTTCGGGCCGCCGAGGGGCTGAAGGCCGGCTTTTTAGGGCCTTGCGGGAGGCCCCGGAGGCTAGTCCGCGGCGTCCCGGTAGGAGTCCAGGCTGGGGCAGGTGCAGACCAGGTGCCTGTCGCCTTGCACATTGTCCACCCGCGCCACCGGCGCCCAGAACTTGGCACCCCGCAGGCTTTCCACTGGATAGGCGGCCACGGCGCGCGGGTAGGGGTGGGTCCAGGCGTCGCCCGTCACCTCCTCCGCGGTGTGGGGGGCGTTGCGCAGGGGATTGTCCTCGGCGTCGAAGCCGCCGCTTTCGATCTTCCCGGCTTCCTGCCGGATCGCGATCATGGCGTCGCAGAAACGGTCGAGCTCGGCCTTGGGCTCGGATTCCGTCGGCTCGATCATCAAGGTGCCTGCCACGGGCCAGGACATGGTCGGGGCGTGGAAGCCGTAGTCGATCAGCCGCTTGGCGATGTCGTCCACGCTGACCTGGGCGCTGTCCTTCAAGGGCCGGGTGTCCAGGATGCACTCGTGGGCCACGCGGCCGTTGCGCCCGGTGTAGAGAACCGGATAGTGCCCCTCCAAGCGCTTGGCGAGGTAGTTTGCGGAAAGGATCGCCACCTCCGTCGCGCGCTTCAGGCCCTCGGCCCCCATCATCGCGATATAGGCCCAGGAGATCGGCAGGATGCCGGCCGAGCCCCAGGGGGCGGCGGAAACCGGGCCGATGCCGGTCGCAGGGCCCGCACCCTCGGCCATGGGATGATTGGGCGCGAAGGGCGCCAGGTGAGCCGCCAGGCCGATCGGGCCGACGCCGGGGCCGCCGCCGCCGTGGGGAATGCAGAAGGTCTTGTGCAGGTTCATGTGCGCCACGTCCGGCCCGATCTGCCCGGGTTGGCAGAGCCCCACCAGGGCGTTGAGGTTGGCACCGTCCATGTAGACCTGGCCGCCGTGATCGTGGACGATCCGGCAGATCTCGCGGATCGCTTCCTCGAACACCCCATGGGTCGAGGGATAGGTTACCATGAGGGCGGCCAGGCGCGCGCTATTGGCTTCGGCCTTGGCTTGGAGGTCAGCGACGTCGATGTTGCCTTCGGCGTCGCACTCCACCACCACCACGGTCATGCCCGCCATGACGGCGCTCGCCGGATTGGTGCCGTGCGCGGAAGAGGGGATCAGGCATATGTCACGCTCCGCCTCGCCGCGGTCGCGGTGATAGGCGCGAATGGCCAGCAGGCCGGAGTATTCGCCCTGGCTGCCGGCGTTGGGCTGCAGGGAGACGGCCGCGAAGCCGGTGATTTCCACCAGCATGCGCTGGAGGTCCTCGATCAGCTCGATGTAGCCGGCGGCCTGCTCGACCGGCGCGAAGGGGTGGATGCGCGCGAACTCAGGCCAGGTGATCGCCATCATCTCCGCCGTCGCGTTCAGCTTCATGGTGCAGGAGCCAAGTGGAATCATGGCGCGGTCAAGGGCGATGTCCTTGTCCATGAGCTGGCGCAGGTAGCGCAGCATCTCGGTTTCCGAACGATGGCTGCCGAAGACCGGATGGGTGAGGAAGTTCGAGGTCCTCCGCAGCGCGTCCGGCAAGGCCTCGGCGGTTTTCGCGTCGAGGGCGGCGATGTCGATCCCGTGATCGGCTCCGCCGAAGAGCGTGAAGAGCCGGTCGAGGGTTTCGCGCGTGGTCGTCTCGTCCAAGGAAATCCCGACCCGCCCTTCGCCGGCGTCGCGCAGGTTCATGCCCGCCGCGTGCGCCCGCGCCAAGAGATCCCCATCGCCCGCGACGGTGAGGGTGTCAAAGAAGCTCTCGTTCTCGACCGTCACGCCAAGGCCGCGAAACCCGGCGGCCAGGATGGCGGTGAGGCGGTGTACGCGCTCTGCTATGCGCGTCAGTCCATTGGGACCGTGCCAGACCGCATAGAAGCCGGCCATGACCGCCAGCAGGACCTGCGCGGTGCAAATGTTGCTGGTCGCCTTCTCCCGGCGGATGTGTTGTTCGCGGGTCTGCAAGGCCAGACGCAGGGCCGGCCGGCCGTCACGGTCCACCGAGACGCCCACAATGCGCCCCGGCACGGAGCGCTTGTAGGCGTCGCGCGTTGCGAAGAAGGCCGCGTGCGGGCCGCCGAAGCCCAGGGGCACACCGAAGCGCTGGGCGGAGCCGACCACGATGTCGGCGCCCCATTCGCCGGGGGGCGCTAGCAAAACCAGGCTCAAGAGATCCGCGGCAACCGTCACCAGGCCGCCCGCGGCATGCAGCTTCGCGACGAGCTCGCGATAGTCGCGTACGGTCCCATCGGTCGAGGGGTATTGCAAAATCGCGCCGAAAACGTCTTCCGGGTCAAGGTCGGCCGCAGGGTTGCCGATCACCAGCTCAAGACCCAAGGGCTCCGCGCGGGTCCGCAGCACGGCGATGGTCTGCGGATGGCAGTCGGCCGCCACGAAGCAGCGGTTCGACGGGCTTTTGCCCACGCGCTTCATCAGGGTCATGGCTTCGGCCGCTGCGGTCGCCTCGTCCAGCATGGAGGCATTCGCCAGCTCCATGCCCGTGAGATCGACGATCATCTGCTGAAAGTTCAGCAGCGCTTCCATCCGCCCTTGAGAGATCTCAGCCTGGTAGGGGGTGTAGGCCGTGTACCATCCCGGGTTTTCCAGAACGTTACGCTGGATGACAGGCGGCACGATGCAATCATGATAGCCAAGCCCTATGAGGGAGGTCAGGGCCTGGTTCTTGTCCGCCAAGCGCCTGAGTTCGCCCAGAACCTGCGTCTCGGTCATGCCCGCTCCCAGCGCCTGGGAGACGTCGGCCCGGATGCTGGCGGGAACCGCTTCCTCCACCAAGGCATCGAGAGAGTCGGCGCCAACGGCCTTCAGCATCACGTCGATCTCCGTTTGCCGCGGCCCGATGTGGCGCTCGACAAAGGCGTTGCGGTCTTCCAGTTCGGTTAGGGTTGGCCGGGAGTGAGGCATCCTGATATCTCCGCTTCGGTGTTCCTTCAGCGCTGGCCCGTTCAACCAAGGCCGGCGACAAAATCCTTGTAGGCCGAAACCTCCATCAACTCCTCCAACTCCGAGGGGTCGGAGGGCTTCATCTTGAAGAACCAGCCTTCGTTTTCCGGATCCATGTTGACCTTGGCGGGCTCGTCGGCCAGGGACTCGTTGACCTCGGTCACCGTGCCGGATATCGACGCGTAGACTTCGCTGGCAGCCTTCACGGATTCGACCACCGCGGCCTCCTCGCCCTTCTTCACCTCTTTGCCAACCTCCGGCAGATCAATAAAGACGATGTCGCCAAGCTGCTGCTGGGCATAGTCGGTGATTCCCACGACGACCGTATCGCCTTCGATTCGCAGCCATTCGTGATCTTCGCTAAATCGCAGGTCGCTCATGCTGTTCTCTTGCCTCTCTCTGGTTCAGCCTCGGTGATAGTTGGGCGCGACGAAGGGAAGCGTGGTGACCTTCACGGGCACCTCCTTGCCGCGCGGGCTCGCGATCAAGCTCAAGCCGGGCGTCGTCCAGGCGGTGAGGGCGTAGCCCATAGCGATTGGGCCGCCGACGCTGGGGCCGAAGCCGCCGCTGGTGATTCCGCCCAAGTTGACGCCGTTGCTGTCAGTGAGTGCGGTGCCTTCGCGCAGAGGGGCGCGGCCCTCGGGTATGAAGCCGACGCGCCGCCTTTCCGGCTGGCTAGAAAGCTGGGCGAGAATGATCCGGTCGCCGGGAAAGCCCCCCTCGGCGCGGCGCCGCTTCTGGATCGCCCAGGTCAAGCCCGCCTCGACCGGTGTGGTGTGCTCGTTGATATCGTGCCCGTAAAGACAGAGGCCAGCTTCGAGCCTAAGGGAGTCCCTGGCCCCAAGGCCCCCCGGCGCCACCTCGTCCTCCGCCAAGAGCCTGCGCGCCAGATTTTCGGCGGCGTCGGCCGGCACCGAGATTTCATAGCCGTCTTCGCCGGTATAGCCCGACCGGCTAATCCGGCAAGGGACGCCGTCCAGCGTCAGCAGGGCGGAACTCATGAACCGCATCTCGGCGGCTTCGGGCGCAAAGCGGGAGAGGACCTCCGCTGCCTTCGGCCCTTGCAGCGCCAGCAAGGCCCGATCCTCCAGCATGCGCGGCTCCAGGCCGGCGCTCTCCAGCCGGGCGAAGTCGGCGGCCTTGCAGGCCGCGTTGACCACCAGGTAGAGGCGGTCGCCGGCGTTGGTAACCATCAGGTCGTCCAGGATGCCGCCCAAGTCATTGGTGAACAGCGTGTAGCGCACACGGCCGGGTGCAATGCCCTGCATGTCGCCGCAAACCAGTGCTTCCAGGTCCCGCGCCGCAGTGTCGCCGAAGAGCTCGATTTGGCCCATGTGCGAGACGTCGAAGAGCGCGGCCGCGGCTCGGCAATGTTTGTGCTCGGAAATGATGCCCGAGGGGTACTGCACCGGCATTTCATATCCGGCGAAAGGCACCAGGCGCGCGCCGAGGTCGGCATGCACGGCGTATAAAGGAGTTCGATTTAGAGTAGCCTTAACAGGGTCCGACAAGGTTCAGGTCTCACCAGCGTTCGAAGAGCAGAAAGCGGACCACCGGATGTTTGGTGGCCGCGCCCCCTCTGTCTTCGAACCTGAGAGATTTCCCGGCGCTTGCGCGCTGGCTTTCCCCGTCGGTGGGCTTCCGCTAACGCCACAGGCAATCAGCGAAGGCCGCTTTCCAGAGGCGCCGACTTCGCTCGCGGTCCAGGTTGCCTGAGAGTTTCCGGGGCGGTTGCTCCTTCGGCGCCGGCTAACTGGCCAATCTTTCGGCCAATACCCGATCTCTCCCGCAAGCGAGAATAGGCACGTCGGCTAGGGTAACGATCGTGAGAGCTTTGTCAACGCGACCGGTTGTAGGCGAGTTCCTCAGGCGTCAGCTTGATGCCCACATAGATGCGGTAATCGGCCCCCGATTGGCCTGTCTTCAAAGGAATGACGGGCGAAAGCTCGTCCGGAACCACCAAGCGAGAGGCGTTTCCTTCGAAGAGCGCGCCGGTGTCGAATTCCTCGCGCGCCACGATACGTTCCGGCTCGCCACTCGCCGGATCCACGTAGGCGATGGCGACGAAATACGTGAAGATCGCCTTGTCGTCCGCGTTGGCCGGGCCGCGCACGATGGTCATGACCACGCGCAGGTCCGTTTCCACCACGGTGTCGTCCTTGCGGTACTCGCAAGCGAACTGCATATCGCCGATGCCGGCCGTGAAGACAACATCGGTGAGGTCGCGGCCCTCTCCACGAAAACGCGTCAACTCGGAAGCATCGTTAATGGCGATCACGGCCGGGCAGGGCAGCGGCGGCTTTTCCTCTCCGCCGGCACAGGCGGAGACGACTATAGCCGCCGTCGCGAGCGCGGCGAAAGCGGGTGAACTGCGTGAAAAACGCGGGAACTGCTGCTTCAAAGCTTCGAATGGCTTCCGTCGCATAGGGGCTTTCCAGAGGTGGCCTTGCACCCGCAGAAGTAGATGTCCTTCGTCTCTTCCGCCTTATACGCAAGCGGTTCGAGCCCGGTGTCCTTGTGAGAGCCGTCGCAAAAGGGCTGCTTGGCGGAACGCCCGCAAGCGCACCAGTAATAGGTCTTACCAGCCTCCGCCGAAATCTTATAAGGCATCTTTTGTGCGATGATGGGCTCGGCCATGGCGCTCTTCCTTCCTGGGTGTCGTTATACTACTGTCGCGGCGCTGCACTCTAGGCAAGGGATCTTGCGAGAACAAGTGCGCAGAACCTTGAACCGGCGACGAGGCCGCCTCCGAGATGACAAAACCGCCGCTTACCCTGCTGCTCGCGAGCCCGCGCGGATTTTGCGCCGGGGTTGAACGGGCGATCGAGATCGTGGAGCGGGCGCTCGTCAAATTTGGCGCGCCCGTGTATGTGCGCCATGAGATTGTCCACAACCGCCACGTGGTTGAAGGGCTGGAGAACAAGGGCGCCATTTTCGTTGAGGAACTGGAAGAAGTCCCCGACGACCGCCCCGTGATCTTTTCCGCTCACGGTGTGCCCAAATCCGTTCCCGCCGAGGCGGAGCGGCGCGCCCTGCTCTATGTGGACGCGACCTGCCCTCTGGTCAGCAAGGTGCATTTGGAAGCCGAACGGCATTACGCCCAGGGTCATCTCATCTTGTTGATCGGACATGCCGGGCATCCGGAGGTGGTGGGCACCATGGGGCAGTTGCCCGAGGGCGCGGTGGTCTTGGTGGAGACAATCGAGGATGCCCGCCAGATTCAGGTGCCCGACCCGAACCGTGTGGCGTTCGTCACTCAAACGACCCTTTCCGTGGACGACACCCAGGCTATTGTCACGGCTTTGCGCGAGCGCTTTCCCAATATCGCCCAGCCGCGCAAGGAAGACATCTGCTACGCCACCACGAACCGGCAAGAGGCGGTCAAGTCGATAGCGGCCCGCTGCGAAATTGTCTTCGTTGTGGGCGCGCCCAATTCGTCGAATTCCAAGCGGCTCGTGGAGGTGGCGCGCAGCGGTGGCGCCCAGCGGTCGTTTCTGGTTCAGTCGGTCGCCGATATTGATTGGCATTCCTTGGAAGGGGTGCAAACCGTTGGCTTGACCGCGGGGGCCTCGGCGCCGGAATCCTTGGTCACCGGCGTTATCGACGCTTTTAAGGCGCGTTACGACGTAACTTTGCGGCTGGAGGAAACCGCCGTGGAGAACGTGCATTTTAAATTGCCGCGCCTGCTCACCGACGATGCCGCCTAGCACGGCCACCCGACTTTTCGACAACCGTTAACCGAGCCCATGGCCGTTTACACCGAAGTTTCCGACGACGATCTGCGAAGCTTTATGAACGCCTTCGACCTGGGCGAGATCGAAGGCTTCAAAGGAATCGCCGAGGGCGTCGAAAATTCGAACTTTCTGCTGCAGACCACCGGTGGCAGCTACATCCTGACCTTGTACGAAAAACGCGTTGCCCCTTGTGATCTTCCCTACTTTCTATCCTTGATGCAGCATCTCGCAACGAAGGGCATCGCCTGCCCCACACCGATCGCCGGCCGGGATGGAGCGGCTCTGCGCGAACTCAATGGGCGGCCCGCCGCGTTGGTCACGTTCCTGACCGGTTTATGGCCACGGCGGATCCATTCCTTCCATTGCCAAGAGCTTGGCCACCATCTCGCGCGGATGCATATCGCTGGGAGTGATTTCCCAATGACCCGCGCGAATGCGCTGTCCGTTGAAGGGTGGCGCCCGCTGTTCGAAGCTTGCGCGCAGCGCGCGGATGAGGTGCGGCCCGGGCTAGGAGAGGAGTTGGAGCGCGAGCTTCGGCGGCTAGAGCAGATCTGGCCGGAGGGTCTGCCGGCGGGTGTCATCCACGCGGATCTGTTCCCCGACAATGTCTTCTTCCGCGATCAGCGCCTGACGGGTCTGATTGACTTCTATTTTGCCTGTAACGACGCCTTTGCCTACGACCTGGCGATTTGCCTAAACGCATGGTGCTTCGAGCCCGACGGCGCCTTCAACGTGACCAAGGCGAGAGCTCTGCTGAAGTCCTATGGGCAGACCCGCGCGCTAGAGCAGGCGGAGCTTGAGGCCTTGCCCACTTTGGCGGCGGGCTCTGCGTTGCGGTTCCTCTTGACGCGTCTTTACGACTGGCTCAACCACCCGCCGGGCGCCTTCGTGAAGCCGAAAGACCCTTTGGAATACTGGAAAAAGCTTCGCTTTCACTCGGATCTTTCAGGGCCGGCTGCCTATGGACTCGACTGAATCCCGTCGCCACGGGATAGAGATTTTCACCGACGGCGCTTGTAGCGGCAACCCTGGCCCGGGCGGCTGGGGCGCCATTCTGCGCTACCGGGGACACGAAAAGGAGCTGTCCGGCGGCGAACCCGAGACCACGAACAATCGCATGGAGATGCTCGCCGCGATCATGGCCTTGGAAGCGCTGAAGCGGCCCAGCGATGTCGACCTGACCACCGACAGCACCTACCTGCGCGACGGGGTGACCAAGTGGCTTGCTTCTTGGAAGCGGCGCGGCTGGAAGACGGCGGACAAAAAGCCCGTGAAAAACCGCGACCTCTGGGAGCGGCTGGAACGCGCCATGGCGCCTCACCAGGTGGCGTGGCACTGGATTCGCGGCCACAGCGGCCATGATGAGAACGAGCGTTGCGATGCCTTGGCCCGCGCGGCGATCGAAACCTTTCGATAGACCGCGCGGTCTCGGCGGATCCGCCTAAAGAGCTTTCAGCACGGACTCGGCGTTGGAGACTTCGAAAGCCCCCGGCTCTTCCAGATTCAAGACCGTGACCACCCCGTCCTCGGCCACAAGAGCGTAACGCTGAGAGCGCTTGCCCATGCCGAAGCCGCTGGCATCAAAGGACAGGCCAAGGGCGTCGCTGAATTCGCAGTTGCCATCGGCCAGCATCAGCACCGCATCGCCTACACCCTGGTCCTTGCCCCAGGCATCCATCACGAAAGCGTCGTTCACCGACACGCAGGCGATGGTATCCACACCCTTGGACTTGATATCGGCGGCGTGAGCGACGAAGCCCGGCAGATGCTTGGCCGAACAGGTCGGCGTGAAAGCGCCGGGCAAGGCGAAAATCACGACCTTCTTGCCGCCGAAAAGATCCTCGGTGGTCACCTCCTCGATGCCCGAGTCGGTTTTGTGCTTCATCTTGGCGCTCGGAATCTTGTCCCCAACCTTGATGGCCATCGTTTCATTCCCCTTGATTGACGGATGCGGAAAGTTATTGACCCTCGACCAAGGGCCCTGAGCAAGAGATAGGCTGAAATGCGTCCCGCGCCAAGGATAGCTTCGCCGGATTACCTTCGCTGTGCCAAACTTTCCCGGCCTGACGCTTGCTCCAAGGCGTTCAGCACCGCTTCGGAGGATAAAAGCTCCGGCAGCGGAATGCCCTGCGGCGCGGCCGGCCCGTAGACCGCGTTGAACGGGATGCCGTAGCGGCCGAAGTCCGCCAGGTATTCGGATATCTCGTCGTTGGGCAGCGTCCAGTCGCCTCGCATGGCGACCACGTCGTCACCCTCCAGCGCTTCTGCAACCGGCGCTTGGTCGATCACCAAGGACTTGTTGACCTGGCAGCTGATGCACCAGTCGGCGGTGACGTCCACAAAGACCACCTCCCCGGAGCCGACCCGCCGCGCGATCTCACCCTTGTCGAGGGGCAGCCAGTCTTCCAGTGCGTCCGCGGCCACTGTCTGGCCGCGCTCGACGGGTAGCGCTGCCAAGATGATCACCAGAGCGCCGATGGCCGCCGCCACGAGATTGCGTGCCCGGGTGCCCTCTTTGCGCCCGAGGATGGCGATCGCGATGGAAAGCCCGACCAAGCAGGCGGTGAGCAGAAGGGTCCGCTGCAGGCCGACTTGAACGGTCAGAACCGTCAGCAGCCAGACAGCCGTGCCGGCCAGGGCCAAACCAAGGATCCGGCGCAAGGTCACCATCCAAGGTCCCGGGCGCGGTAACTGCGTGGCGAGACTCGGGACGACCGCGACGCAGAGGTAGGGCAGGGCCAAGCCCAATCCCAAGGCAAGGAAGACCGCCACGATCTCTAAGGGTCCGCTGGACAGCGCGAATCCAACCGCGGTGCCAAGGAAGGGGGCCGAACAGGGCGTGGCGAGCAGGGTAGCGAAGGCCCCGGTCAGGAAGTGTCCGCCCAGGCCGTGCCCGCCGTTAGCCGTGGCTACCCCGGACATCCAGCCTGGCAGCCCAATCTCGAACAGGCCTAGCAGGTTGCAGGCGAACAAGGTCACGATCAGGGCCATGAAGGCGAGAAAAACCGGCTGCTGAAACTGGATCCCCCAGCCAACCGCCATGCCAGCCGACTTCAAGCCGATGGCCACCGCGGCCAGGACCATGAAGGAAAACAAAATCCCCGCCGCCGAGGCGAGAAAGGACAGGCGCACCAAGCCGCTTTCGCGACCGCCGTGGCCAACCGCGGAGAGCAGCTTTATCGAGAGGACTGGAAGCACGCAGGGCATCAAGTTCAGAATCAGCCCACCAAGGAGAGCAAGCCCGAGGATTGCGAAAAAGCTTACCCCGGCGCCCTGGAAAGGCCTACCGGCCGGCTCGAGGGTCGTGGAGGTCTCCAGGCCCCTGCGCCCGTCGATGACCGTCAAAGTGACGCTCTGGCCCTCGAGGCCGCCCTCCGCCGATTTGCCCCGGAAGACGGGCAGCGCAAGGCGCGCCTCCAAGCCGTCGTCGGAAAGCGTGACCTCCGGCTTGCCGTAGCCCCACCCGGCAGGGCCTTCAACGAGCAGGTCGGGAGAGATCATGGGAAGCGTGGAGTGGACCGTCGCCTCGATCAGAGGGCCTTGCCCGGCGTCCAGCAGTTCCACCTGCGCCAGGGAAAGCCCGCTGCCGGCTCCAGAATCGGGAACTTGGGCGCGGAAGCGGTCTATGGGAAAGGCTTCATTAGCCGGCGTTGCCGGCCCGGTGGGAAGCCGCAGGGTTAGAATCTCGTCATAAGGGATGCAAATTTCTTCGCACAGGAGATAGCTGATTTGCGCCTCCAGAACGAGGCTTTCTCCGGCTGTTTCCAGGCGTGCGATAGCGGGAAAAATGACTTCGTTCTGGTATCCAAAGGTTTCCAGCCCGAAGAGAGAGAAGCGGTGCGGCACGGGCCAATCGAGGCTGATGTCCTTTAGATTTTCCGAGCCGCTCCAGTCGAGTCGCGGCGGATAGCCGGCGTCGCCGGGCGATCGCCAATAGGTCTTCCAGCCGGGCTCCAGCTCGAATTGCAGCCCAAGCAGGACCTCGCCGGTGTCTCCCACGGCATCAGTCGCGGCAATCAGCCGCACCTGGCTGTGCTCGTTCTCCGCCCAGGGGCCGGCCGCTGCGAAGGCCGCTGAGCCGCCGCCCAATACCCAGGCGAGCAGCCAAACAAGAGCTGCCAGCGCCAAGCTTCGCGGCGCGAAAGCGGCGAATTGGGCGGGGTATTGGGACAAACGCATCAACATTCCTGCTTGAAACCTACATGCCGGATGGTTTGACATAGTTATAATAGGTGTTGGGAGTAAAGCCTTTGTCACGATGGTGTGTTTTGCCCGAGAGCAAGATACTGGAGTCACCATGTCGCCGACGCGTGAGCCGGTCGAACCGCTCGCGCCTTGGGCCCGCGTCTTGGGAACGCGCTGGGCGCAAGGAATCGGGGCGAGAATAAGGAGACACCCCATGATGCGCGAGGCTGAAATGGAGTCAGGCTACCTTACCGGCCAGCTTTTGATTGCCATGCCCTCCATGCGCGATCCGAGATTTGAGCGCACGGTTATCTACCTCTGCGCGCATAGCGCGGACGGTGCAATGGGCCTGGTGGTGAATCGATTGGTGGATTCGCTCACTTTTCCGGACCTTCTTACCCAGCTTGGCATCGATAGCAGCACCGTCGGGGAGGAGATTCGGGTGCACTTTGGCGGGCCTGTGGAACAAGGGCGCGGCTTCGTCCTGCACTCGGCGGATTATCTGCGCGACGGCAGCCTTCAGGTCAACGACTCCATGGCCCTGACGGCGACGGTGGACATCCTGCGCGATATGGCCCAGGGCGGCGGCCCTAGGTGCAGCCTCCTGGCCCTTGGCTACGCCGGTTGGGGGCCCGGACAGCTTGACAACGAAATCCAGGACAATGGCTGGCTGACGGTCGATGCCGACGAACGGCTGATCTTCGATACTGAACTTGAGGCAAAGTGGGAGCGGGCGATCGAGAAACTCGGGTTCGACGTCTCGAAGCTCAGCGGCTTGTCGGGTCACGCCTAGCGCGCCGGGGTCTGCTCCCTCGGCGCCCGTCCTTCGCACCCATCTTCGACGATAGAAGGAGCGGGGCTAGAGTGAGCGCGGATCAGTTCAAGCGGGTGCTGACGTCCTTGATAGCCTGCATGGTCAGGTCGCTGGCCTTGGCTTCGTCAATGTTTTCGGCGATCAGCTTCGCTGCCGCCGCCGCGGCGACCTCGACGGCTTGCGAGCGGACCTCGGCCACAGCCTGAGCCTCAGCCTGCTTGATCTTTTCCACGGCCATGATCTCGCGCCGTTGCAACTGCTCCTGAAGCTCCTTCTCGGCCGCGCTGCGCAGGATTTCGGCCTCTGCCTTGGCGTGGCTCACGATCTCCTCGGCTTCCTTCAGGGCGTCGCGCTGCTTGCGCTTATATTCCGCGAGAAGGTTCTGAGCGTCCTCGCGCAGGTTCTGCGCTTCTTCGATCTCCCGGCGGATCCGCTCACCACGCGCATCCAGACTGGCCAGCATGGGCTTAAGGCCCTTCCACATGACCAGGCCGAGGAAAATGACCAAGGACGCCGTCAGCCAGGTGTACTCGGAAGAAAACATCAGCCCTGTCCCTCCATGGAGGTGTCGACGGCCTTCGAAACATCGCCGTCGCCGGGGGTGACGCCGATCAGCTTCGCCGTGGCCGCCACGGCAGCTTCCGCCGCGACGCTCTTCAAGTTGCCAAGCGCCTCGGTCTTGGCCGCCAGGATCCGGTCCTCGGCTTCCTTTGACTGCTCGGCAAGCTTGCGGCTGAAGGCGCTCTGCTGCTCTACGGCTTGCGCTTTCATCTCGTCGGTGGCTTGCTTCAGCACGCCCGCTGCCTCTTCCCGGGCCACCGCCAGCGCTTCCTCGTACTCGGTGAGGGCGGCCTCAGCCTCGATTCGCAGCTTCTCCGCCCGTGCGAGATCGTCGTCCACCTTGTCCTGGCGCTCTTCCAAAACTTCCGAGATGCGCGGCAGCACCAGCTTCGACATCAGGAAGTAAAGGGTCGCGAACACGACCACCAGCCAGAACAGCTGGCTTACGAAGAATTCAGGATCCAATTGAGGCATAACGATCTCGCCCTAACGTTCGGCAACTGCCCGCGCCCGGCGGATTTCATCGGGCCACGTGGGCCCCGATCCCGGCGCGGGGTTCAGCAAAGGCTAATCAGACGAAGAGAATGATCAGCGCCACGACGAGCGAGAAAATCGCGATAGCTTCCGTCACGGCGAAGCCGATCCAGATATTCGCGCCGATCTCGTCCTTGGAGGCTGGGTTGCGCGCGATGGCGTTGAAGTAGTTCGACCAAACTTGGCCCACGCCCATGCCAGCGCCGATCATACCCAGGGTCGCAAGGCCCGCGCCGATCATTTTTGCAGCTTCTATTTCCATTTTGCTCCGCTCCTTGAACGCGTTCGTAAGAGTTTGATTAGGCAACCACCGGGCTTCTCCGGCGGCGGTGTTCCGTTCCCTGTTAGTGCAGGTGGATGGCGTCGTGCAGATAGACGCAGGTCAAGATGGTGAAGATGTAGGCCTGTAGCACCGCGACCAGGAATTCCAGGGCCGTGATGCCGATCAGCACCGCCAAGGGGATCACGCCCAAGACCCCGGTCAGCAGGATGAAGCCGGTAAACACCTTAAGCAGGATGTGCCCCGCCATCATGTTCGCGAAAAGCCGGACGGACAGGCTAATCGGGCGCGAGAGATAGGAGATCAACTCGATCGGCACCAGGATCACCGCCGTCCAAAGGGGCGCCCCATGGGGGAAGAACAGGCTCAAGAACTTCGTGCCATGGCGCATGATGCCGATCAGGGTGACCGCCAGGAAGATCACGATGGCCATGGCGAAGGTTACGATGATGTGGCTCGTGAATGTGAAGGAGCCAGGGATCATCCCGAGCAGATTTCCAAAGAGCAGGAACATGAAGAGGCTGAAAATAAACGGAAAATACTTCCGTCCCTCTTGCCCGACGTTGTCGCGCACCATGTTCGCGATCATTTCGTAGCAGAGTTCCGCCATGGACTGCATGCGACCCGGGACCAGGGCGCGCCCGCGCATGGACAAGCCAAGAAAGAGTAGAATGGCAACCGCAGAGATCACCATCCAAAGCGACGCGTTGGTGAAGGAAAGGTTGAGGTCGCCGACATGAATTGGAACGATCGCCTGCACCTCGAACTGGTGCATGGGATCGACCGGAAACCCGCTCTCTCCGTTAGGCGCTTCAGCCACGGTTTGCCTTACCCCTTCTCGTGCCCGGCGGAGCTTTCCGCCGCTTCCTGTTCCTTGCGCTGCGCGGCCTTTCGCTCGAGTTCCTTGGCCACGCGCATAATATTCATAAAGGCCGCACTCGCGCCCAGGAAGATGAACAGAATCATCAACCAAGGCTTGGTGCCGAGCCAGTGATCCAGCAAAAGCCCGATCCCGACCCCCGCACCCAGCGCAGCCACGATCTCCACCGCGATCCGCATTCCGACCGCCATGCCGCTCATGTCCCGAGAGGGACCTTTACGGCCGTGTTTCGCGGAGTCGCGCCGTTCCTGGGCGGCCCGCAAGCGGTCATCCAGCGCCTTGAAGGGAGACGAGGCTTTAGGTCGACCCATGTTGCGCGCATCCCCTTATCGCGCCCACCTAACCCCCCAATCTGGCCGGCAAATCGCACCGGAAGGCGCGCGCACCTTACGAACTGCCCCCAATGGCGTCAAGGTGGAATCCCGCGCCGGGCGCAGGCCCCGTAAAGCGCGAAAAAGCTGGGAATTTCGAGCCGTTTATGCCGCTTTGGCCAGGGGCACGCGGTGTCGTGACCTAGGCGCTTTCGCGCAGGGCTTCCGCCTCTTCCAGATCGACCGAAACTAGCTGGCTCACACCCCGTTCCGACATGGTGACGCCGAACAGCCGGTCCATGCGCGCCATCGTCAGACGATGGTGTGTCACCACGAGGAAGCGCGTTTCCAGGCCGTGGGCCAATTCCTCGACCAGCGAGCAGAATCGGTCGACGTTGCTGTCGTCGAGCGGGGCATCGACCTCGTCCAGAACGCAGATCGGCGCGGGGTTGACCAGAAAGACCGCAAAAAGCAAGGCGATCGCCGTCAGGGCCTGCTCACCGCCGGAAAGCAGCGACATCACCTGCAAGCGCTTGCCCGGCGGGCTGGCCATGATTTCCAAGCCCGCGTCCAAGGGGTCTTCCGCCTCGGTGAGCTTCAGCATGGCCCGGCCGCCACCGAACAGCCGCACGAAGAGTTCCGAGAAGCGCTCGTTGACCTGGGCGAAGGCCGCCAGCAGCCGCTCGCGGCCTTCCCGGTTCAGGCTTGAAATGCCCTGCCGCAAGCGGGCAATCGCCGCGGTAAGGTCCGCCCGCTCGTTCTGCATGCCGTCGATTTGCTGCTCGACTTCCGCCGCTTCGCTTTCCGCGCGCAGATTCACCGCGCCGATCCCTTCGCGCTCGCGAATCAAGCGCTGGACCTTGACTTCGATCTCTTCGCGTCCCGGCAGGTCCTGATCCGGCGCGAGCTGGGTTAGCTCCAACACCTGGTCGACGGTGCATTCCAAACGCTCACGAACCCGCTCCTCAAGGGTCACCAGCCCTTGCTCGGCCTGGCTTACGGCGGCTTCGCCCCGCACCCGCTCCTCGCGCGCGGCCGAAAGATCGTGCTCGGCGGTTTTCAGAGCGCGGTCGGCCTGGCTTTGCCGCGTTTCGCCAAGCGCAAGACTGTCAGCAGCGGCGCGGCGTGTGTTCTCGGCGCTCTCGATCCGCTCCACGAGGGCTGCGCGCTGCTCGGCGATTTGCGCGGGACGTTCGGCAAGCGCCGACAGTTCTTCCTCGACCTGCGCCCGCCGGGCTTTCAGGTCTTCCATGTGGCGCTGGGTCTCCTCGCCGCGCCGCTGCCAGGATGTATCTTCGCGTTCGATGGCGAGCAGGCGCTCGCGGCGGGCTTCGGCTTCGCGTGACAGCCTTTGCGCCGTGGCCTCGGCCTCGACCAGCACCGCCCGCCGCTGGGCGAGCTCCCCGCGCAGATCCGAAAGGCGCGCCCGTTCGCTTGCCAGGTCCGGTAGGGCGGCCAGATCGGCGGTCCCTTGTTCCAGCTCCGCCTCGGTCTCCTCCAGATCCGTTGCGATTCGCGCTGCGGCTTCCGAGAGGGCCGTCAGCTTTGAGTTCGCCGCTGCGGCCTGCTGGTGCAGTCGACCCAAGGCATCCCTTTGGCGGCCAACTTCAGCGTAGGCGGCGCGCTGCTGTTCCCGGGTTCCGCGCTCGGCGGTGGCGGCGGCCTCGGCGGCGGCCTGTGCCGCTTGATGGGCCTCCGCTACGTCGTTCGCTCGCTTCTCCAGACCGGGCAAGCTGTCGCGCAGATCCGCGAGGCGGTTCTTCTGTTCCAGGCGCTGAGCGGCCGCGGTGGGGGCGTCGGCCTTCGCGGTCAGCCCGTCCCAGCGCCATAGCGCGCCGTCCTTCGTGACCAAGCGCTGGCCGGGCTGGAGTTCGGCCTGCAGGCGCGCTCCGGCCGCCGGCGAGTCAACCACACCTACTTGCGAAAGACAGCGCGCCAGAGCTTTCGGCGCCGTTACCTTGTCGGACAAGGGCACCGAACCGTTCGGCAAAGCGGGGGGCGAGACAAGCGGTGGAAGCGTCTCCCAGTGCACTGGAGCGGCTTCGTCCGCCGGGACGTCCAGATCGTCGCCCAAGGCGGCTCCCAGAGCCGCCTCGTAACCGGGCGTGACGCTCACCTGATCCACCACCGGGGACCAGATATCCGATTGGCCCTTCTCCAGAATGGCCGCGAGGCCAGCGACCTCGGCTGACAGCCGCGCGCGCTCCGACTCGGCCTGTTGAGCGGCACTGCGGCGGGAGGCTTCCTCCGCGCGGGCTTCCTGAAGCTTCGCCTCGGCGGCTTCAACTTCGACGCGGCTGCTTTCCAGCGCGGTTTCTGCTTCGGCGAGAGCCTGCTCCGCGTTGTCCAGGACTTCGCGATCCAGAGTTTCGCTTTCCAGGCGCTCGCGCTCGCTTTCTGTCTCGGTGAGACGGTCTTTCAAGCGGGACAAGCGCTCGCGCAGCTCGCCGACGCGGCGTTCCATCGCGTTTCCGCGTGCTTCGTCGGCCGCGACTTTCTCCGCCAAAGCCGTTACGGCAGTCTCTTGTTCCGCCACCGCCGCGGCGTTCCGTTCCCGCTCCGCCTCGGCGGCTTGACCCGCTTCACCTTCACTCGCGATGGCCTGCTCGAGTTCCGTGCGCTCTTCGGTGAGGCGCGTTCGCGCTTCCCCGGCGTCCTGAGACAAGCTCGCCGCTCGGCCAAGGTCTCCCTCGAGTTGCGCGAGACGCTCATTCGCTTGGCGCTGGGCAGCCGCAACCTGCGCTTCGTCGCGGTCTAGACTGTCGCGCTCCAGCAAAAGGCGCTGCAGGGCCGCCGCCGCCTCGGCTTCCCGCTGACGCAGTGGCGGCAGGTCGGCCGCCGCCTCGGCTTGTTCGGTCGAGGCCGAGGCAACAACTTCCGTGAGCCGCGCTACCTCCGCCTCCGCCGAGGCGAAATGGTCCCGCGCCCGAATAAGCGCCTCTTGCGCGGCGAGGCTATCCAAGTGCAGCAGGATGGCTTCGTTGCGGCGCAGATGGCCGGCGATGTTGCGGTAGCGGGTGGCTTGGCGGGCCTGGCGGCGCAGTCCTTGGAGCTGGCTTTCCAGGGTGCCGATCACGTCGTCGAGACGCTCGAGAGTGGTTTCCGCCGCGCGCAACCGCAACTCGGCCTCGTGGCGCCGGGAGTGCAGCCCCGTGATCCCGGCGGCTTCTTCAAGCAAGAGACGGCGGTCGGCGGGCTTGGCGTTGATGATGGCACCCACGCGCCCTTGGCTGACCATGGCCGTGGAATGTGCGCCGGTGGCGTTGTCCGCGAACAGCAACTGAACGTCGCGAGCCCGGACTTCCTTGCCGTTAATGCGGTAGTTCGAGCCCTTCTCGCGCTCAATGCGGCGCACCACGTCGAGCTGGTCGAACTCGTTGAAGGCGGCCGGGGCGCGGCGGTCGCTGTTATCGAGCAGCAAGGCGACTTCAGCGAGGTTGCGCGATGGCCGGTTTGCACTGCCGCCGAAGATCACGTCGTCCATCTCACCGCCACGCATGCGCTTGGCGGAGGTTTCGCCCATCACCCACTTCAAAGCTTCGACCAGATTGGACTTGCCGCAACCATTGGGGCCGACAACGCCGGTCATGCCCGGTTCGATCGACAGGTCCGTGGGATCGACGAAGGACTTGAAGCCGCTGAGGCGAAGACGGACGAACTGTGCCAAACCTAGAAAAGCCCCCTAATGTCTTGTGCCGGGCGCGGTCCAAAGGTCTGGCGAGATTCCCCGGCGAACCCGGGGACTCCCCTACGACGCTTCGTGAACCTCGCTCAGCGTTTTCGCGAAATCCTCGTATGGCAGCGCGCCAGACACCTTCTTGCCGTTGATCACGAAGGTCGGCGTTGCCTGAATGTCAAAAGCCTGTGAGCCGTCCAAGCGCTGTTGCAGGATGGAATCCGCGAGATCTTGGTCCGCGACGCAAGCCTCGAACTTTTCTTGCCCAAGCCCGGCCGTTCGCGCCATGGCCGCCAGTTCTCCCATCGGATCTTGAGCGCGCGACCACTGGTCCTGCGTCTTGAAGAGCACATCGAGGAAGGCGAAGTACGCCCGGTCCGTCGGCAGGCAACTGGCTGTCATGGCAGCGTAAAGGGCCAAGCGGTCGAGCGGGAAGTGGCGATAGACCAGTTTCGCCTTTCCGGTGTCGATCCACTCTTCCTTCACTTGCGGAAGCGTTTGCGTGTGGAAACTGGCGCAGTGGGGGCAGGTTAAGGAGGAATATTCCAGGATCGTGACCGGTGCCTCGGGATCGCCGAGCACCCGATCAGTGTCGGAAACCAGGGCCGCGTTGGCGGTTTGAGCCTGTGCCGGCGTCACTCCGGTCAAGCGTGTCACAAAGGGCGCCGCCGCTGCTATCGCCGTCGCAGTCAGCAGTATATTCCGTCGATTCATGATCCCACCCACTAGATGTTGTTGATGCTAGACAGCAAAGGGTGATTCCACAAGTATGCAAATATCCACAGCTTCGGCCTGTGTCACCCTCGGGCGCCAGCGCATTTATGGCACCCTATTCCTGGGATCTGGGATCGCTGGCGGCCGTTACTAGCCGGATCCCTCGTTTTTTCGCCTGTTCACTTCGATTTGAGGCCCCGCGCGGCTTGGCGGGCGGCAACCGCCGTGCCAAGGCGCAAGAGCGCCAGGCGCAGGGTTTCATCACCGATCCCGTCAACCCGCGAGGCGAGAAGACCTGCACTCGCTGGCGGCGCGGGCGCAGTGCGCGATGGGACCCTGGGGCTTGGCGCCGGCGCTTGGGCCAAGGGCCGCTGCTCCAGCAGGATCCTGGCAACGGCGCGATAGCCGAAGAAGCCGTTGACCCGTTCGATTAGGACATCTTGGCCATGCTGCAGGTCCAGGGCGAAGGCGGGATCCACCGACAGAACCAAGGTGCCTTCGCGCCGTTCCGACGCCCGGGGGAATTTCAGGCGGCGCGGCCGCGCACGCGCGGCGAGCTCCGCCCCGGCGATCGCAGCCCATTCCGTCAGCAAGGTGGCTTCGGCGCTGTTCAGGTTCCGCAGAGTCTTGCCGGCGACCCGCTGGAGGGTAGAGCCAACCGAACGCAAGCCGCCGTTGCTTGTCCTGCGATCCCCCGGGCTTCGCGACATCGGGCCTCGCGTCATCGCGCCTCGCGCCCCAGGATATCGCCATTGTAGGTGTCGAGCAGCAGTTCGAAGCGCGCGCCATTCGAGTCGATCGCTTCGACACGGTAGCCACCTTCCTGCCATAGCACCGGACCGATGTCCCGCCATCCCACTTTCACGAGCTGGGCACGCACCCGGTCGACGGATAGGGCCGGGCCGGTGCTCGCCGGCGGCTGCATCACCTCGCCGGTCGCGGCGTCGAGATATACCCGGGCTCCAGAGGTCAACGTGGCCTCGTAGAGACTGCCCTGGCGATCGATTCTGTCGACATCGTAGCCCGCTCGCGTTAAATGAGCCGTGGCGGCGTCCGGCCCCATCAAGCGGGCGGGCCGCAAGTCTGCTTGGTCGCCTCCACTAAAAAGAATCGGGCCGGCGATCACCGCGGCCGCCGCCGCCGCCAGCCCTGACAATCCGCAAGCCAGGATGATGCGCGATTTGCTTAATGTTATGCGCTTGCCCATGGACTCCCGAACCTTTCCTCCCGATTGTTGTTGGCTGAGTATAGAGCCGTAATTGGAGCCTTCGCCAGTGACCAGCAAGAGGCCAAGGAGGGTGGACGTCGCCAGGAGGATTCTTTCCTGGTACGACCGGCATAGGCGGTCCCTGCCATGGCGCGCGGCGCCGGGGGAGCAGGCCGACCCATATCGCGTCTGGCTTTCCGAGATCATGCTGCAGCAGACCACGGTCGCCGCGGTGGGACCCTATTTCGATGCCTTCCTCGAACGCTGGCCGAGTGTCGAAGCCTTGGCCGCCACGCCCTTGGATGAGGTTTTGGCGGCTTGGGCGGGTCTTGGCTACTACGCGCGCGCTCGCAACTTGCATGCCTGCGCGCAAGTCGTGTCTCGGGAGCACGGCGGGCGGTTTCCGGCGAGCGAGGCGGAGTTGCTCGCACTGCCCGGCATCGGCCCCTACACCGGCGCTGCCATTGCCGCCATCGCCTTCGACCAGCCGGCGAGCCCGGTGGACGGCAACATAGAGCGCGTGATAGCGCGGCTCTTCGCGGTGGAGGCGGCGTTGCCGGCTGCCAAACCGGAAATAAAGCGCTTGGCCACCAGCCTAACGCCCAAGGATCGGCCGGGGGATTTCGCGCAAGCCCAGATGGATCTGGGGGCCACGATCTGCGTGCCCCGCGCGCCGAAATGCCTGCTCTGCCCCTTGGAAACGCTCTGCCTCGGCCGCGCCGCGGGCATGGCGGAGAGCTTGCCCCGCAAGGCGCCCAAGGCCGACAAGCCGACGCGTCAGGGGGTGGCGTTTTGGCTTACGAAGGCTGATGGCAGCGTGTTCTTGCGCCGCCGTCCCCCGCGTGGCCTTTTGGGCGGCATGATCGAGGTGCCCTCGACCGAGTGGCGCGCGGAGGGGTGGAGCGAAGGGGAGGCCTTGGCTCAAGCGCCCGCGGCCGCGGCCTGGGACACGCTACCCGGCCGCGTGCGTCACACCTTCACCCACTTTCATCTGGAGCTCGAAGTTTGGTCGGCACAAGCCCTGGGCCCGCTCACGGAGCAGGAAGGGCAGTGGGTCGCCTTCGATGCCCTGGGCAGCGCCGGTCTGCCCAGCGTCATGAAGAAGATCGCCCGTCATGCCCTTTGGGGCTAATGGGCGTTCCCTTCGCCCGTGATCGTGAAGCGCGGGCCATTTTTCCGTCATTGTCAGGCCTTCGGCTTGCAAAGCCGAAGTAAAGGGCTGGCCTGCGCCCCCGACACCTCTCAGAACAGCTCAGCGCGCAGTTTTTGCCGCAAGACGTCGATGGGAACCGCCTTGCCTTTGACGTCCAGATGCCAGAAGGTCCAGCCGTTGCAAGCTGGAGCACCTTGCACCGCCGCGCCCACCTGGTGGATCGAGCCACGATGGTTCCCGGGGCCGGAGGAGCTGATCAGGGTTCCGTCCGGACGAACTTTTGCCGTCCAGCGCCGCCCCGGCCCGTAAAGCATGGCGCCGGGCTGCAGCAGGCCCCGTTCCACGAGCCATCCGAAGGGAATGCGGGGCTGCTCACGCTTTTCCGAGATTTCCAGAAGGGACTCGTCCTCGAGCGGCTCGACCCTCTCGATCCGCTCGCGCGCGATGGCGGCGTAGCTCGTTTCCCGCTCGAAGCCGATCCACGCGCGGCCCAGGCGCTTGGCCACGGCGGCGGTGGTCCCGCTTCCGAGGAAAGGATCCAAGACAACCTGCCCCGGCTTGCTGGCGGCCATGATCACACGGTGCAGCAAGGCTTCGGGCTTTTGCGTGGAGTGGGCCTTGCGCCCGCTCTCGTCGCGCAGCCGCTCGCCCCCGCCACAGATCGGGATCAGCCAATCGCTGCGCATTTGCAGATCGTCGTTGAGCGCCTTCATGCTCGAATAGTTGAAGACGTACTTAGAGTCGGCGGATTTGGAGGCCCAGATCAGCGTCTCATGGGCGTTGGTGAAGCGCCGGCCCCTGAAGTTCGGCATTGGGTTGGACTTGCGCCAGACCACATCGTTCAGGATCCAGAATCCCAAATCCTGCAGGATAGCGCCGACCCGGAAGATGTTGTGGTAGCTGCCGATCACCCAAATCGTGCCGTCGTCGGACAAGGCCTGCCGCGCCGCCGAAAGCCAGTCGCGCGTAAAGCTGTCGTAGGCGGCGAGATCGTCGAACTTGTCCCAGTTGTCCTCGACGCCGTCGACCCGGCTGTTATTTGGCCTGTGAAGCTCGCCGCCGAGTTGAAGGTTGTAGGGAGGATCGGCGAAAATCATGTCCACTGATCGCTCCGGCAAGCCACGCATCAACTCGACGCAGTCGCCCTCCTCGACGCGGCCGGCCCGCCCCTGGTGTTTAGCTTTCCCCACGTGCTCGCTCCACACTGCCCCTGAAGCTCCATTTGCCCGCAAGCAAACGACGGGGCAAACGACGGAGCATCCTGAGTCATTGCGGACTCCGGGTCAATAACATTGTTGAGTCAGTAATTTAGGGCCAAGGCTTCACGCACTGGGCGAAAAGAGCGCCTGTGCATCTCCGTCACCCCCAGCGACCGCAAGGCTTCGAGGTGGGCCGCCGTGCCGTACCCGGCGTTGGTTTCCCAGCCATAGCCGGGGTGGTCCATGGAGGCCGCGCGCATGAGTTCGTCCCGGTGGACCTTCGCGACGATGGAGGCGGCGGCGATGGAAAGGCTGATCCCGTCACCACCCACCACCGCGGTCGCGGGGCAGGGCAGTTTCGGGATGTGGCGGCCGTCCACCAAGATGGCGTCCAGCGCGACACCCAGCCCTTCGGCTGCCCGCGTCATGGCCAGCAGGCTCGCCTCCAGGATATTCAGGCGATCGATCTCGGCGACGCTGGCAATGCCGATGGCTGTGCGTGCCTGCGCATGGATTTCCCTGGCCAGCAATTCGCGCAAGCTTGGGGTCAGGCGCTTTGAATCGTCGAGGCGTTCGGCCAAGTCCGATGGCACTGCGCCGCCGGGAAAGCAGACTGCCCCCGCGACGACAGGCCCGGCCAAGGGGCCGCGGCCGACCTCGTCGATACCGGCCACAACCTGCCCCGTCGTGGCTCCCAGCGAGGTTTCAAGTTCGAAATGCGGCATGGGATTCAGTGCCTGCGCTTGGGGCGGGGCGTGTCTCCCGGCGGGCCGGCCGACCGGCGGCTTGAACTCGGCATCAAGTCCCCGACCCAGCGCGTGGCGCCTGTGGCCATGGTGACCATCATGTCCTCCGCCCGGCCGGCCGAGCGGGCCACCGCGGCCGCCTCGTTGCCAAAGGCCAGGCGCACCGTCTCCCGGCCGGAAGTGATGCCCAGCAGCAAGGCCCGGTGGGTCCTGCGCGCCACCACCAGATAGAAGGGTGCCAGGATCAAGGAGAGCACCGTCAAGGCAACAATCAGGCGGTGCGCGTCGAAGGAGACCACGCCTGCGGTCAGGCCGAGTGCCGCGAGCACGAAGGAGAACTCACCGATCTGCCCCAGCACGACGCCAGACATGAAGGCGCGCGGCCAGGTCTCCCCGAAGAGCCGCAGCGCCCCGATGTTCAGCAGCGTCTTCAGCACGAAGATGAAGAACAGCAAGGCCAGAACGCTGCCTAGATTGTCCCAGAGGAAGCGCAGATCGAGCAGCAAGCCCACCGATAGGAAAAACACCATCAAGAGGATCGATTGCACGGGCTGGGTATGGCGCAGCATGACCTTTCGGCCGGTCGAGTTGCCAATCACCAAACCTGCCAGGAAGGCCCCATAGGCTGGCGACAGACCAAGCAAGCCCGAGGCGGCGGCCGCGCCAAAGCAGAACGCCAGGCCCGCGAGGGGGGTCAGGTCCACATGGTTGCCCACCAGCTTGGCGAAGGGCAGGTGGAGCCGTTCCCGCCGGCTCAACCAGAGAATCAGGAAGACGAGGAAGCCGACAGAGAACGCGATCTTGCCCACGGCCGTCCAGCCCAGCACCGCGATCTCCTCGCCGTCGCCGCCGCCCCGCTGCAACGCCCCCAAGGCGCTGACTGTCAGCATCATCGGCACCACGGCGAGATCCTGGGCGATGAGCACGCCGACGGTCACCTGGCCCACCCGCGTTCTGAGCTCGCCGATCTCCTCCAGCATCTTGACCGCCACCGCCGTGCTGGACAGCGCGACCACGAAGCCCATCACGATGGAAAGCTCCCAGGACCAATCGAGCAACGTCGAGAGGGCGAACATGCTGGCGATGCCCAGCACGATCTGGGCGAGCGTGGTCAGAATTGCGATTCCGGCAACATCCCGGAATGCTCTTAGCGATAGCTCCATGCCGATGAGAAACAGCAGAAGCAGCACCCCCATCTCGGCCAGCAGCTGGATGATCGCCCTGTCTTGCACCAGTCCCAAGGCGCTTGGCCCAAGCAGAACCCCCGCCAGGATGTAGCCTACGATCGCGGGCTGGCGCAGCCGGGTCAGCAGCATGCCGCAAGCCAAGGCGGCAAGGGCCACCACGGCGATCCCGGTTAGCTGGCCATGGTCGTGCATACCTTCCATGACGCAAGACTAGGACAAGGGCGCCCGAGCCTCCTAGAGACTTTCGGGGCTTTTGGCTGGAGGAACTTGCCGCGGCGGCCGGAAACTTCTGCCGCCTGCTGCGCGGTCTTTGCTCGCACCAATCGGCCGCAACCGGCACATGAGACGGTTTCCGGCGGTTGGCACGGCTCCTGCGTCGCAGGGCATCGATAGGCAACTCCCAGGTCAGCAGTCAGGAAGGAAGCACCGAATGCCGCTATCGAACGCAACACTCCGCCGCGGGCAGCCGAGCGCACACCCGAACTCCATCGTGCATGCGGCCCTAGCGCGGGACCGCGCCGAGGCGGAGGAGCTCTGCGCCCGTGAATCCTCTCGCATCTGCAGCCAGTGGATCGGAGAGCTGGGGCGGTTTTCACAAAGTGCATTCGCTGCCCGCACCCGCTACCGCCGCTCTCTCGCCGGCGTTTCGCGTCTGATCGCGGCATTCTAGCCGCCGGTCGTCAAAAGAGGGCGAGTTGAGGGCTCTCCGGTCGGGGGCGCCGAAACTTGCCGCATTCCAGTTCCCAAGAGCGGCGGTTCAATCCCAAGCGCTTCACGGTGGCCTCGAAGCGGCGGGCCAAGAGCTTTGCGTAGACCCCGCTGCCGGTTTGGCGCTTGCCCCAAGTGCTGTCATAGAGCTTTCCGTTCCGGGTCCCGCGCACCAGGTTCATCACGCGATCGCGGCGGTCGGGGTAATGAGCTTCCAGCCATTCTTCGAAAAGCCCGGCGATTTCCAGCGGCAGACGCAACAGCACATATGAGGCGCTTGTGGCGCCGGCAGCCGCCGAGCGCTCGAGGAGCGCTTCAAGCTCGTGGTCGTTGAGGGCGGGAATCATGGGCGCTGTCAGGACCGCGACCGGCACCCCCGCCTGGCTCAGGCCCTCCACCGCCGCCAGTCTTCGCTCCGGGGCGGAGGCGCGCGGTTCGAGCCGTCGCGCCAGCTTTGGGTCCAGGGAGGTTATCGAAAGGCAGACCTTGGCCAAGCCTTCCCGGGCCATGGGCCCCAGGATATCTAAGTCTCGCAGGACGCCCGCGGACTTGGTGACAATGGTGACGGGATGCCGGCAATCCCAAAGCACCTCCAGGATGGCTCGCGTGATGCGAAGCTCTCGCTCGATTGGCTGATAGGGGTCCGTGACCGCGCCAAGCGCTAGGGTGCGCGGCCGATAGCCCGGCCGGGCCAGGGCCGCCTTCAGAAGCTCCGGAGCGTCGTGCTTGGCGAAGATATGGGTCTCGAAGTCCAAGCCTGCCGACAGGCCCAGATAGCAGTGGGTGGGCCGTGCGAAGCAATAGACGCAACCGTGCTCGCATCCGCGATAAGGATTGATCGACCTGTCGAAGGGCACGTCGGGGGATGTGTTCCGCGAGATGATGCCGCGGCTGCGGTCTTTTAGGACCCGCGTCGGCGGGCGGTCGGGCGGCAGGGCGTGAGCTGCATCCCAACCGTCATCGATCCGCACGCGGTCATGGGTTTCAAAACGTCCCGCCCGGTTCGACACGGCTCCCCGGCCCTTCATCGGAAGGTCAGGGAGCTGGTCGTGATTTCGCGCGCCACGGATCATCCAGGCAGCGTAGCGACCTTATTAGAACATATCAAGAACAAATATGCTGACCAGGCTTACGACGCAGGGACGAGATGCTCTTTCAGGCGGGGCATAAGCTCGACGAGATTGCAGGGACGATGCCGGCTGTCGAGCTGCCAGCGCAGGATCTCTTGCCAGCCGTCCTTGCAAGCCCCCGGCGAGCCGGGCAGGGCGAAGAGATAGGTCCCGTCGGCGACTCCGCCAAGCGCCCGGGATTGCATCGTGGAGGTTCCGATCTTCTGATAGCTGATCCAACGGAATAGCTCGCCGAAACCCTCGATCTCCTTCTCCATCACCGACTCAAAGGCTTCAGGCGTGACGTCGCGGCCTGTGACGCCGGTGCCGCCGCTTGAGATAACGACATCGATCGAAGGATCGTCGATGCAGGCCCTCAGGAACCCGGTGATTGCGGAGACCTCATCCCTGACCACCTCCCTCAGAATGACATGGTGCCCATCCTCGATGATCATGTCCTGGAGGGTTTGGCCCGAGCGGTCGTCTGCCAGCCCGCGGGTGTCGGAGACGGTCAGCAGCGCGATGTTGACCGGAAGAAACGGAAGACTTTCATCGATGCGGGACATGGGCGCGAACCTTTCGGCGACAAAAGTGATGGTCCAGGAGGATGCGAGGCGCGACGTTCGACCTCTGCCTCCGTTCTAATATAGGGGCTCGTCCGGGCCACTCAAATGTGCTGTCAGACTGGCTAGTCGAGAGCGCGGTAGAGGGGCCGATCTCCGGCGGCCAGGGTTTCCAAGGAAGGTGCGGGCTGACCAAGGCGGGTGCGATAGAGCCAGAGATTAGTCAGCACACGCTCGATGAACAGCCGCGTCTCCCTCGACGGCAGGCTCTCGATGAAGAGCAGGGGATCCTCGGGATCGTGCCCCGCTTTCGCCAGATGCTGCTCCCACTTGCGCAGATTGCCCGGGCCGCCGTTGTAGGCCGCGGCAAAGCGGAAGAGATCGTCGCCGGCACCGGCGTCCTCCATCAGATGCACGATATAGCGCTGTGCCAGATCGAGATTGAAAGACGGGTCTAGCAAACGGTCGCGGCCGCCGCGCTGGCGCAGGCTGCGGTCGCCAGCGACGAAGCTCGCAGTCGCCGGCATGAGCTGCATCAGGCCGCGCGCGCCGTCCCGGCTGACCGCCGTGGGCCGAAAGGTCGATTCCTGCCGCATGAGGGCATAGACAAGGGCGCGATCCACCTTGAACCCGGAAGCCGGAACCCACGGAGGTATCGGGTAAAGGGCCGCGTCGATGTCGGCGCGAGAGCTTGCAGCCGCACCATCCCTGGCGGCTAGGCGCGCGCCCATGCGGAAAGACAGCGAGGGCAGGCCGGCCCGTTCGGCCAGCAGCAGAAGGGCTGCCTCGCCCGCCGGGTCGTCCGTTAAGTCAAGGCCAAGCAATTCCGCCTCGGCCAGGTCTTGCTCACCGAGCTGCAGCAAGGCCACCGCGCGGGCCACCTTGGGTTTGCGAAGAAAGGCGGCGATCTTGGCGTCGGTGACGTCACGTCCGGACTCCGCGAAGTTCAGCGGAATCCCGAGCGCTTCCCGGCCGAGGATGCCGTAGAAGGTTCGTGGATGGCGTGCCGCGATGTTCAGCCACCCGCTCATCTCGGCGGGCCGTTGCAGGCGCAGCGCCGCTCGCGCGGCCCAGTAGGCGCCGCCCGCCTGGTCCCAGGAGCGCGCGTAGTCGCTTTGGGCGAGGGTGGCGAAGTGGTCGTAGGCGGCTTCCCACTGCCCTAGTCGCCAGGCCGAAAGCCCGGCGATCCACTGCGCGTGGGGCACGAAGCCCCCAGAGCGGTCCGCGGCCGCCCCGGCAAGCCCGTAGGCCCGCTTGGTGTCGCCGTAATAGAACCAGGCGCCAGCGACCAAAGCCCGGCCTTGGTCGATTTCCACGCTGTCGAGCAGCCTTTGGGTCTTGGCGTCGTTCAGAAGTTTCTCGGTGACGCTGAGGCGCGTTTTGAAGACGTTGCGGCGTATCCGGTTCTTCAGATCGCGCACCGCGCGGCGCTCGGCCGCCGAGCGTGCGCGGGGCGATTTGTAGGTCGGATCTTTGGATGTGACGCCTAAGCGCAGGCGTTCCCCGCTGGCCGCCGCCGCCGGCCGAGGGGCCGGGGCGCCCGCGGGCTTGCGCTTCAGTGCTAGGCGATGGATCTTTGCAGCACCCGGGTGGTCCGCGTAGACGTCGAGCCAGGCCGCAAGCTCGGCGTAGCGTGACCGCCAAGCGGTGGGATGCATGTAGCGCTGATAAAGCAGGTGGCCCAGCAAGCGCGTATCGCTGAGTTGCGAAATCAGGGTGTCCGCATCAGCCCAATCGCCCCGGGCCTGCGCCGCCCGGATCCGCTTGTAAAGCTTGACGTCGGTCGGGGAGAGAACCAGGGGCGCGCCCTTCGGGTCGAAAGGCGGAACTTGCGGCAGGGCGGCGGTTTCAAGGCTCTCGGGAACGGGGTCCGCGGCCGCCGCGCCCATCGGGACCAGCACCGCCAAACTCACAAGTAACCCTAGAAACGCCCGGCGATAACCGGGCCATGAAAAACCCGCCATTTTGACCAAATGCCCCCCAAGGAAGCCGGGATGTTAACCACGATCTTGGCCCGAACGCCAGCCTCTCGAGAAAACACATTAACCATCAAAGGTTTAATGAAGGTTACTCTGAGCTGGGGAGCTCGCCGTCCAGGGCGCGGCGGATGGCCAGAAGGTCGCGCCAGGCTGCGCGCTTTTGCGCCGGCTGCCGCAAGAGATAGGCGGGGTGGAAGATCGGCATCGCGGGAATCGAGTCGGCGGCGAGGGGCTCGGGGCGATAGGCCCGCCAGCGGCCTCGGATCCGCGTGATCCCCTGCTTTTCCTCCAGAACGGCCTTGGCGGCGACCCCGCCCAGAAGAACGATGAAGTCCGGCCGCATGAGCGCGATGAAACGCGCGGCGAAGGGCATGCAGATCGCCACTTCCAGATCGGTCGGTGTGCGGTTGCCGGGTGGCCGCCAGAAGATCATGTTGCTGATGCAGGCTGTGCTTTCGTCCAGCCCGATGCTGGCCAGCATGCGGTCCAGCAGTTTTCCCGCCGCGCCCACGAAGGGTTTGCCTTGCAGATCCTCTTCGCGACCCGGAGCCTCGCCGAGGAAGAGGATGCGTGCCTCCGGGTTGCCCCGCGAGATGACGGTGTGGGTTGCCACCTGCTTGAGTTGGCAACCGTCGAAGCCTTCGATGGCGGCGAAAAGTGCCTCCAAGCTGTCGGCGGACTTCGCCAGGCGCGCCGCTTCGGCGACCGCGGCGGAGGCGGCCTCGGGCGGCTTGGTTGGGGGACGCCACTCTCTTTGACTCTCGGCGGGCTCTGGCCGTTTGCTTGGGAGGGCCCCTTTATCCCTCGATGGCGCGGCCGGTGCGGCCTTCGCCGGCGCCAAACGATCCAGCGCCTCCGCCTCGACCGCTTCGTCGGCGCCGGCCTCCTGGAGCCAGGTAAGGGCGGCCAGGGCTTCGGCCTCCGTCATTTCAGGCTTCGACATAGGGCCTAAAATAGCATCCGTGCCGCCGGACCGCGAGCCGGATGGCGCTCCAGCGGCAAGGAAAGTCGCACCTTGTCGCGCAAGCGCACTGGATCTGGCGGAGAGCTCATGACCTGGCTAACTTTGGCCTATTCGGCCGCGCGTGGGCGTTCATCGGGAGCTTAGGGTAATGGAACGGGAGTACATGAAGTATGACGTGGTGATCGTCGGCGCCGGCCCGTCCGGTTTGGCCGCCGCGATACGCCTGCGCCAACTCGCCGCCGAATCAGACAAGGACATCACGGTGTGCGTCGTCGAGAAGGGTTCGGAGGTCGGCGCGCACATTCTTTCGGGCGCGGTCTTGGAGCCAAGGGCGCTCAACGAATTGATCCCGGATTGGAAGGAGAAGGGAGCACCCCTCAATACGCCGGTCAAAGAAGAGCGGTTTCTGCTGTTGAGCGAAAAGGGCAGCACCTCGATCCCCATCTGGATGCTGCCGCCGCAAACCCAGAATCACGGCAACTATATTGTCTCCCTGGGTAACGTCTGCCGCTGGATGGCGGAGCAGGCCGAAGCCCTGGGCGCGGAGATCTATCCCGGCTTCGCCGCGTCCGAGGTGCTTTACACCGAAGATGGCGCGGTGGCGGGAATCGCGACCAACGACATGGGTGTGGCCAAGGACGGCAGCCACAAGGACAGCTACCAGCCCGGAATGGAGCTGCGGGCCAAGTACACCTTCTTCGCCGAGGGCTGCCGTGGACACCTGACAAAGGGTTTGGAGCAGCGCTTTGGCCTGCGCGAGGGCGTCGATCCCCAGACCTACGGCCTCGGAATCAAGGAGCTTTGGGAGCTTGATCCGGCAAAGCACAGCGAAGGCCTGGTGCTGCACACCGCCGGTTGGCCGATGGATGACAAGACCTGGGGTGGCTCCTTCATCTATCACCTGGATAACAATCAAGCCTACGTGGGCTTCGTGGTCGGGCTGGACTACGAGAACCCCCACTTGTCGCCCTTCGAGGAGTTCCAGCGCTTCAAGCAGCATCCGGCAATCCGGCCCATGCTGGAAGGGGGCAAGCGGGTGGTCTATGGCGCTCGCGCCCTCAACGAAGGGGGGCTGCAGTCGATCCCCAAGCTGATCTTCCCGGGCGGCGCCTTGATCGGCTGCACCGCGGGCTTCCTGAACGTCCCGAAGATCAAAGGCAGTCACACCGCCATGAAAACCGGGATGATGGCGGCGGAAGCCGCCTTCGACGCCTTGGCGGGAGGGGACGAGGGCTATGGGCTGCTGTCAGCCTATCCGACGGCGTTCGAGGGTTCCTGGGTGTACGAAGAGCTTTACAAGGCACGCAATCTGCGCCCGGCCGCCGCCCGCTGGGGCATGAAGCTGGGGATGGCCTATGGCGGCCTCGACCTCAAGCTCCTCGGCGGCAAGGCGCCTTGGACTATGCATCACAAGCACAAGGATAACGAAACCCTGCGGCCGGCAAGCGAGATGCCGAAGATCGATTATCCGAAACCGGACGGCGTCGTGAGTTTCGACCGGCTTTCCAGCGTGTTCCTGTCGAATACCAATCATGAGGAAGACCAGCCGGTCCATCTGACGCTCAAGGACCCAGACGTTCCAATTGCCTACAACCTGAAGATCTTTGACGAACCCGCCCAGCGCTATTGTCCGGCGGGCGTCTACGAGGTGGTGCGTGACGGGGATGGCGGGAATCCGCGCTTCGTGATCAATGCCCAGAACTGCGTGCACTGTAAGACTTGCGACATCAAGGATCCGACCCAGAACATTGTCTGGGTGGCGCCGGAAGGCGGCGGCGGGCCGAATTATCCAAATATGTGATCCACCGCCCGAATTCGCGGCCCCTAACGGTACAGGGTGCCGTCGGGCTGGAAGGCGTGGAAGACGAAGGCGAAGGTGACGTGATGAAGCGCGTCCTCGCGCCCGTCCGCCGTAACCCGCTCGACGATCACGTTACCCACATCCCGGCCTTCGGAGATCGCACGGGTGTCGAGGGCGGAATTCTGCCCCGGCTCCCAGGTTAGAACGAGTTCACCGCTGGTGAGACGGCCTTTCCGGCGGAGCAGGTCGAGGGACCAGGCCTGCGAGCCCACGACGATGACTCGCGCAAGGGGTTCGATACCCTCCGGAACTTCGCCCTTGTAAAGAAAGGGGAAGGGCTCGCTGTCGTAGCCGACATAGGGGTTGGCGCCGTAGCGGCGGCGATTTGGATCGTTGGGCACGAGGACTTCGGCTTCAGGATAGCGGTCGCGGAAGCGGCCCCAGGCTTCCAGGCGGCTAGGCAGCATCTTGAGCTTCTTTCCGGTCAGCTCGCCCACAATGGCCTCTCCGGTAAACTGTTGCCACCAGCTTTCAGTCTGGCGGTCGTACATCACGAGATCTGAGTGGCGGAGTTTGCCAGTGGTGCCGAAATCCAGAACCTTGCCGTCCAGGCGCCGGTCGAACACGAGCGCGGCGTTGCAAAGCGGGCAGTAGGTGACCGCGACGGGAACGCCGGCAAGGGTGTCGTTGGCAATCTCGTGCCAGGTTAGGACGCGAAGCGGATAGGCCCGCACCTCCTCCCCAATACGCAGGGTGATCACCGGCTCTTGCTCGCCCAGGTTCGTGATCTTGGAAACGGGCTCGAAGCGGGGATCGTTGATGGCGGGGATACCCTCCTTGGGAGGGCCGCCCGAAAGAATCTCGTCATAGGGGATGCTGTGGCGGGTGAAATCGGTGACCGGCCATTCCCAGCGCCAGCGATCCGGGTCGGCCGAGGAGGGCGCCGCCGACGCCAACGCGAGTGCAAAGGCCATCGGCAGCAGTAGCCCAATGCACCGCGCGCGGCGGGCCATCTTTTCCATCTTTCGTGAGCCGGGCACGGGCGCCGCTCCACGCGTCAATTCAGGACGGTAAAGCCTACACCCTGCGCGAAAAGGTCCGGGATCACGATCCGGTCTCGGCCGGTAAACTCGCCGTGGGTTGGCGAAGGCCGCGAGGCTGCACCGCGGCCCGAGGCCTCGTCAATCCAGCATCAATTCAGGCAGCCAAAGTGCGATCTGCGGGAAGGTCATCACCACGCCAAGGCCGATCAACTGCAGGCCCACGAAAGGAATGATGCCCCGGTAAATTTCCTGCATGCGCACTTCGGGTGGCGACACGCCCTTCATGTAGAAGAGCGCGAATCCGAAGGGTGGTGTCAGGAACGAGGTCTGCAGATTGATGGCAACGAGGATGGCGAACCAGTAGATCGCTTGAGTCTGCACGTAGGCCGCGACCTCGCCCTCCACGCCCAGATGCGCCGCGAACTCCGGCGCGATCGCCTTAATGACCGGGGCGAAGACCGGAAGGATGATCAGCGTGATCTCGAGCCAATCGAAGAAGAAGCCCAAGAGGAAGATCACCGCCATCAAGAGGAACAACAGGCCCCAGACGTGGAAGTCCAGCCACTCGATGAACTCGATGATCAGGTCCTCGCCGTAGAGCGCCCGGAAGATGTAGGAGAAGGTGGTCGCCCCCAAGAAGATGAAGAAGATCATCGCCGTGGTAAGCGCGGTGCGGTGACACACATCGGTCAAGACCTTCCTGGTCAGGGTGCCGTTGACCAACGCCAGCACGATCGAGCCGAAAGCGCCCACGCCCGCGGCTTCCGTCGGGGTCGCCCAGCCGGCGAAGATCGAGCCGAGCACCATCACGACCAGGAAGATTGGTGGAATGAAGCCTTTCAAGATCGCGCCGAACAGGCTATCGCCCTCTCGCCGCCCAACGAACATCGAGAAGCCGAAGATGGCGAAGAAGGCCAACAGCCCCCAATTCATGGAATCCGCCAGCGGCGAGTAGGAAAGGCCGATCGCCCCAAACACGATCGCGGCGATGACGATCCAGTACATGCGCACGCGCGCGGGATTGCTTTCCGCGAGTTCGATCGCGTCGTCCGCCAGCGGCGGCGCCCATTCCGGCTTCAGGCTGCTAATGGTCAGGATATAGATGAAGTAGAGCGACGACAGCACCAGGCCCGGAAGAATGGCGCCGACGAAGAGATTGCCCACCGAGACGGCTAGGAGGTTCGCCATCAAGACCAGCATGATCGAGGGCGGAATAAGAATGCCGAGGGTGGCCGAGGCCGCCAAGGTGCCCGTGGCCAAGGTCGTCTTGTAGCGCTGCTGCAGCATGGTTGGCAGGGCAAGCAGGGTCATCATCACCACCGAGGCGCCGATGATACCCGTGGTCGCCGCCATGATGGTGCCCATCACCGTGACCGACAGAGCCAGGCCGCCGGGAATGCGCTTCAGCATGACTTGCAGGATGTGCAGCAGGTCCGCCGCTACCCGGGAGCGTTCGAGCATGGTGCCCATGAAGATGAAGCAGGGAATGGCGACCAGCACCGGGTTCTGGATCGCGCCGCTGGAGCCGTCGCCGCCCCACATCCGCGGCAGGATGATGAAGAACTCGCGGAAATCGATCAGGTCAAGCGCCACACCGAGAAAGCCGAAGATGAGCGCGACGCCGCCGATGGCGAAGGCGACCGGCAGGCCAGTGAAAATCGTCATGGCAAGCGCCAGGAACATGTAGCCGCCGAGGTAGTCGCCAAGATGATCGTAAATGGCTTCCCACATGACTTAGTCTTTCTCGGCTGTATGAATGTAAAGCTCGTCGGCGCCGGGCGGTGGGCCTTCCTCCAACAGGGCCTCGACCTCGTCGGTGAAGATGTTGAGCTGGCCGAGTGCCATTTCCCGGTTCTGGGGAGAGCCGAAGAGGACCGCGCATATGCGAATGAAGGTCGCCAGCACGGCGATCAACATCAACAGGAAGCCAATGATCGTGAAGGATTTTATGATGTAGCGCATCGGGATCCCGGTCAGGGATTCCGATCCCTCGCCTTGGGAGATGGAGATCGAGACGAAGACGAAGGCGAAGTAGGTGATGAGCAGGAGATAGGGGATGGCCATGATCAGCAGGCCCCAGAATTCGACCCAGGCCTGCCCGCGCTGTGACAGGCCTTCGCGGAAGATGTCAACCCGGACATGGGCGTTCATCAGGTAGGCGTAGCCGAAGGACAGCAGCAGAATGACGGCGTGAAGATGCCATTGCATGTCTTGCAGCTTGATGGGCTCGATCAGCCAGTACCACGACAGTTGAGACATGCCGATGCGCAGGAAATCGATTTTTCGCGTGATCACGTCGAACATGATGATCGCGATCAGGGGCAGCACGACGAAACCCGCCAGTTTTCCCATGAATTTAGCGATCCGGTCGAAGACGCCCGCGAGCTTAAGAAGTGACTCCATCCATCAAACCTTCCGCCGGTTCGCCGCCCCGCCGCCGAGGGGAAAAGCCGGATTTCCAATAACCGGGAATGATGCTTTCAGTGTAATTGGCCCTGACCCCCTTGGGCCCGCGACGGCTAAAACTCCCGTCGACTGCCGCCAGGCGTGCGAAGCGCTTCGTGGGGAGCGCACAGCCCGATAAAGACGTGCGATCCCCACGAAGCTTCACTGCCGGCTTACTTCAGGTAGCCGAACTCACGCCAGATAGCGTACTTCTCGCGGAACTCGGTGATCGAGTCCCAAACCCGGCGGGAATCCGGATTGCTCGCCACTTCCTCGGCGATCACCTCGCCCCAAGCGGCTTCCAGCTTCTCCAAGACTTCGTCGGGCCAGTAGTGGTTGGTCACACCATCCGCCTCGTTCGCCAACATGGCTTCGAACTGCGAGGCTTCGCCATCTGCGATCATTTCCATGACCTGCGCCTTGCAGGCGGTTTCCAGCATGGCCTTGTACTGGTCCGGCAACTCGTTCCACTTGTCCATGTTCACAAGCAGCTCGTTCGCCGTGGACTGCTGATGCCAGCCGGGGAAGTAGTTGTGCTTGGCGATCTGATAGAACCCATAAGAACGGTCGATCGCCGGCATGGAGAACTCGGTGGCGTCGATGGTGCCGAGCTCAAGCGCCGGATAGATGTCGCCGCCAGCCAGTTGCTGGGTCGACACGCCGAACTTCTGCATGACCTTGGCGCCCAGACCGAAGAAACGCATCTTCAGGCCCTGCAACTGGTCGAGGCTCGTGATCTCGGTACGGAACCAGCCGGAGGTCTCAGGCGGGATCATGCCGCAGAGCAGATACTTGATATTGTCGCGGGCGTACATTTCTTCGGCGAGCTCAATACCGCCGCCGTAGACGAACCACGCCAGGAACTCCGGTGCCGCCGGGCCGAACGGCCAGGTCGAGAAGAAGTTGTAGGCCGAGTTCTTGCCCTGGTTTGCGCCCGGCGTGCCGAAGGCCGCGTCGATCGCCCCTTGAGACACCGAATCGTAGTAGGCGTAGCCACCGACAAGTGCGCCCGGCTCAAAGACTTTGATATCAAAATCTCCGTCGGTCATGCGTTCGATCGCGTTGGCGACCCGGATCGGTGGTTGCCCAAGGACGGCAATGTTCGATCCGAAGGCGGCGTGCATTTTCCAGCGCTCCTTCGCCTCTGCGTCGCTGGACATCGCGAGACCAGCGACAAGGGCCACGGCACCGACCGCCGCCGCCTTGAAAAAGGCTTTCTGCATTACTCAACCTCCCTAAGTTCTCGTTCGGAACTGGCTTCGTTAGGATTGTCACATCCGCACGCTTTCGGCGCGAACGGTATCCGATCCGTGCGCTACCTTAGGCTATGCGCGCCTGGTGTGGAAGAAAGGAGTTTGCGCTGCTTCCAATTTCGGCCTCTATTTGTTCGACATATGCCTATTCATTGATCAAAACTAGGGAGTGTTACTCTGGATGGCTATCGAGACTTCCAGACTGCCGGGGTTACATCGGAATAGCGTTGCCGAACGCTTGGAGCGGATCGCCGAGGCGGTTGGCTTGACGCCCCAGCAGACCGCGCACTTGGCGGACACGGGAAACCTGACGAGCGACATCGCCAACCGCCTCATTGAGAACGTCATCGGAACCATGAACCTGCCCATCGGCATCGCGACCAACATGCTGGTCGACGGCGCGGAGGTGCTGGTCCCCATGGCGACTGAGGAGTCCTCGGTGGTTGCCGCAGTCTGCAACAGCGCCCGGATGTGCCGCGATACCGGTGGCTTTCGAACCGCCGTGTCCGGCAGCGAGATGATTGCCCAGGTGCAGATTCTAGACGTGCCGGACCCACAATCCGCCCGGCTTAGATTGCTGGAGCGGCGGGACGTTATCCGGCAACGCTGCGACGCGATCGATCCGGTTTTGGTCGAACTGGGGGGCGGATTTCGCGATCTGGAGGTTCGGGTCCTGGAGACACGCGGCGGCCCCATGGTAATTGTCCACCTCATCGTCGATACGCGCGACGCGATGGGCGCCAATGCCGTCAATTCCATGGCCGAGGCCTTGGCACCCAGTCTGGCTGAATGGGCCGGCGGACGGGCGCTCTTGCGGATTCTGTCCAATCTCGCCGACCGCCGCCTTGCCCGCGCGAGCGCGGTTTGGCCGCTTGAGCAGATTGGCGGCCCGCGTGTCCGCGACGATATCCTCGCCGCGTTCCACTTTGCCGAAGCCGACCCCTACAGAGCCGCCACCCACAACAAGGGCATCATGAACGGCATCAGCGCTCTTGCCATGGCGACGGGCAACGACACCCGGGCCCTGGAAGCAGGCGCCCACGCCTACGCGGCGCGCGGCGGGCGCTATCGGGCCCTTGGGTCCTGGGAAATAGATGGCGAAGGCGCGCTTGTCGGCAGCTTGGAGGTGCCGATTGCCATGGGAATGGTGGGGGGTGCCACTCGCGGCCACCCAACCGCCGGTCTGGCGCTCGCGATCCTGGGTGTCGAAACCGCTGGCGGTCTTGCGCGGGTGGCGGCGGCGGTGGGGCTCGCGCAAAACTTCGCCGCCTTACGCGCGCTCGTCACCAGCGGCATTCAAAAAGGGCACATGGCCCTGCATGCTCAGAACATCGCCATGATGGCTGGGGCGCGGGGCGAGGAGATCGACAGAGTGGCGCAAATCCTGGTGGAGCGCGGTGAGGTGCGCATGGATATCGCCCAGGCCGTCTTGCGGGATTTGAGCGGCTCTGGATCGAAGTGACGACTGGACCGAGCGGCCTGGCTTCCGGAAGCCAGGCGGAAAGATGAGGGAGCAGCGAATGGCTCAGGAAGCGGACGAAATTCTCTTGACCATCCATCTCAAGCATCAAAAGGACAAGAACCTTGCGGAAATCAACGCGAAGCTTGACGCAAGCGGCTTCTGGAAACGCTTTCCGCCGGAGGGGACCGAGGTCGTGTCCTGGTACGTGATGATGGGGATCGGCCAGGTGGTGACCCTTAAAGTTCCCGCCGCGAAGCTGCGCGACGTGAACCTTGCTATCGAGCAATCCGCCTGGGGCGCCTTCGACACGGAATTCTTTCCAACCTACGACTTTCAGCCGGTTTGGCGGAAGATAAGGGCTGAAAAGGGGCCGTAGACAAAATTTGTCCCTTGGGGGAATGGCATTTCGGAACTTCGACTAGTGTTTTTCATACCACGCGAGGATAAGATTCGACGGATCCGCGTCCTCCAGACTTGAGGGAAAAAGCCCCTTGCCCATCTCGATTTGCCGCAGAAGCCTCGCCTTGGCGTTCCTCGCGCTTCTCGCCTGGACGCCGCTTGCAAGTACCGCGTTTGGCCAGGGGTCGGGGTCAGCGTTCCCGCCGGGGCGCTGGGTTCCGGCGAACGAAGACGTCGTCGCGGCGCTTTATCACAAGCTTTTGCCGCCGCAGCCCGAGGGCAGCGCGCCCGAAGCGCCGGCCTTGAGCGCCAGCGTTCTCAAGCGCGCGGAAGAGCTAGACGGTCTCTTCATGAAGGTTGGGGGCGAAGTGGGCCTCTATCGGCCTGAGGTTGGCGGCTTCCCCCTCCTGATTACAGGCTTGCCGCTCGACGGGCGGCTCTATTTCCCCTTCGGCTTGGATACGGCGGAAGGCCCGGTCAACTATGCGCTGATTCTTGAGAACCAGAGCGAAATGGCGGCCTTGCGCTTGTCGCAAGCGGAAGGCGAGGCCCTTTTGGCCAAGCTTGGCGAGTTTCGAGCGGTTTCGGTGACCTTTTGGCTGAAGCCTATCGCCGCCGACCCGCTCGACTTTCAGATCGGCGTCCCACGGGCTCTCAGGACGTGGATTGTCAAGATTCAAGTCTCCGACATTCTCGGCAAACCGCTGCTCGAAATGGACGCTTCGCCGCCGGAGGCCCGCGAAGCCAAGGCCTCTTCCATTGAGTTGCGGCAAGACCTCAATATCGATGGGTTGCGCCTTGGCATGACGGCTGAGGACGTGCTCGGCTTCGCGACGGCGAATGGCTATCCCCGACCGCCGGCCTGGACGGTCGACGACCGCGTCTCCGCCCGCGCCATCGGCGATTGCGTCGAGACAACGGCGGCCGGCTTGGACATTCCGCCGGATGAGCGCTGGGACTGGTGCCGGGCCGGTTTGACGGACTTTTCCCTGGATCGCTTGGCGACCGTGGAGGTTCGGCCCCACGGCTTGCGCCCCACGGCCAACATGCTGTGCCCCGAAGCTGGGCCGGGGGATCTGGCCTGCTATCGCCTGACCTTCGACCCAGCCAGCAACAGGGTCGTGGAGATCCGCAAGGAGGATTATTTCGCCGGTGATGTGGTGGTCGAGCAGAACCGGAACCTGGCCGGTCTCTATGGCCCGCCGCAGAGCAAGGGGCGGGAAGGCGGCATGACCCAACAATTCTGGGGGGATGCGCCCGGCCCGCGCTTGCGCTCGGGTATCGCGATGCTCACCGACGGCCGCACCATGATGCAGTTGACGCTGGAATAGCCGGCTCAGCCCTTTGGCATGAGCATGTTCAGCGCGCCGGGGCGGACGGCGATCTCGGCGGGAAGCGACGCTATGATGTCGCCGTCGCCTTGTAAGGGATCCTCGAGAGGGCCGCGAATTTCGATCGTCGAGCCGGTCACGACTCGATAGTCGCCGAGCCGGCTCAAAAGGTTCAGGCTAAGCGCGGCCGCGTAGCGCATGGCATTCAAGCGGCCGGAGCGGCCGAAGAGACACACTTCCAGGGTCGGGGCGTCCAGCCGCGCCCTAGGTGCGGCGACGAAGCGGCCGCCGTAAAAGTGGGCATTGGCGACAATGGCCGAAGCGACCTCGAAAGTCTCACCATCCACGGTGACCCGGTAGCTTGGAAAACCGAACTTGCGCAGCTGGCGCAGCGTCTGCAGCACATAAGCGCCCTTGCCGATTCGCTTCTTCATCCGGGAGTCGACCTGAGAGACTACGTGAGCGTCGAATCCGACGCCGGCCATCAACATGAAATGCCGCCCATTCGCGACGCCGACCGAGATCGGTTGGGGCCGGCCGGAAAGGATTGCACTCGCGATCTCCGCAGGGCGCACAGACAAGCCGATCTCGGCGGCCAGAACGTTCGCGGTCCCCAAGGGAAGAACCGCCAGGGGCAAGGCGCGCGCCAAAGGATCCGGGTTGGCCATCAAGCCGTTGACCACCTCGTTGATAGTTCCGTCCCCGCCGGCGGCAACGAGAGTGTCGTAGCTGTCCGGCCGAAGTGTCGCGGCGAAGCTTTCCGCGTCGCCGCGCTTGGTCGTGGGCTGTTCGTGAATCGCGCAGCCCCCGTCGCGCAAGCGCTCCACCACCTTCGCGTAGCGGCGGCCGCGGCTGCCGCCGGCCGTTGGATTGAAGATCATATGGAGTCGCCGCGGGGACGCGCCTTCGCTCATGACGTCACGGCTCAGCCCACTAGAGGAATCATTCATGACTGAAAATTAACTATAACAGCAACCATTTTGCACGAAATATTGCTAACGCGTGACGCAAATATGTCAGTAATATTGCAGGCTCGTGAATTTTTGCTTTTCATAGTATTAGCACTTTTTCCACTAACGAAAATAGTGATACAGGCAACCGTAACAGGAATTTTCTAGTCGAAGACATCTAATAGAGAGGTGCGGAGGAATGCAAGAAGATGTCGCCCCCGAGCGGTATCGCACCATCTTCATCTCCGATATCCATCTGGGTACGCGTGGTTGTAAGGCGGAATTCTTACTCGATTTCTTGCGCGAAACGGAAGCCGAAACGATCTACTTGGTCGGGGACATCGTGGATGGCTGGCGGCTAAAGAAATCCTGGTTCTGGCCTCAGGCTCATAACGACGTCGTCCAAAAGCTTCTTCGCAAGGCCCGTAAGGGCGTGAAGGTTGTCTACATTCCAGGCAATCACGACGAAGCTTTCCGCGACTATACTGGTGTGCATTTTGGCGGCGTCGAGGTCCTGACCGACACGATCCACGAAACCGCCGATGGCAAGCGCCTTCTGATCATTCACGGTGACGCCTTCGACGGCGTTGTGAAGTACGCCAAGTGGCTCGCGCTCTTGGGCGACGGTGCCTACAACCTGCTTTTGCAGATGAACACTTGGTTCAATCTGGCCCGCCGGCGCCTGGGCTTCGGGTACTGGTCCCTCTCCGCCTATCTGAAGAACCGGGTCAAGAACGCCGTGCAGTTCGTCGACGACTACGAGCGTGCGGTCGTGGCGGAGGCGCGTCGGCGGAATGTCGACGGTGTCGTTTGCGGCCATATCCACAAGGCCGAGATGCGGGATATCGATGGGATCCTCTACGTGAACGACGGCGATTGGGTGGAAAGCTGCACGGCCTGCGTCGAGCACATGGATGGGCGCCTGGAGATCTTGAATTGGGCGGAGATGCGCAACTTCTCGATGCTTGCAGCCGCTCAGGGGTCCGAGGATGAAGGCAAGCAACTGGGAGCGGCGGCCTAATGCGCATTCTCTTGGTTACCGACGCCTGGTCCCCTCAGATCAACGGTGTGGTCAGAACCTGGCAAAGGGTCATCCGCGAAGTGGAGGCCAAAGGGCACGAGGTCGAGGTCATCTCACCGGACCTCTTCAAGACCATCCCCTGTCCCACCTATCCGGAGATTCGCTTGGCGATGTTTCCGGCCCGGGCGCTCGCCCGCCGCGCGGAGGTCTTTCGGCCCGATGCGATCCACATCGCGACGGAAGGGCCTCTTGGTCAGGCCGCCAGAGGGTACTGCTTGAAGAAGCACCTACCGTTCACGACCAGCTATCACACCCGCTTTCCTGAGTATTTCGCGGCCCGCTTGCCGGTGCCACTGGCGGTTGGCTATTGGCTGATGCGGCGCTTCCACTCCGCCTCCGACGCGGTGTTGGTGGCCACGCAGACCATTCGGGACGACTTGGAGGAGCGCGGTTTCCCCAACGTTACGCAATGGTCTAGGGGCGTGGACACCGACCTCTTCCGGCCACGCAACGATCACGCGCTGGACCTGCCCCGGCCGATTTATCTCTATGTCGGGCGGGTCGCCGTCGAGAAGAACATCGAAGCTTTCCTGAAGCTTGAACTGGGCATTGGCACCAAGGTGGTGGTGGGCGACGGCCCACAGCGGGCCGAGCTGGAGTCCCGCTATCCAAATGTCGTGTTCACCGGCGCGAAGGAAGGCGAGGAACTCGCGCGGCACTACGCCTCGGGCAACGTGTTTGTCTTCCCGAGCCGCACGGATACCTTCGGGCTTGTCATGTTGGAGGCCTTGGCAAGCGGTCTGCCGGTTGCCGCCTACCCGGTGCCGGGTCCCTTGGACGTGGTCAATGCCTCGGGTGTCGGGGTGCTCGACGAAGACCTGGGCTATGCGGTGCAGCGCGCGCTCGCAATCCCCTCCGAGCGCTGCCGCGCGCACGCCATGAAGTACTCCTGGACGGTCTGCGCCGAGCAGTTCCTCGACAACCTGCAGCCCGTGACGGACGCCGCCTAGCTTCGTCTACCCTGAAGACCGCGCAAAGCCAGCTCTTATTCGAGCAGCCGGTTCCACCAGCCGCGCCGCCGCTCTCTCGGTTGGTCCGATTGCGAGGCCTCCGCCGCGATGGCGGGGTCGCTCTCGGGGGTGTTGGACGAAATGGGAGCCTCAGGCGAAATCGGAGGTTCGGCCGCTCCAGCTTCGCTGGGAGCGGGCGGCGCTGGCAGGTCGATCTCGACTTCCGAAACCGCTGCCGTCTTCTTGCGGGCAGGGCGCCGCGCGCGCTTTGGTTTTTCCGGCGCGGCTTCCTTTGGCTCGGGTTCCGCGGACTGGGCGTCCTCGACGGCAGGCTGCCCGGAGTCCTCGGCGCTTGCCTCGAGCTCAGCGGGTGCGGGCTTCTTGCGCGGACGTCTTGCGCGCTTCGGTTTGGTGGCGGGGCTCGCCTCGGTCGGCTCGGCCGCGTCGTCGGCCGCGCTCTCGCTCGCCGGTGGTTCCGCGCTTTCGAGCGAAGGCTGTGGCTCTAGCTGTCCGTCCCCATTGACAGGGGCGGCGGGAAGGTCGCCGATGTTTTCCGCCGGGGTGGCTTGAGGCTGGTCGGACTCGGCGGATTCGGCGGTCATCTCGCCGTTATCCTCCCGGTTGCGTCGGGACCGGCGCCGTCCGCCGCGCTTGCCTCTGCGCCGGCGCTTCGAGCGACCGTCCTCGGTGCCGTCCGCCGCCAGCCCATTTGCGCCGCCTTCGCCCTGCTGGGCTGCGGCGTCCTGATCGTCGGACTCCTCGCCCTCGGGAACTGTGGACACGGTTTCCGGCGGGGCCGAGGATTCAGCGGCCGCGCGCTGTTCGGAGTGTGTGTCCTCGCCGTCTCCGCGCCGGCGCTTGCCGCCACGGCGGTTTCTCCCACCGCGGCGCTCGCGCTTTTCCTCTCCTGATTCGGCGCGAGTTTCCTCTTCGCGCGAAGTTTCCGCGCTTGCCTCGGATTCCGTTGTCGGCTCCAAGCGGCCTTCGCGGCTCAGGCGCTGCAGTTCCAGCTTTGGCGGGGTCAGGGCGTCGTTGGTGCGAACCAGGATGGTCACGCCGTAGCGCTCTTCCATTTCCTGCAGGTGCCGGCGCTTCTCGTTCAAAAGGTAGAGAGCCACCGAAGTGGCCACGGTGACCTCCAGCGTACCAGCGCCGTTCTTGATCGCCTCTTCGGTCAGCGTGCGCAAGGCGTGCAGGCTCGCGGAGTTCGCCGAGCGCAGGAACCCGGTCCCACTGCAGTGTTCGCAATGCACCATCTCGGTTTCGAACAAACTTGGGCGAAGCCGCTGCCGCGACAGCTCCAGCAGCCCGAAAGGCGAGATCCGTCCCAGTTGGATGCGCGCGCGGTCGCCGCGCATGGCATCTTTGAGCTTCCTTTCCACATCGCGATTGTGGCGCGGATCTTCCATGTCGATGAAATCGATCACTATCAGCCCCGCCAGGTCGCGCAGTCGCAGCTGCCGCGCAACCTCCTCGGCGGCTTCGAGGTTGGTTTTCAGCGCCGTTTCCTCGATGTGCCGCTCCTTGGTAGCGCGGCCCGAGTTCACGTC
>JARFRB010000132.1 GCA_029287455.1 Pelagibius litoralis | reverse complement strand
GGTGACGGCTCCGGCGGCGGTGACGGCTCCGGCGGCGGTGACGGTGACGGCGGCGGTGACGGTGACGGCGGCGGTGACGGCGACGGCGGCGGTGACGGCGGCGGTGACGGCGACGGCGGCGGTGACGGCGGCGGCGGCGGTCCCGGCAACGGCAACGGCAATGCCGGAAACCCCGGCAACGGCGGTGGCAACAACAACGGTGACGGCACGGGCTCCGGTAATGGCGGAGCCAACAATGGCCAAGGCGGCGGCAACAATGGCGGCGGCGGCCAAGGCAACAACGGAAATGCCCAAGGCCAAGGCGTCGGCAATGGCCAGGGCCACGGTCAAGGCCACGGCCAAGGTCAAGGACGCGGCGACAATGCTGGCAATGGTGGGGGCCGCGGCAGCGACAAGTAGTCGCCCCCGCGGAAACAGCGGCGCGCTCTTTCCCTGCCGGTCTCGGTGAGGAAGGACGCGCCGCTCGCTTTTACACAGAAAGTCAGCCTAACAAGCTGGCCTCATGGGCCAGTTCTGCCACTCTCGACCAATCGCCTCGGGCAACCGCGTCTTTCGGGACCACCCAAGAGCCCCCGACACAGAGAACATTCGGCAGCGCCAGATAGTCCATGGCGTTGGCGGGCGAGATCCCGCCGGTCGGGCAGAACGCTATGCCGGGCAAAGGCCCCGACAGCGCCTTGAGCATGGCAACACCGCCCGCGGCCTCCGCCGGAAAGAATTTGAGCGTGTCATATCCGCGCGCCGCCAGAGCCATGATATCCGTCGGCGTGGCGGCCCCCGGCAGCAGGGGAAGGCCCGCCTCCTCCACCGCGTCGAGCAAAGCCGGCGTTGCTCCGGGAGAAACGGCGAATTGAGCGCCCGCAGCTTCGCAGGCCTGGACATCAGCGGGGGTGAGCACGGTGCCGGCACCCACTGTGGCCTCAGGCACCACCTCGCGCATGGCACGGATGGCATCCAGGGCGCAAGCGCTGCGCAGCGTCACTTCGAGGACGCTCAGCCCCCCGCCCGCCAAGGCCCGCGCCATGGGAACGGCATGCGCCAATTCCTCTACCACGAGGACTGGGATCACCCGGACGCGCGAACAGAGTTCTTTGGGGGTCATTCGCCCTCCCCCCGAAGCGACCGGTAAGCCGAGATGAGGCCGGCGGTGGAAGAGTCTTGCCCCTCCACCGGCGCACCCTCCACCATCGGCTGAAGCAATTTCGCCAAGACTTTCCCCAGTTCCACGCCCCATTGATCGAAGGCGTTGATGTCCCAGATCGCCGCTTCCACGAAAGTCTTGTGCTCGTAGAGCGCGATCAACCGCCCGAGGGCCGCCGGATCCAGGCGGCGGTACAGCAAGGTCGTCGAGGGCCGGCCGCCCGGGAATTCCCGGTGCGCGACCAGCCGCTCGACGGTCTCCTCAGATGCCCCGGCGGCGCGCATGTCCTGACGCACCTCCGCTTCGCTCTTGCCGAAGGCCAAGGCTTGCGCTTGGGCAAAGCAGTTCGCCGCCAGGATTGAATGGTGCTTGGCATCCGCGGCCAAGGGTTCGGCGGCCAGCAAAAAGTCGACCGGCACGATATCGCTGCCCTGATGCAGCAGTTGGAAGAAACTGTGCTGGGCATTCGTGCCTGGTTCCCCCCAGACCACCGGGCAGGTGGGCCGGGTCACCGACTGCCCATCTAGGCGCACCCGCTTGCCGTTCGATTCCATGGTCAACTGCTGCAGGTAAGCCGGGAAGCGCGACAGGCGTTCGTCATAGGGGATCACCGCAGTGCTTGCGCATCCCATGACATTGCGCCGCCAAATCCCAAGCAAGCCGAGGGTGACGGGTATGTTGGCCTCGAAGGGTGCCGTGCAGAAATGCCGGTCCATGGCATTGGCGCCCGCAAGGAACTTCCTGAATCGCCCCGCGCCGATGGCGATCGCCAAGGGCAAGCCGATGGCGCTCCAGATGGAATAGCGCCCGCCAACCCAATCCCAAAAACCGAAGACGCGTTCCGGATCGATCCCGAAGGCCGCGGTGGCTTCAAGGTTGGTGGAAACCGCCGCCATGCGCCCGGTCAGGCCCTCCTCGCCGACCGCCTCGACCAGCCAGGCGCGCGCCGAGGCAGCGTTGGTCATGGTCTCGATGGTCGTGAAGGTCTTCGACTGCACGATCACCAGGGTCCGCCTCGGGTCAAGTCCCGTCAGGGTGTCCGCCAGATGCGCTCCATCGACGTTGGAGACGTAGTGGACCCTAGGGCCATCATGGAAGGGGGCCAGCGCCCGGGTCGCCATGGCCGGACCCAAGTCCGAGCCGCCGATGCCGATAGAGACCACGTCGCTGAAGGGCCCCTCCGGCGGAGCCGCGCGGCCATCGCGCACCGCCTCGGCGAAGGCCAGAAAGGCCTCGAGCACCGCGCTCACCTGCCCCGACACGGGTTCGCCAAGCGCCTGGAAATCGCCCTCCGGGTCGCGCAGGGCCGTGTGGAGCACGGCTCGGCCCTCTGTCGCGTTGATGGCCGCGCCGTCGAACATGGCATCGCGTTTCGCCTCGACACCAGCCGCGCGGGCAAGGCGGTGGAGGTCGCCGAGAGCCGTGGCGTCCAGCTTCTCCTTGGAAAAATCGACCAGCAGATCGTCGAACTTAATGGAAAAGCTCGAGAATCGATCCTCTCCCCCATCGCTCGCCACGGCGAAGAGGTCCCTGAGCGTGGTTTGGCTTAAACGGCTTCCGGAGCTTTCGACGGCTTGCCAGGCATCGCTAAGAGATGTCATCTCGCCCCTTTCCCTTCGGTCACGCTGACCGCACCCTAGACGAATACGCTGGCACCTTCATCCGCCGAGGACACACCGGCGCGGAAAGGTGCGAAAAGCTCCCTGCCCATCCCGAAGGCATTGGCTGCCGGATCCATTTTTGCCGGCGCGCGCGCCGCCCATTCCGCCTCGGCGACCAGAACTTCCAGCCGCCCCTCAACCCCATCCACACGCACCACGTCGCCATCCCGCAGCCGGGCGATCGGACCGCCATTGGCGGCTTCTGGCGAGACGTGAATAGCCGCGGGAACCTTACCCGATGCGCCGGACATCCTGCCATCGGTCACCAAGGCCACCTTATGGCCCCGGTCCTGCAGCAGGCCCAGCACCGGCGTCAGGACATGCAGTTCCGGCATACCGTTGGCTTTTGGGCCTTGGAAGCGCACCACGCAGACCAGGTCCCGGTCCAGCTCCCCAGCCTTGAAGGCCGCCTTGACCGAGTCCTGATCGGTGAAAACACGGCATGGGGCTTCGACCACCCGCCGATCTCGGGCCACTGCCGAGACCTTGATGATCGCCCCACCCAGGTTTCCCGAGAGGCGCATAAGGCCACCGGTGGTTTGAAAGGCGTCCCGCGCCGGGCGGAGGATCTCGAGATTGAGACTCTCGGACGCCCCCTCCCCCCAGCTCAAGGCGCCGTCCGCGCCCAGTTTCGGTTCGCGCGTATAGAGTGACAGCCCGGAACCCGCGACGGTGCGCACGTCTTCGTGCAACAGCCCAGCCGCCAACAGCTCGCCGATCAGATATCCCAGCCCGCCGGCGGCGTGGAAATGATTCACGTCCGCGATACCGTTGGGATAAATCCGCGCCATCAGGGGTGTCACTTGCGAAAGCTCGGCCAGATCTTCCGGCTCGAGAACGATGCCCGCCGCCCGTGCCATCGCAACCAGGTGGAGGGCAAGGTTCGTCGAGCCGCCGGTCGCATGCAGGCCGACGATACCATTGACGAAGGCACGCTCGGTCAAGACATCGCTCACCGGGGTGTAGTCGTTTCCGAGCGCCGTTATCTCTAGCGCTCGCCGGGCGCCCGCCAAGGTCAAGGCCTCGCGCAAAGGCGTATCTGGATTGACAAAGCTCGCACCCGGCAGGTGCAGGCCCATCACCTCCATCAGCATCTGGTTTGAGTTGGCCGTGCCGTAGAAAGTGCAGGTGCCCGGACCGTGATAGGACTTCATCTCCGCGGCCAGCAGTTCCTGTCTGCCAATCTCGCCGGCGGCGAAGGCCTGGCGGACCCTCGACTTCTCGTCGTTCGGCAGGCCAGACGGCATCGGCCCGGCCGGAAGGAAGACCGCCGGCAGATGTCCGAAGGCCGCCGCCGCGATCACCAAACCCGGGACGATCTTGTCGCAGACCCCCAGGAACACGGCTGAGTCGAAAGCATTGTGGGAGAGGGCCACCGCTGCCGACAAGGCGATCACATCTCGCGAGAATAACGACAGCTCCATGCCCGGCTGCCCTTGCGTGACCCCGTCGCACATGGCCGGCACGCCACCGGCCACCTGCGCCGTGCCGCCCGCTTGCCGGGCGGCCCGCTTGATAATTTCCGGGAAGCCGGCGAAGGGCTGATGGGCCGACAGCATGTCGTTATAGGCCGTCACGATGCCCAAGTTCCCCGCCGCCCCTTCAGCGAGGGCTGCCTTGTCGTGGGCGGTGCATGCCGCCGCCGCATGGGCCAGGTTGCCGCAGCTCAGCACCGCGCGGCGCGGGCCGCTCGCCCGCGCGGCACCGCAACGCTCCAGGTAGGCGCGCCGCGCCGACTCGCTACGGGCTACGATGCGATCGGTGACCACCTTCACCGTGGGATTGAGATCCATGGCGGCGTTTCCTTCTAGCCAGTGATATCGCGCCAGCGGCGGCCTTCGCGGTGCATCAACAACAAGGCGTCCTCGGGGCCGGACCCGCCTGGGTCGTAGGGCCGTGTCCCATTGGTCTGATCTTCCCAGGCGGCCAGGATGGGGTCGATCCAGCTCCATGCGGCCTCCACTTCGTCACGCCGCATGAAAAGGGTTTGGTCGCCGCGAATGACATCCAGGACCAACCGCTCGTACGCGTCCGGGATCACCACCTTCTCTCCCAGGGTATTGGCGAAGGACATGTCCAAGGCGGCACCGCGCAAGCGCATGCCGCCCGGCCCCGGATCCTTGATGGTCATGCGCAGGGTCACCCCTTCGTCCGGCTGCAAGCGGATCACCAAGACATTGCCGTGCACGGCACCCGCGCTTGCCGGGAAGATCGAATGAGGCGCGTCCTTGAACACGATCGCAATCTCCGACATGCGCGCGCGCAGCCGCTTGCCGGTCCTGAGATAGAAGGGGGTGCCCGACCAGCGCCAATTCTCGACATTCGCCTTAAGCGCCACGAAGCTTTCCGTCGCTGAACTCGCTACGCCCACGTCATCCAGATACCCGGGAATCCCGTTACGCGCGACGTGCTGCCCGCGCACCGTGGTCTGGGTCACATTCGCTGGCCCAATCGGCGCCAAGGCCCGCAGCACCTTCACCTTTTCGTCGCGCACCAAATCGGGCTCAAAGCGGCCGGGGGGCTCCATCGCGGTGAGGCAGAGCAGCTGCAGAAGGTGGTTCTGAACCATGTCGCGCAAAGCACCGGTTCGATCGTAATATTCGCCCCTGCCGTCTAGCCCAAGGTTCTCGGCGACGGTGATCTGCACGTGATCGACGTGCCGGGCGTTCCAAAGCGGCTCGAAAAGGGCGTTCGCGAAACGCAAGGCCATGAGGTTCTGGACGGTTTCCTTACCCAGGTAATGGTCGATGCGGTAAACGTGCGCTTCGTCGAAAACCGCGGCGATGCGCGCGTTGAGGTCGCGCGCACTGGCAAGATCGTGCCCCAAGGGCTTCTCGACGACGATGCGGCTGTCGGGCGTCGCCGCGCCGCAAGCGCCCAAGCGCTCGCAGATCGGCCCGAAGAAGCGCGGGCCGACGGCCAGGTAGAAGGCGCGAATACGTTCGCCGCCCGCGCGCAAGGTTTCCGCCAAACCCTCCCACCCCTCGGAGGAATCCGCATCCACCGCCAGGTACTGAAGCCGGCCAAGGAAACGGGCCAAGTCCGGCTCGCTCAGTTCCTCCTTCGAGACGAACTCCCGCAGCCAAGCCTCGGCCTTGGCTTGGAATTCCTCGCTTCGCATAGGACGGCGAGCGGCCGCGATAATTCGTGCTTCATGGGGAAGCTGCCCTGCCAAATCACGCCGAAAGAGGCCTGGCAGGAGCTTGCGCCGCGCAAGGTCACCGGTCCCACCGAAAATCACGAGATCGAAGGGCTGGACCGGGATGATCTTCATAGTCATGAACAAGACTTCCCCTGAGAAACGAAACGGACCTGCTGAAACGAAATGGCAAGGCCAGCCGGCGGCGCATCGCCTCAACAACACTAGCACGCGCGCGTTCCCGATTAACTACCGCACCGCGCGGATGCTGGTCGCGCAACTCAACACAATTGTCATGACCCAACGATGGCGCCCTCGGCCGCTCTTTGCGATAGTCGACTTGGCCAAGCTATAGGGGGCTAAGATGGCGAACGCGGAGAGAAAAGTCCTTTTCATCGTCGCCGACCAGTGGCGCTGGGACTGCCTCTCGAAAATCGATGGTCACCCGGTCCGCACGCCACATCTCGACGCGCTAGCAAGCGAAGGCGTGCTGTTCCGCAACCATTTCTCCCAGGCCAGTCCCTGCGGCCCCTCGCGCGCCTCCCTTCTGACCGGCCTCTATCAGATGACGCACCGTTCCGTCGCCAACGGCACGCCGCTGGACAACCGCTTCACCAATCTTGCCAGGGAGGTCAGGGCCGGCGGCCTTCGGCCCATCCTGTTCGGCTACACCGACACCTCGGCCGACCCCCGGCTGCACTCCGCCGAGGATCCAGTGCTGACCAGTTACGAAGGCGTGCTGCCCGGCTTCGACGTCGGCTACCGCATGACCGAGGAGTACGCCCTGTGGCGCGCGGCCCTGAAACGGCGCGGCTACACGCAGGTCGATACGCCCACGGCCCCCTTCGTCACTGCGGCGGAGGACGGCCATCTGCATAGCCGGGCGGCCGCCGTCTACAGCGCAGAAGACAGCCTAAGCGCCCATTCCGCCGACACCTTCCTCGAGTGGTACGACGTTGAGGCCCACAGCGACTGGCTGGCGCACTTGGCCTTCATGCACCCTCACCCGCCCCTGGTGGCGCCGGCCCCCTACAACGACATGTTCGAGCCGGCCGACTGCCCCGCCCCGCGGCGTGCCGCCTCGCCGGAAGAGGAGGCGAGCCTGCATCCCTATCTCGCCTGGTATCACGCCCGGGGAAAGACGCTCCAATACCACGCGGACCTCGCCATAAAATTCTCGGAACTCGACGATGAAGAAACGCGCCGGGTGCGCTCGACTTACTACGGATTGATCGCGGAAGCCGACGCCCAGATCGGGCGCATTCTCGACAGGCTGAAAGAGACCGGCGACTACGAGCGCACCCTGATCGTCTTCACCGCAGATCATGGGGAGATGGCCGGAGACCACTGGATGTTCGGCAAGGACGGCTTTTTCGACCCGGCCTTCCATGTTCCTCTCATCGTCCGCGACCCGCGCGAGCAAGCCAGCGAGACGCGGGGCAGCGTGGTGGAGGCCTTCACCGAGTCGGTGGACATCATGCCCACGATCCTGGACTGGCTCGGGCAGCAGCCGCCACCCCAGTGCGATGGCCACTCGCTCCTGCCATTTGTGCATGGGGCTCCGCCGGAACGCTGGCGCGAAGAGGCTCATTGGGAGTTCGACTTCCGCGATCCGGTCAAGCGTTCGGCCGAGACCTTCCTCAATCTTTCCGGCGACCGCTGCTGCCTCTCGGTCCACCGGGGAACCCGCTACAAGTATGTGCACTTCGCAGGGCTGCCGCCGCTGCTCTTCGACCTTGCCGAAGATCCCCAAGAAACCCGTAACCTTGCCGAACTGTCGGAGTACCGAGAGGTGACGCTGCGCTGCGCCCAGGACCTCTTGTCCTGGCGCATGGCCCATGCCGACCGGACGCTCGCCAACAGCTTGCTGACCGAAAACGGGGTGGTCACCCTGCACGACCCGCGCGTTTGATCTATTTGAGAAACATGTAAGGAGACACACAAGGGGGCGCGCTGAATGAGAGTCTTGGCAAAATTCTGTGCCGCAGCCTTGGCGCTTAGCCTATCCGTCGCGGCGCAAGCTCAAGAGATCGTCGATGTGGAACTGGTCCTCGCCGCAGACGGCTCAGGGTCGATCGACGACGACGAGTTCCGGGTTCAGCGCGAGGGCTATGCCGCGGCGATCACCGACCCGGATGTGCTCTCGGCGATCCTGGGCGGCGCCCATGGAGCCGCGGCCATCAGCTACATTGAATGGGGCGGCCCCGCCTCTCAGCACACCATCGTGGATTGGATGGTGATTCGAGGACCGGCGGATGCGGCAACCTTCGCCGAACGTTTGCGCACTGCCCCACGTGTCGCCCAGGGCTACAACTCGATCAGTGGCGCCATCGACTACGCGGCCGAGAAAATCCGCTCGAACGATTACGAGGGCCTGTCGAAGATCATCGATGTCTCCGGCGACGGGCCACAGATCGGCGGCCGCCCCTTAGCGCTTGCCCGCGAAGAGGCGGTGGCTCAAGGCATCACCATCAATGCCCTGGTGGTCAAGCGCCCCGGCGGCGGCTACCCGGGACCCAGCGGCGAGCCACTGGAAACCCACTATCGCAACGATGTGATCGGCGGCCTGGCCCCCTTCGTGATCGTTGCGGACGAGAAGCTCACCTTCGGCGCCGCCATCCGCCGCAAACTCATCCTGGAGATCGCGGGTCGCGAACCGCCCGGACAGGGGCGGATGGCGGAAACGGCCGCATCGCGCTGAACACCTGGCACCGCCTCAATCAAACAACTGCCGGCGGACGAGGAGCCAGTGCAGGCGCTTGGCCTTCAGATCGTCGGGGCGCAGGCCGATATCCTGGAGCCTGTGAGGGTCCATCTCGCGCAGAATTTCCAGGGTCCGGCGCTCGCGATGACCTCTGTTCACGGCCGTGACGGCTCGGCGGACATGATCCAAAGCGCCATCGAAGGCGATCACGGCACAGAACGCGCCGACAGAGATCAGTTCCTTGACCGTGACCTCCTGGCGCGCCGGCCGCCGGTCGTAAACGGCGGGGGCCACGAAAGCCGAGTGCCGCGACGAAGCGTGATGGGCAAAGGAAGACGTAGACATTGGTCCGATCCTCATCGAAGTGCTTTAGCGATACGGTTGTCGCTGAAATGCGTTTCGATCGGATGTCGGGCAACCGAGAAAGTGGTTTCAATTGTATCTTGTTTGTGAGATCCCGCACATCACAGCCGATGGAACGGCGAGGTTTACGCGAGCGCGCGGGCCGCGAAATATCCGGCGAGAGCGGCGACTCCCGTGAGGCCCGCTCCCCAGGTCATATCGACCAGGGCCATGCGCCAGGGCCAGCCCTCCAGAGTCGCGAGGTTGGTGAGGTCGTAGGTTCCGTAAGCCAGCAAGCCCAGCAGCGCGCCGTTCAAAAGCGCCACTTTCCATGATTGCGCCGCCAGGGCCGGGGCCACGGCGAAGAATACGATCCCGGCGATGTAGCCGAGATAGAAAACCGCCGCGATGGAGAAATCAGGGCTAGCTCGCAGCAAGCTTCCCATCTCGCGGGCATAAAATTCCTTCACCACATAGCCAAGCCAAACGAAGTCGATGGCCAGGAAGGCCACCGCCGTGGCGATGTAAGCAACCAGGTATGGCACGCCGCCCGCTCCCGTTAAGAAGACTCCGCCACCCCCTGGCGCGCCTCCAGGAAGGCCTCGATCTCGGGCAGCACCGGCGCCAAGTAGTCCAGCGTGTCCGAGAGCGCGACCAAGATCTCGAAGTGATCGACCTCCTCGAACTCGACATAACGCGCTTCGCCCCCGAGTCCGGCAACCCGTTCCTGCAAGGCCTGAGAATGCATAGACTTCACAAGGTTGTCGTCGTCACCGTGCAGCAGAAGCAGCGGCGGCCCATCCCCGCGCGCGTGGGTCATGGGCTGGGAGGTTTCTGGCGGTGTGGCAGGAGCGAAGATCTTGCGATAGCTCCGATACGGCCTGGGATCGAAGGCGTAGGGACCGGCAAGGCCGATCATGCCGGCGAGTTGGTCCGGCGGTACTGCTTGCGCGCGAAGGTAGGAGCCGTCAAGTGCCAGCAGCGCCGCCGTGTGGGCGCCCGCCGAGTGCCCGATAAGCACAATCCCGTTTTCGGCCTCGGAAAGATTGCGGCTGGCCCATCCCACGGCCGCGGCGCCATCCTCGACAAAGGCCGGGAAACGCACCTCGGGATAGAGCCGGTAGTCGGGAATGACCACTGTATAGCCGCGCGCGGCCAGGCTCTGGCCGACAAAGCGGTAGCCGTCCTTGTCGCCGCGCTTCCAGCTTCCACCATAGAAAAACATCACGACCGGCGCATCCGGGCGCGGCGAGTCGGGCCGGTAGACGTCGAGGCTCTGCCGATCCTCGGGGCCAAAGGCAATATCCTTCTCAACGCTATAGCCATGATCCGGCGAAACCGCGTTGACCGACGCCAAGGGCGAACAAGCAGCCACTGTCGCCAAGAGGGCCGACGGCAGCAGGAGAATTTTCAGAAGCAATTTCATGCCTAAGGTACGCGTCACACCCCGCCCCGGATCAGCTCCCCGCCACATGGCGGCCAGCCCATCAGGCTCAATTGTCCACGTCGTCCACGTCCGATTGACCGGACAGCAAGCGCCGAACATGCGACCAGGATAGGCCAACGCCCAGCACCACCGCGATCGCCGTCAGCACCACCCACTGCAAGGCGTCGCCACTGTCCACGTCCAAGATGCCAAAATCGATCAGCACCCAAATCAGCGCGGCCGTGAAGGCGCCCGCGAGCAGGACTCCGAAGACCCCGATGGATCTCAGCGTCGAGCGGATGTAGATCGCGTAGCCGATGATCAAGGTGATGCCGGCAAGCACGACCAGCGGCAATTCGCCCTCTCCATAGGACAAGAGCCAGCTCACATAGGAGTATTTGGTCGGGTTGTAGGTCGCGAACACCAAGGCAACCGCGAAGATCACCCTGACCGCGAAATCCGCTACGGAAAAGCGCGAGCGCGCCGTCATCCCTGCCTCCTCTTCCCCCAAGAGCCCTGTACCTATCGAAGCAGGATCGCGGGATCAAGAAAACTTGAGCGAGGGGTGCGCGAAGAGCATGCCGATTTTCTTTGCCGCAACGCCGAAAACCCTGCTAACGATTCAACCTATCGTTCAACAACAGAAAGGAGGTGATCCAATGTCTAGTGAAATGCGTGCCGTACCGAAGGTTCCGGGGACGTTTCGCGGACGGTGGAGCAGCCTCTGCCGCGCGCGCTAAACGGACAGGACGTTAAGTCACGGCCTTTAGACGGCCCATTCACGACAAGGGCGGCCCCAGTGCCGCCCTTGTTATTTATTCACGATAGGGGCGAAAGGGCGCGCGGAGGCTCAGCTTTCGGCCGGGAAGCTCAAGATCACCCTTAGGCCAGGCGCGTTGTCCTCCAGGTCGAGCCGGGCGTCGTGGAGCGCGGCCACGGCGGCGACCAGGCTGAGACCCAGCCCACTGCCAGGCGCGCCGCGGCTATCCTCCAAGCGCACGAAACGCTCCAGAACCCGCGCGCGCTCCTCAGCGGGAATCCCGGGGCCGGAGTCGGCCACGATAATCCTTGAGCCCTCCTCGGTGGCCATCGCCTCGAGTCTCAGTGTTCCGCCGGAGGGTGTGTATTTGACCGCGTTGTCCAAGAGATTGGCGAGAGCCTGGGAAAGCAGATGGCGGTTTCCCCGCAAGTGCAATCCCGGTGCGATGGCGCTTCGCAGGTCGAGGCCCCGCTCTTGGGCGAGAGGTTCGTAGAGCTCTACCGTATCCTGGGCCACGCCGGAGAGATCGACCTCCTTGAATTCCGCCTTGAGCGCGCCGGATTCCACCAAGCTGATACCGAGAAGCGCGTTAAAGGTCGCGAGGATCTCGTCGGTCTCCTTGATGGTGGCCGCCAGCGCCTCTCGCGACTCGGCTGCGTCCGGATTTCCGAGCAAGGTAATTTCCAAGCGGCTGCGCATGCGGTTGATCGGCGTGCGCAGGTCGTGGGCGATATCGTTGGCCACTCCGCGCATGCCGGTCATCAGCCGCGCGATACGGTCGAGCATGAGATTGAGATTTTCCGCCAGGTGGTCGAAGGCATCGCCGCTTCCGTTCAGGGGCATGCGCTCGCCCAAATCGCCCGCCAGAATCGCACGGCTGCCGCGATTGATCGTCTCCAAACGCGCGGAAAGCATACGGCTGACCAGATAGCCACCGGCCGCGACCACGAGGATACCGAGCACCAGCGCCCCTATAAGGGCCTCGGTGATGAGACGGTTGAAGCGTGCGCGCTCCGTGTTCTCCCGGCCCACAAGCAGATGCTGGCCGCCCGGCAGCTTGAAGAGCTGGGCCCGCGCCGTGCGCACCTGCTTGCCGCCGGCGTTCTCGCTGGACAGAATCGGGAACTCGACCCAGCCCTCGCCGCGCGGGTCCGCGGAGGCCGGCCAGGCGGACAGGTTCCCCGCCATGGGCCGATAGACCGAGTCGGTCAAGAGGTAGACGCTGTAAGGGCCGGTCCGCTCGCCCCGGCTGCGCTCCTCGATAACACGGATCAGGCCCGGCAGGCCGCGTTGGCGGTATTGCTCGGTGAGGCCCACGATTTCAGCGCGGATCGTCTCGTCCATCTGCCGGTCGATCACGCCCACCGTGGCCACGTAGACAAGGCCCAGGATCGCGCTGATCAGAAATCCGAACAAAGCGATAGTGATCAGCGCAAAGCGAACCGTCGTGGAGCGCAGAAACTTCCTAAGCCGGAGCACGAAGGCAATACCCGGCCCCCCGCACCGTGTGCAGCAGGGCTGTGTCGAAGGACTGATCGATCTTCTGGCGCAAGCGGCTGATGTGCACGTCGATAACGTTCGTTTGCGGATCGAAGTGATAGCCCCAGACGTTCTCCAGCAGCATGGTACGGGTCACCACCTGGCCGGAGTGGCGCATGAGATACTCCAGCAGTTGAAACTCCCGCGGCTGCAAGGCGATCGGCTGGCCTGCCCGCGTCGCCGTGCGCGACAAGAGGTCGAGGGCCAAGTCGCCGACGGTGAAGCGGGTTTCCGCGGCGCTGGGCGACCCGCGCCGCAGCAAGGCCTCCAGCCGCGCCTGCAGTTCGGAGAAGGCATAGGGCTTGGTCAAGTAGTCGTCGCCCCCCGCCTTCAAGCCGGTCACGCGGTCGTCCACCTTGTCGAGCGCGCTGAGGATCAAGACCGGCGTCCGGATCTCGTTCTTGCGTAGCATCTCTACGATGGACAAGCCATCGATGCCGGGCAGCATACGGTCGACGATCATGGCGTCGTAGGGCTCGCTGGAGGCGAGGAACAGTCCGTCGGTGCCCGTCTCGGCATGATCCACGACGTAGCCGCTTTCTTTCAGCCCCTTCACCAGATAGGCGGCCGCCTGTTTGTCATCCTCGATGATTAGAACGCGCATCTGGACCCACTCTTGCTATCCGATCTCCATGCCGGGCCGGCACGCTCGGGACCGCGATCATCCGCCGACCGCGTCGAGAGCGTCAATGCTTTACTCCGGTAGGCCAAGAATGCGAAAGGCCCGAGGCGTTTCCGCCCCGAGCCTTTCGCGGGTTAAGCCTTCGAGCGGCCTAAGCTTCCAGGAAGCTGCGCAGCCGGCGCGAGCGGCCGGGATGCTGCAGCTTGCGCAGCGCCTTGGCCTCGATCTGACGGATGCGCTCGCGGGTCACGCCGAAGAGCTTGCCGACCTCTTCCAGCGTATGCTCGGGCGTGCCACCCAGCCCGAAGCGCATGCGCACAATCCGCTCCTCGCGGGGCGTCAACTCGGAGAGCACACGGGCGCATTCGCTCTGCAGGCTCTTTTGAGTTGCGGCCTCGACGGGCAGAACCGCAGTCTTGTCCTCGATCAGATCGCCAAGGCTCGCGTCCTCGTCCTCGCCGATCGGCTTGTCGAGAGACACCGGCTCTAGGGCGATTTCCAGCACCCGCTTCACCCGGTCGATGGTCATACCGGCGTGCTCGGCGATTTCCGCCTCGCTGGGCGGGCGGCCCAAGGTCTGCTCCAAGCGGCGGGTCGAGCGCAGCACCTTGTTGACGTTCTCGGTCATGTGCACCGGAACGCGGATGGTGCGCGCCTGGTCGGCGATGGCGCGGGTGATGGCCTGGCGGATCCACCAGGTCGAATAGGTGGAGAACTTGTAGCCCTTGCGCCAGTCGAATTTCTCGACACCCCGCATCAGGCCGATGTTGCCTTCCTGAATGAGGTCGAGAAGCTGCAAGTTGCTGCGCCCAACGTACTTGCGAGCGATGGAAACCACGAGCCGCAGGTTCGCCTTCATCATTTCGTCGCAGGCGCGGCTGGTTTCGCGCTCACCCCGGCGCACCTGATCCAGCACATCGCGGAAAGCGCCGACTGGCAAGCCCATCTCCTCGGCGATTTCGGAGACTTCACCGCGCAAAGCGCCCAGCTCGTTCCCCTGGCGGCTAACGAAGCCCGACCAAGCGTCATCCTCCAGCCGGTTGAGTTCAATCATCCAATGCCGGTCAAGTTCCCGGCCCTGGTAGGTGCTGAGGAAATCCTGCCGGTCGATCCCGCTCGCGGCCGCCAACTTCATCATCTTGGCTTCCGCCTGGATCAAACGCCGGTGAGCCCCGCGCAGGTCTTCCACCAAGCTGCCCAAGCGACCGGTCTGCAGCTTCAGCCGGCCGACCTCCTGGGTCAGCAGAACGGAAAGCCGGTCCAAGTCAGCCAGCGCCTCGTCGTCCATCTCCTCACCCTGGATCGAGGATTCGAGACGGCGCCTGTTGAGGTCCATCAGGGCATTGCTGATCTGGCGGACGTGGCGCAGGCGGGCGATTGCCGCCGGCAGCATGGCGGTTTCGCGCGCGGAGAGGGTCTTACCCTCCTCGTCGCCGTCGTCCTCTTCCTCGATCTCGATTTCGTCTTCAGGATCGGCGCCGCCGGCGAGCGCGGCGCGGGCCGCCATCTCCTGAGCGACCGCTTCCACCTCTTCCTCGATCCCCTCGGCCAAGGCCTTGCTGTCCAGGGCGGAGAGATCCACCAACTGGCGCAACGGCACTTCACCGCTTTCCAGCGCGTCAAGCCATTCCCCGATCCGGCGGCAGGTCAATGGCGAGCGGCAGAGGCCGTCGAGCATGAACAGGCGTCCGCCCTCGATGCGCTTCGCCAGCGCGATCTCGCCCTCGCGGGTCAGAAGCTCGGTCTTGCCCATTTCCCGGAGATAAAGGCGAACGCTGTCGCCAACCGGCCCGTCGTCGTCGGAGAGGTTGCCGCGTGGGGCAAGCGCCGGCGCTTCGGTGGCGTCCTCGTCGCCGTCCTCGTCCTCGTCGTCCTCGCGCGCTTCCTCGACCAGGATGCCCACGGCCTCGACTTCGGCGCGCACCGCTTCTTCCTGCACGGCGTCCATGTCGTCGGGAATTGCCTGGGCGACTTCCGCCGCGGTCAGCTTACCGCGCGCGCGCCCGCGCTCGACCAACGCGCGCACAACCGCTTCCCGCACATCGGAACCATCAGAAGAAAAAACGTCGTTCTCGGCTCGGGCGAGCGAGCCGTTGGAAACCGGAGCCATTTCTTTACCTCTTCCCTGCCGCCGCACTGAAATCGGCGGAGTTGCCATCCAACCTTCGTGTTTTGACCGGGAACTGGCATCGCATTTTGTTAACCATTGCACGCGCAAGGGCGTGGGTTTCCAATGGCGAGCGCCCGGAGGTTGGCATCCATGTGAGCGATTTACGCGCCCACGTCAAGCCTTGTGGTGAAATGGAATGGTCACAAATGACAACAACCCCTGATTCAACAAGAATCGGAAAGATTCCGCACTGCAATCCGCCGATTTGTTTCGCTTTCGAAGTGCTCCCGCCAGTCCCTTAGAGCCGGTCAGCGGAGAAAGTATCACAATTTTCGAGAGAACCCGAGCGCAATCCTCGGGTGAACCAGCGCATCCGCTGCTCGGAGGTGCCGTGCGTGAAGGAGTCCGGCGTGACGTATCCGCGCGACTGTCTTTGAATTCGGTCGTCCCCGATCGCGCTCGCGGCGTTCAGTGCCTCCTCGATGTCACCTTCCTCAAGGATCTGCCGCGCCCGCTCCGCGTGGTTCGCCCAGATTCCCGCGAAACAATCGGCCTGCAACTCCATGCGGACCGTCAGGCGGTTGGCGTCCTCCGGGCGCAATTGGCTCCGCAGCTCTTGCACCTGGCTGGCCACCCCCAGAAGGTTTTGCACGTGATGGCCGACCTCATGAGCGATCACGTAGGCTTGGGCGAAATCCCCCGGGGCCTGAAACCGTGAGCGCAGCTCGTCGTAAAAGGCGAGGTCAATGTAGACCTTCTGGTCCACCGGGCAGTAGAACGGCCCAACCGCCGCCTGGGCAAAGCCGCAAGCCGACTGCACGGCATCATTGAAGAGGACCAGGGTGGGCGGCTGGTAGGTGCCCCCGAGTTGGCGAAAGATCGGCGTCCAGGTGTCTTCCGTATCCGCCAGAACCACCGAGACGAAGTCCGCCAACTCGTCCTGCCCGCCAGCCCGTGGGTTGAAGCTCTGGTCCGGCACCGGCTGCCGAGGCGCCAGGTCCGGCGGGGCGGCATCCTGGAACAAAGTGGCCGGATTGACGCCGAAAACCAGCATCAGGACGATGATCAACAGGAAGCCCAGTCCACCGATCTTGCCGCCGCGGCCGCCTAATCGGACCCGCGGCATGCCTCGCCCATAGCCCGGAACCCCTGCGCCTTGGCCACGCCGGTCCTCGACATTCCGACTCCTGCGCCCACCCCTCCACCGCATGGCCCGGCCTCCCTAAAACCCGATCCAAAATGCATCTCTTTGTAAGCTGTGAAGAATGACGCGGCGTGTCCGCCGGGGCAAGGTTAGCCGATATAGACCTCGATTTCGCCGAGGCCGTCGACGCCGCCGTTGAGCTTGTCGCCTGGTTGGATCGGGCCCACGCCCGCGGGGGTCCCGGTGAAAATCAGGTCTCCAGGGCGCAAGGTGAAGTAGCGGGATAGGGTGGAGAGCAGTTCCGGCACGGACCAGACGAGGTCGGCGATATCGCCGTCCTGACGCGGCTCGTCGTTCACATTCAGCCAGATCCGGCCCTTCGAGGGATGACCGATTGCGCTGGCCGGATACAACAGCCCGATGGGCGCTGATTTGTCGAAACCCTTGCCCAGCTCCCAGGGCCGGCCCTTCTCGCGCAGGGCGCCTTGCAGGTCCCGGCGTGTGAGATCGATGCCCACGGCATAGCCGTAGACCAGATCGAGCGCGTTATCGGGCGCCACGCCCGCCCCCTCGCCCCCCAGTGCCACGACGAGTTCGATTTCGTGGTGCAGGTTCTGCGTGCCAGGGGGAAAGGGGATTTTTGACCCGCTCGGAACTACGGCGTCGGCCGGCTTGGCGAAGAAGAAGGGGGGCTCGCGGTCCGGATCCCCTCCCATCTCACGGGCGTGCTCGGCGTAATTGCGCCCCACGCAGTAGATCCGGCGGACAGGGAAGCGCCTGATGCCGCCGGCAACGGCGACCGAGGACAATTCAGGTGTCGCTATAACGTAGCTCATGGTCTCTCTCCTAGATCGGCCGTGCCCCCGAACGCCCAACTTGCCGCCTTTGGGGGGGTCGCGCCGCCAGCACCAAAACGGTTACTATAGGCTTAGGCTTTGCCATGCTGCCCCGATTCGTCACGCTGCCCCGAAAGGCTCGTTTATTCATGCCAGATCAATTCTCCCGCCGCCAATCGATCCGAAAGCCGGCGGTGGAGACCCGGGGCGGCGCCGTCGCGTCCCAAAGCCGCCTTGCGGCGGAGGCGGGCGCCGCCGTTCTTGCGGGCGGCGGCAACGCCATTGATGCTGCGGTGGTGACCGCCCTCGCGGTCGGGGTGGCGGAGCCTTGGATGAGCGGCTTGGGCGGCGGCGGCTGCCTGCTGCTGCGCCTTGCCGGGGAGAGCCGGGTTCGCGCCTTGGATTTCGGCATGCGCTCGCCTGTAGGCCTCGACGTGGAGGACTACCCCCTCGCCGAATCCGGAGCCGATTCGGATCTCTTCGGCTGGCCGGCAGTGATTGACCAGCGCAACCTGCGCGGCGCCAGCGCCGTGGCCGTGCCCGGGCAGGTGGCCGGGCTGGCCGAGGTGCTTGAGCGCTTCGGCACCCTGCCCTGGGCGGAAGCCCTGGCCCCCGCAATCGCGCTCGCGGACGAAGGGATCGCGCTTGATTGGTATAGCCAGCTTCAGATCACCAATGCCGTTACGGATCTGCGCCGCGATCCCGGCTGCCGCGCGGTCTATCTCGATGACGACGGCCTGCCGCCGGGGCCGCTGGTCACACCCCGAATGCTTCGCAACGATGCTTTGCCGGCGTGCCTGCGGCGCCTCGCCGACAAGGGGCCGGCCGAATTCTACGAGGGTGATATCGCGCGCTCCATCGTTTCCGAGGTTCGTGATGCTGGCGGCAGCCTTGCCATGGCGGACCTGGAGAGCTACCGGCCCAGATGGGTCGAGCCCCTGGAGGTCAGGCGCCCCGAGGCAAAGCTCTTCGTTCTGCCCGAGCTCAACGGGGGGCCGACCTTGGCGCGCGCGCTCGATGCCCTCGCGATTGAGCCCAAGGCCGGGGCTCAGCCGGACGCCACCTTCTTCGCCGCGTTCACGGAAGCCATGTTGGAGGCCTTCGCGTTTCGCCTCGCCAACCTGGGGGATCACAACGACTCGGCCGCCCCCTCTTGCACCACGCATCTTTCGGCGATCGATGCCCAAGGCAACATGGTGGCGCTAACCCAGACCCTTCTGTCGGTCTTCGGGGCCAGGCTGACGCTACCCGGTACCGGCATCCTCATGAACAACGGCATCAATTGGTTCGACCCCCGGCCAGGGCAGCCCAACTCCCTGGCGCCGGGCAAGCGCACCCTTTCGAACTACGTCCCGGTGATTGGCGAGGCAGCAGACCGCGCCTTCGCGATCGGCGCGTCCGGCGGTCGGAAGATCATCGGCGCGATGGCCCAGATGGCGAGCTTCCTTGGCGATTACCGGCTCTCGCTGGACTCGGCGATCCACCATCCCCGGGTCGACGTTAGCGGGCTGGAAACCGTTGGCGCCGATCCCTGCCTCGATCCCGATATCCTCGCCGCCCTGGAGGCCCGCTTCCCGGTCGAGCGCAAGGTGCGGGGCGTGGCGCCGAACAACTATGCTATCCCCTGCGGCGTGCTGCGCGAGGGGGAGGTCAATTTCGCCGCAGCCGATCCATATCATCCTTGGGCGGAAGCGGTGAGCGAGACCGACAGTTCTCGCGGCGTCCCCCAATAGCCAGTTCATACGGATCGGAAGAGAAAATCATGGCGCGCGGTTCCAAACTCACCCACTTCCTGCTTGGCGGCCTCGGCCTGATCCTTGGGGCGATCGCCCAGTCCGGGACTGCGCAGGCCTGCGGCGACGCTTCGCCTTGCCCGGTCGAGACGGGCCGATACTACGTCAAGACGCCCGCGGGCTGGGACGGCATGACAGCGCTGCCGCTCGCCGTGCATTTCCATGGCTACGGCAACACCGGCGAAGCGGCGATCAACGCGCCGGTGGCAAAGGCCTGGTCGGCGCAAGGCTTTCTCGTCGTGGCACCCGACGGCCTGAACCGGACCTGGTCACATCAAGGCTCCCCCTCCCGACAGCGCGACGAGGTCGCTTTCGTCGCATCGGTGGTCGAGGATGTGGAATCCCGCTGGCCCGTAGCGCCCAACCGGCGGGTGGCCACAGGCTTTTCCCAAGGCGGATCCATGGTCTGGCACCTGGCCTGCTTCATGCGCGACGGCTTTACCGCCTACGCGCCGGTGGCCGGGGCCTTCTGGCAACCGCATCCGCAAACCTGCCCGGCGGCACCGGTCAACCTGCGCCACGTGCATGGGACCGGCGACGAAACCGTCCCCATGAAAGGGCGGCCGATCCGGAAGGTCTACCATCAAGGCGATGTACGCCTGGGCATTGAACAATGGCTGGGCTTCGATGGGTGCGAGCCAGTGGTCGACGCCAGCTCGCGGAGCGGCATCCTGACCTGCGACCTCTGGCGGCGCTGCGCCAGCGGAAAGCAAGTGGAACTCTGCCTGCACGACAAAGGGCACGACTACCGCGCCGAATGGGTCCCGGGTATCGTCGCCTGGCTGGAAAGCCTGCCGGATTGGGGCGGATAGGCGCGCCGACCCCTGTACCGGAAACCGCCTACTCAGCCAATATTCGCGTCAAAGAACGCAAGCGTGCGGCCGCGCGCCACGGCAGCAGCCTCCGCGTTGTAGGAGCCGCGATGGTCGCAGTTGAAGCCATGGTCAGCGCCTTCGTAGATGTAGACCGTGGCATCGGGGTTGGCTTTCTCGATAGCCTCCACCTGCGAAAGCGGGATGGACTGGTCCTCGCTGCCGAAATGAAAGATGATCGGGACGGACGGCTTTTCATTCAGATAATCGGCGGTTCCGCCACCATAATAGCTCGACGCGCAAGCAATGCTGTCGCCCAGGCGGCAAGCGGCGACGTAGGTAACCAACCCGCCCCAGCAATAGCCGACGATCCCGGCCTTCCCGCCAGGGGCTGCCTGGCCCGCGGCGGCGGCGACGTCTCGGATGGCGGCGTCCATATCCATCTTCGCCTTGAAAGCCCGGCCCGTCGCAATGTCGTCTGGCTGATAGCCCAGTTCGACCCCTCGCTCTTCCCGGTCGAACATCGCCGGCGCCACCACGCGATAGCCATCGGCCGCGAAGCCGTCGCAGACCGCGCGGATGTGCACGTTCACCCCGAAGATTTCCTGCACAACCACAATGCGGCCTTTCGCGGCACCCGCCGGTTCGGCCAGATACGCCGCAAGCTGGAAGCCATCCGATGCTGTCAAGGTGATCGTCTCGCCCATGGTTCGCTCCAGGTTTATGAATGCGCGCGAAACACTGTCATCCCTTCGATGGGAAGGCAATGCCGACCGCACGGGACGGGCGCAATTCCCTTCTACTGGACTTGATTCTAGGGCAAGACACACAATGTGGCTCAGAAGGAAACCTGCCTCGGGGTTCTTGTCATGCGCATAGCTGTCTTGGTTATCCTTGGCCTCCTCTTCACCTCGCCCGCGCTCGGGCAGTCGCTTTGCACCGAGCCCGTGCCCCCATCCTGTGTGGAGGATCCGGCCAGCTACACAGATGAACTCTCCATCCGGCGCTGCGAGAGCGACGTCGCGGATTTCGACGAGAAGATCGCCGAATTTCAGAGTTGCATGGCGCAAAGCGTGGATGCGGCGGAGGGCTTGCTTGAACAGGTGCATGCCCGCCACGCTTGCCTCGCGGACGGCAAGGAAGAATGCCCACTCATCGATCGTTGACCGGAGAAAATGCCTACGGTTTCCGCCTAGGGCCTGGGCCTAGCTTCGCGCGGCGGCGCCTGCCGCCAGGTTCTTGGCCTGATTGATCCAATCCTCGCGCTTGATCCGTCCCTTGAAGTTGAGGTGTTCGTCAACCCAAGCGACATTCTCCGGCGTGAAGGCGGCGATCTGATCGAAGTGGTAGATACCTAAGCCATGCAAGGTCTGCTCGAGCTTTGGCCCAATCCCCGAAATAAGCTTCAGGTTATCCGGCGCTCCCCTCGGAGCCTCAAGGCCGGTGGGGCGCTCGCCTTCCGACGCGGCGAGTGCCGCGGCGGTGCTTTCCACCTCCGCCTGCGCGGCTGTCGCCTCGGCATGCTCGGCTTGGTCGTAAGCCCGCTTGATGAGGTAGAAAATGAAGATCACGGCGAAGAGCGCCAGTAACAGTCCGGCCTGATAGAATCCATCGCTAGTCGCGTTCGCCGCCAGGAAAAGCCCCAGCAATCCTAGTACGCCGATGACGATCCCCAACAGATAATTGCCCGGAACAACCATGATCGAGCCCCCTCCTACTTTCTTCATTCTGCCCTAAACGCTCACGACCCTTGTCAGATCTGAAGGAAGCGGCCGCGAATCGCAAGCGTTTCCCGCCTCGCCCCCAGCACAAGGCGGTTACCCCAGGCGCTGCGAGCGCGTTCGGAATCCTCCAAAAGCTCGGCCCGCTCGATTTCCAAGCCAGAGCCTCTATAGAGCGGCGCCAGCTCGTTCCAGACCCTGTCGATATCGAGGTCCGGGAGGCCAAGCCGGGCACGATACTCCGCATCGTGAAAAACGCTGAGATTGATCAAAAAATCGAACCGCGCGCCGGTCCGCGCCACGCCCGCGATGTTCGAAAGCATTGGGGGCAAGGGCACCACAAGCGCTTTCAGAAGCGATCCCCACGGATAGTTAACGGTCACCCGCGCCGCCACGCCTGCCAGCTCCCTGGGCAAGTTTTCGACACTAGCCACCAGGAAGAGCGCGTTTCCGACCCCGCCGCGCGCCGGCTTCGCCGCCGCCCTCCGGGAGGTGCCCGCCATCGCCTCCGCAACGGGATCGACCCCGATACAAAGCCAGTCGGGATGCTCGCGGGCGCTGCGCAGCACGAAACTGCCGTCCCCGGTGCCGATATCGACAAGCACCTGCGAAGCGTTGGCCAAAAGCCCGCTCCACGCCTCCTCCGGTAAGGGACGCGGCTTCTTTCCCACCAAAATATCCATTTCGTCTTAGCCTACCCCGTTTGATCTAAGTCACCAATATGCCACCGCGTCGGCCCACAGTTCGCGCTTATCATGGATTGAAAAGCGCTTGGGGAGAAACAGACCAAGGGGGCTCGAGGATCGAACGACCTTGGGTGCCGAGCGAAAGGGGTATTCCCCGTGGGGCGGCTGAACGAGGGGGAAGTCGAGGGGATGTCGGAAGAATCCCGCCGCGCGGGCGGCCGGTACCGGATCGAAGTGGAGGCGAAGGACCTGGACATCCTTCGCCTCAGGACGTTTCTGAACGACCAGTTCGGTGCCCGCGTTCTCAAGCTAGTGCGCACCGGTGACCCCGATGCGAAAACCGCAACCACCGAGCGCCCCTCTCCCACGCCACGCCCGCAATCGCGCCACGTCCTTGGCGAGGCGGTCTTCGAGTTGATGAGCGATGGACTGCCCCACAGGATGCGGGACATAAACGTCGCGTTGGGAAAGGATTGTTCCTACGCGATGAAGAAGATGCTGCGCGAGGGGACCGTCTTCCGGGCCGGCCGCGGGCACTACATGCGCTCGGACTTTCGCCGCCCCAAGCCGTCGGATCCGAACTACCGGGTAGAGCTCGAGACGGACAAACGCCGGATCCTGGACCTGCTCGACCGCCCCATGAGCGAGCGCGAGCTTCGGGAAATCTTGAAAACCAGCCCGCAAGACTTGGCCCACAAACTCGAGGTGCTGGAGGCGGAAAACGCCATCGAGCGGATTCCGGTCACCGACACGGACAAAGGCCACCTTTATCTGAAGCGTAGCCGGCCCCTTCTGCCAGCCCGTACCCAAGGCAACGACGGCTAGGGCCTCAACCTAGTTTCGCCCGGCGATCGAGACGTAGCGGCGCTGCATCGCGTCCCGCCGTGCGATGGCAGCCGGATCGAGATCGCTGACAGCCGGCTCGTCTTGCAAGTAGTGCCCGAAGCGGTCCGTGCCGCGCAGCAGCATGGCGCTATCCGCCTCGTGCTTGGTCTGGCGCATGTGTGGCGCAATGTATTGTACGTTGAGGCCGATCCGCCGGTCCGCCGAGAGGTTGGGCATGGAGGCATGCAGCGTCCAGCCGTGGTGAAACGACGCCTGGCCCGGGCTCAAGGGACAGAGGAGCGCTTCTGTCTCGGCAACTCCATGGACGGTCTGCCCTTGCAGGAGCACGTTCGTGCCGCGCTCCGTCACTTCATGCTCGCGGCGGCCTTCCAGATGGCTACCCGGCACCATGCGCATGCATCCGCTTTCCGCCGTTGCGGGCGAAAGCGCAAGCCACATAGAGACCTGGGCATCGTCGCTAAAGCCCCAGTAGGTCAAATCCTGATGCCAGGAGACGTGGGCATCCGTCCGCGGCTCCTTGATTACATATGTCACATTGTAGAGCAGGATATCCGGGCCGATCAGCGCTTCGACCAAGTCCAGAACCCGCGAATCGCGCGCCAAATCCATGGGCGAGCGCAGAATGGTGTGCACTTTGCTCTGATAATGAAGCGGCCCGAGTTCCGTTTCGGCGGCTTTCAAGGCCGCCCTGTGCCGTCCCGCCTCCTCTTCGCTCAGAATTTCGACCGGCGATAAGAAGCCGTCGCGGCGGTAGCTTTCGACGGCGGCGCGCAAGCTGTCTTGCATGGCACTCTCCACGAACCCGTAAGCCCGCTGAAAAGCTTCGCCGGATCGGCGCGCCGGCGCAAGAGACATCGATTGCGCCGAGCCTTGCGATTCCAGGCCCCTCGGCCCGCGAAAAAGGGTATAGAACGAAGGAATCCATGCGTGGCTAGAGTCACTCCAACTTCGCGAGGCGCTTCATGAACTGGCTGTTTCTGATTCTTGCGATCGTCGGGGAAGTGATTGGGACCTCTGCCCTCAAAGCATCCGAGGGTTTCACCAAGTTCGCTCCCACGGCGCTTTCGATGACCGCCTTCGCGATCACCCTCTACCTTTTCGCCCTGGCCCTGCGGACGATCCCGGTGGGAATCGCTTACGCGATCTGGGCCGGCCTCGGGATCATCTTCATTTCCGTGATCGGCATCGTCATCTTCAAGCAATCGCTCGACGCGCCGGCCCTCATCGGCATCGCGATGATCCTGGGCGGCGTGGTGGTGATAAACCTCTTCTCCTCAAGCGTTTCTCACTGAGCCCAGCATCCCCCGCGCCGCGATTGTCTCGCCAGGGGCGCGCTGCTATATAGCGGCCAGCTTCGCGATACTCGCCAAGTGCATCGGCGCGGCGGCGCCACATCCGGCCGGCCGCGAGGACGTAATCTCATCATGACAAGACGCAGACGACTCTACGAAGGCAAGGCCAAGGTGCTGTTCGAAGGGCCGGAGCCCGGCACCATCGTCCAGTATTTCAAGGACGACGCCACCGCCTTTAACAATCAGAAGCAAGGTGTCATCACCGGCAAGGGCGTGCTGAACAACCGCATCTCGGAATACCTGATGGTCCGGCTGGCGGAAATCGGCGTGCCGACCCACTTCGTGCGCCGGCTGAATATGCGCGAGCAACTCGTTAAGGAAGTTGAGATTATTCCGCTCGAAGTCGTCGTGCGAAACGTCGCCGCCGGCAGCTTCAGCCAGCGCTTCAAGATCGACGAGGGCACGCCCCTGCCCCGCTCGATCGTCGAGTACTACCTGAAGAACGACGACCTGGGCGACCCCCTGGTGACCGAGGAGCACATCACCGCCTTCGGCTGGGCCGCCACCCAGGATCTCGACGAGATGCTGCAGTTTGCGCTCCGCACCAACGATTTCCTCTGCGGGCTGTTCGTCGGGGTGGGCCTGCGGCTGGTGGACTTCAAGATCGAGTTCGGGCGGCTGTGGGAAGAGGAAGACATGCGGATCGTCCTGGCCGACGAAATCAGCCCGGACTCCTGTCGCCTCTGGGACATCGGCACCAACGAGAAGCTGGACAAGGACCGCTTCCGCCGGGACCTTGGCCAGGTCGCCGAGGCCTATCAGGAGGTTGCCCGCCGGCTCGGCGTCCTACCCGAGGCTGGGCCGATCGATATCAAGGGCCCCAAGGTGATGCAGTAGCGTTGCGCAAGAGTGGTGACGGCGGGTAGTCTTCGCCACAGCGAATCCGGCCGGAGGGGGCAGCTCTTGAAAGCGCGCATCCACGTCACCCTGAAACCAGGCGTCCTCGACCCGCAAGGCAAGGCTATCGAGCACGCGCTGCTTGGGCTGGGCTTCGGCGGTATCGACGCGGTGCGGCAAGGCAAGTACATCGAAATCGACCTGGCGGAAAGCGATTGGGATAAGGCGCGCACGGACATCGAGGCGATGTGCCGCCAACTGCTCGCGAATACCGTGATCGAGAACTACGCCATCGAACTAACGGAGTAAGGGCGCGCAGCATGCAGGCGGGGGTCGTCGTCTTCCCAGGGTCCAACTGCGACCGCGACGTGGCCGTCGCGCTGGAGCAATCCATGGGCCGCCCTCCGGTGATGATCTGGCACAAGCACGGCGATTTCGAACCGGTGGATCTCATCGTGCTGCCCGGGGGATTCTCCTATGGCGACTACCTGCGCTGCGGGGCCATGGCGGCACACGCCAGCGCCATGAAGGAAGTCGCGCGCCGCGCCGAAAAGGGCGTGCCGGTTCTGGGAATCTGCAACGGCTTCCAAATCCTGACCGAAACCGGGCTGCTGCCGGGCGCCCTGATGCGCAACGCGGAGCTCAAGTTCGTCTGCCGCGATGTCGCCTTGCGAGTGGAGAACACACAGACCCTGTTTACCAGCCGCTACAGCGCGGAGCAGGTGATCCGCATACCCGTGGCCCATCACGACGGCTGCTACTTCGCCGACCGCAACACCCACGCCCGCTTGGAAGGCGACGGCCAGGTTGCCTTTCGCTATGTGGACGATGGCGGCATGCCGACGGAGTCGGCCAATCCCAACGGCTCGCTCGCGAATATTGCCGGGGTCTTCAACGCGGAAAAGACGGTGCTAGGGCTAATGCCGCACCCGGAGCGCCTGGCGGATCCTGCCGTTGGCGGGGAGGATGGGCGGCCGCTGTTCGACGGCCTAGTGGAAGCCCTGGCCCGATGAGCGCGATCACCGCCGAAGTCGTCGCCGAGCATGGCCTGAGACCGGAAGAGTACAAGCGGGTGCTGGAAATCCTCGGCCGAGAGCCCAACCTCGTCGAGCTTGGGATCTTCTCGGTGATGTGGTCGGAGCATTGCTCCTACAAATCCTCGTAGACGTGGCTAAAGACGCTGCCCACGGAGGGCGCGCAGGTCATCCAAGGACCCGGCGAGAACGCCGGCGTCGTTGATATCGGCGAAGGCTTGGCGGCGGTCTTCAAGATCGAGAGCCACAACCACCCAAGCTTCATCGAACCCTATCAAGGGGCGGCGACCGGGGTGGGCGGCATCCTGCGCGACGTCTTCACCATGGGGGCGCGGCCGGTGATGAACCTTAACGCCTTGCGCTTCGGCGCGCCGGAGCATCCCAAGACCCGCCATCTCGTCGCGGGCGTGGTCGCCGGGATCGGCGGCTATGGCAACTGCGTGGGCATTCCCACCGTGGCGGGCGAGGTCAACTTCCACGCCGCCTACAACGGCAACATCCTGGTCAATGCCATGACCGTGGGGGTCGCGCCGGCCGACCGCATTTTCTACGCAAAGGCCGTCGGTACCGGGAACCCGGAGGTTTACGTTGGCTCCAAGACAGGGCGCGACGGCATCCACGGCGCCACCATGGCCTCGGCTGAGTTCGGTGACGACAGCGAAGAGAAGCGGCCGACCGTGCAGGTGGGCGATCCCTTCACCGAAAAGCTGCTGATAGAGGCCTGCCTGGAGTTGATGGCTACCGACACCATCGTCGCCATCCAGGACATGGGGGCCGCTGGCCTTACCTCCTCGTCTTTCGAAATGGCCTCCAAGGGCGGCATGGGGGTGGAGCTTGACCTCGACCGGGTCCCAATGCGCGAGGAGGGCATGACTCCCTACGAGATCATGCTTTCCGAAAGCCAGGAGCGCATGTTGATCGTCCTGAAGCCCGGGGTGGAAGACATCGCCCAGGCCATCTTCGAGAAATGGGACCTGGACTTCGCTGTGATCGGGCAGCTCACGGATACGGGGCGCATGGTGCTGCGCTTGCACGGCGAAGCGGTCGCCGACCTGCCAATCGACCCCTTGGCCGAGGCCGCGCCGGAGTATGACCGGCCCTGGGAAGCCACACCTTCGCCCGCGGCCATTGAAGACTACGGGGCCGAGAGTGCGGGTCCTCCCTGCGAGACCTTGCTCCGCCTCTTGGGAATGCCGGACCTGGCGAGCCGCCGCTGGGTTTGGGAGCAATACGATCACATGGTGATGGCCGACACGGTCGTGCGGCCCGGCGGGGACGCCGGGGTGGTGCGTCTGCATGGCAGCGAACGGGCGCTGGCGGCCACCACGGACTGCACGCCGCGCTATTGCCTGGCGGACCCGCGCATGGGCGGTATGCAGGCGGTGGCAGAATCCTGGCGCAACCTCACGGCGGTGGGTGCGCGGCCCCTAGCCGTCACCAACAACATGAACTTCGGCAATCCCGAGAAGCCGGAGATTATGGGCCAGTTCGTCGGCTGTATCGAAGGCATGCGAGAGGCCTGCCTCATACTCGGCTATCCGGTGGTTTCGGGGAATGTCTCCCTCTACAACGAGACCGATGGCCGGGCGATCCTGCCGACCCCGGTGATCGGCGGCATCGGGTTGATCGATGACGTTTCCCGCGTGGCGCATATTGGCTTTGCCGACGACGACGAAGCCATCGTCCTGATCGGCGAAACCCGGGGCCATCTTGGACAGTCGATCTACCTGCGCGAAGTCGCCGGCCGAGAGGAAGGCAAGCCGCCGCCGGTCGACCTGGCCATCGAAAAGCGAAATGGCGATTTCGTGCGGGCGCTCATCCAAGATGGCGCGGCCAGCGCTTGTCACGACATCTCCGACGGCGGCTTCTTGGTCGCCGTGGCGGAGATGGCCTTGGCGGGCCATCGCGGCTGCGAGATCGAGCTTCCGCCGGAGCAAGAGCCTCTGGACGCCTGGCTATTCGGCGAAGACCAGGCACGCTACCTGGTGACCACCGCGGCGCTCTCAAGTGTGCTGGGCGCTGCGGCGAAAGCCGGCGTGCCCGCCAATGTCGTGGGCCGCACCGGCGGGAACGCGTTGAAATTGTCGAGCGGGCAATCTATATCGCTTGCGAAGTTGCGCGCGGCGCATGAAGGTTGGTTGCCCCGCTATATGGCCACTCCGGCGAAATCGCCCGAGGGTCAAGCGGCAGACTAGGATCGAGGGGAAGGCGCGGGCCATGCCAATGAACCCGGCGGATATCGAACGGTTGATCAAGGACGGCATCCCCGATGCCAAGGTCACGATCGAAGATCTGCGTGGCGACGGCGACCACTATGCCGCCTACATCGTTTCGGAAGCTTTCCGCGGGAAGTCGCGCGTGCAGCAGCATCAAATGGTTTACCAAGCGCTGCAGGGGCGCATGGGCAACGAATTGCATGCTCTGGCCCTACAAACCTCGGCGCCGGCCGACTGACGACCCGGCGGCCGGAAAGGAAGGATATCGATGGACAACCCAGTTTTTGAACGCATCAAGCAGGACATCGGCGACAACGACGTCGTGCTTTACATGAAGGGCACGCCGGTTTTCCCGCAGTGCGGCTTTTCGGCGGCGGTGGTGCAGGTGCTGACCCACTTGGGCGTCAAATTCCGTGGCATCAATGTGCTGGAGGACCCGGGCCTGCGCCAGGGCGTGAAGGACTTCTCCAACTGGCCGACGATCCCCCAGCTCTACGTTAAAGGCGAGTTCGTCGGCGGCTGCGACATCATCCGCGAGATGTTCGAGACGGGGGAACTCCAGGAAATGCTTTCGACCCACGGGGTGAACGTCCAGCCGGCCGGCTGACCGCCCCCAGGAGTCCCGAATACAAAAATGCCAAGGGGCCGCCCTTCGTTGGGCGGCCCCTTTTCATGTGTTGCCCTAAAGGCCGCGAGGCCAAATCAGCGTGAGTAGAACTCGATGACCAGGTTCGGTTCCATCTGGACCGGATAGGGCACGTCGGCCAGCTTTGGCGTGCGCAGAAAGGTGGAGGTCATCTTGTTGTGGTCGACGTTAAGGTAGTCGGGCAGGTCCCGCTCGCTCGAGCCCACGGCTTCCAGCACGATCGGCAGTTCGCGGCTCTTGACCTTGACTTCGACCACGTCACCGTCCTTGACCATGTAGGAGGCGATGGTGACCCGCTTGCCGTTGACCAGGATGTGCCCGTGGCTGACGAACTGGCGCGCGGCAAAGACCGTCGGCACGAACTTGGAGCGATAGATCACCGCGTCCAAGCGGCGCTCCAAAAGGCCGATCAGGTTCTCGCCGGTATCGCCGCGCCGGCGCACGGCTTCGGCGTAATAGCGGCGAAACTGCTTCTCACCGATGTTCCCGTAGTAGCCCTTGAGCTTCTGCTTGGCGGAAAGCTGAGTGCCGAAGTCCGAAGGCTTGCGGCGGCGCTGCCCATGTTGCCCTGGGCCGTACTCGCGGCGATTGACCGGAGATTTCGGGCGGCCCCAAAGGTTTTCGCCGAGGCGGCGGTTAATCTTGTACTTCGACTGCTGGCGCTTCGACATTGCGCGGCTTGCTCCCAGTTTCGGGTTGCGATATGTCCCGGTAGTCCCTGCCAATGCCGGAACGTTCCGGCCTCGCGGGCGGGGCGCGGCCCCTTCGGCCGACCCGCTTTCCCAGGAATGAGCGGGCGCTTATACCGTTATGCCGCGAAAAGTCAATCGTGGCGTCGTCAAACCTTGGGGTCCCATCTGCCATGCTCGATCGCGCCCAGCACCGCAAAGGCCTGCTGATCACCCTGATCGGCGTGCTGGCGATCTGCCCAGACACCCTGATAGTCCGGATCATAGACACCGATCCCTGGACCATGACCTTCTGGCGGGGCCTCCTGATCGGAATCGGCCTTATGACGCTCTACGCCGCAAGCGAAGGACGCGGCTGGCTGAAGGGCCTGGCGGCGCTGGGCCGTCCCGGCATCTTGGCCGGGCTGCTGTTTGCCATGAACGCGGTTTGCTTCGTGCTGGCGCTGGCATACACCACAGTGGCCAACACCTTGATGATTTTGGCCACGGCTCCCCTCTTCGGCGCCCTGCTGTCGCGTGCCTTTCTGGGCGAAGTGGTCGAGCGGCGGACCTGGATCGCCATCGCGGCGGCCACCGCCGGCATTGCCGTGATCTTCTCCGGCTCCATGGAGGCAGGCGGCCTGTTCGGAGACGTGATGGCCATGTTCACGGCCTTGGGGCTGGCCGGCGGTTTCACCGTGGTACGCCATAGCCGGGCGGTAAACATGGTCCCTTCCATGGCGCTCGGCAATTTCATCTCGGCGGTGATTGCTATCGGGCTTGCAGCACCCTTTAGCCTGCCTCCGCCGGAGTTCGGCCTGATGCTGTTGCTGGGCCTTCTACTGCTCCCGGTCGCCTTTGGGCTTCTGACCTTGGGGCCGCGTTACATCACGGCACCCGAGGTCAGCCTCCTTATGCTGCTTGAGACCGCGATCGGTCCCCTGATCGTCTGGCTGGCCTTGGGCGAGACACCGAGCAACCTGGCGCTGATCGGCGGCGGCATCGTCCTGGGCACCTTGATCCTCCACGCCCTGGTTGGCCTCAGACGCGGCGCGGGCGAGCCGGACGACGCGATTATCTAGGCTTCGGATTGGGGTTCGGATCGGGGCGCCCGGCGCAGCTTGGCCCCTTGCAAGGCGGACAGAATGCCTTGAAGCGTCCGCACCTCCTGCTCGGTCAACCCGGCCCGCTCGAACATGTTGCGTAGATTACGCACCATGCCGGGGCGCTTTTCCGGCGGGAAGAAGAAGCCCACGGCGTCGAGAGTCTCCTCCAGCCGCTCGAAGAAGCCGATGAGCTGCCCCTTCTCCGCAGGCACCCCGCCGTGCAGCGGCAGCTCACGCGCCGGCGTATCGTCGCCCAGCTGATACCACTCGTAGGCCAGCAGCAGGACCGCCTGAGCCAGATTGAGCGAGCTATAAGCCGGATTCAGCGGGACCTGCACAATGACGTCGCCAAGCGCGATATCATCGTTGAAGAGCCCGCTGCGCTCCGGCCCGAAGAGCAGGCCCACCCGCTCCCCACGCGCGGCGAGGGCCCGCATCTCCTCCGCCGCCCGGCGGGCAGTCACCACGGGCTTAACCATGCCCCGCTCCCGCGCCGAAGTGACGTAAACCCGGTGAAGGTCCGCGATGGCCGCTTCAGTGGTCTCGTGGACCTCCACGGCTTCGATCACGCAATCCGCGCCGGAACTTGCGGCCACGGCGGCAGGATTAGGCCAGCCGTCCCGCGGCCGCACCAGGCGCAAGGCGGTCAGGCCGCAATTCAGCATGGCGCGGGCCACCATGCCGATGTTCTCACCCAACTGCGGCTCCACCAGCACTATGACCGGCCCGAGATCGGCGGTGGCTCCAGACTTGCCGCGGTCGGTCCCCGCCATGGTTATCCGCTCGTCTCCGCATTGTGGAACAGCTTCCAGGTGATCGCGTCATTGAGCGCGTTGAAAGAGGCGTCGATGATGTTGGTCGAAACGCCGATCGTGGTCCAATAGCCGCTGCGCCCGGCACTTTCGATAAGCACGCGGGTCACTGCCTCGGTGCCGGCCTGGGGGGTCAGGATGCGCACCTTGTAGTCGACCAGCCGCATGGTCTCAAGCACCGGAAAGACCGGCGTCAGCGCCTTGCGGATTGCCTTGTCCAGCGCATCCACCGGTCCATTCCCGTTGGCCACGGTCATGGTCTGCTGGCCCGCGACTTCCAACGTGACCGTGGCCTCGGACTCCGTGACCAGCTCGCCGCGCGCGTTGAACCGCCGGTCGTCCATGACGCGAAAGCGCACCAGCTGGAAATAGTCGGGCACCGTCTCCAATGCGCGCCGGGCCAAGAGCTCGAAGGAGGCCTCGGCGCTGTCGTAGGCGTAACCCTCGAACTCCCGGCGCTTCACCTCCTCCACCAGGTCCCCGACCTTGGGGTCGTCCGGGTCCAGGTCGATCCCGATCTCCCGGAAGCGCGCCAGAATGTTGGACCGCCCGGCCTGATCGGAAACCACGATGTGGCGGCGATTCCCCACCAGCGCGGGATCGATGTGCTCGTAGCTGCGCGGATCCTTCTCCACCGCCGAGACATGAAGGCCACCCTTGTGGGCGAAGGCGCTCTCGCCGACATAGGCTGCGTGCCGATCCGGCGCGCGGTTAAGGCGGTCGTCAAGCAAGCGCGACAGGCTGGTCAAGTGAGAGAGATGGTCCTTAGCCGGGCCGATATCGAGATCCGTCTTCAGGGCAAGCGACGCGATCAAGGAAATCAAGTTCGCGTTGCCGCAGCGCTCCCCAAGTCCGTTGATAGTGCCCTGGACCTGCCGCGCACCGGCCTTGAGCGCCGCCAGGGAGTTGGCGACGGCGTTTTCCGTATCGTTGTGACAGTGGATGCCGAGCCGCTTGCCGGGGATGATATCCGTCATCTCGGAGACGATGCGCTCGACCTCCTCCGGCAAGGTTCCGCCATTGGTGTCGCAGAGCACGATCCAGCGGGCACCGGCGTCGAAGGCTGCGAGCGCGCACTCCTTGGCGTAGGTGGGATTGGCCTTGAAGCCGTCGAAGAAATGCTCCGCGTCGAACATCACCTCGTCCTTGCGCTCCACTAGGTGGGCGACGCTGTCGGCGATCATCGAGATGTTCTCGGTCAGCGGAACCCCAAGCGCCAGGTTGACGTGAAAGTCCCAAGCCTTGCCCACCATGCAGACCGCAGGCGCGGCAGCGTTCGCGAGGGCGGCGAGGCCAGGATCGTTCTGTGTCGAGCGGCCCGGGCGGCGCGTCATCCCGAAAGCAACGAAGCACGCCGTCGCGAGTTTTGGCGGCTCCGCGAAAAACGCCGTGTCCGTGGGATTGGCGCCCGGCCAGCCACCTTCCACGTAATCCACGCCCAGTTCGTCCAATGCCCGCGCGATGGCCAGCTTGTCGGGAACGGAAAAATCCACCCCTTGGGTCTGGGCGCCATCGCGCAGGGTGGTGTCGAAAAGGTAGACGCGCTTGTCGTCGGTCATCGTGAGCCGGTCCGGATCAGTGAAGGCCGACCTTTACAGCGCAGGGCGGCCGCCACGTCAACGTCTTGGCGGGGATTCTCGGGCCGCCGAACCACCGATATGCCTTGCCGGGGCCACAACCCAAGCGCAGAGTCCGCTGGGAGCTACGGTAAACGCGAACGAAGCCATGGACAGCCTGCACCCCAAGGATCCCATCGATTATGTGGCGGTGCGCCGCTATCGCCTGGCCCGGGTGCAAGACCAACTGCGCAAGCGCGATCTCGCCGCCGCGGTGCTCTTCGATCCACATAACCTCCGCTACGCCACCGGCAGCCGGAACATGGCGGTTTGGACGCTACACAATCACGTCCGCTACGCCTTCGTTCCGGCCGAGGGCCTGCCGGTGCTTTTTGAATTCGGAGCCGGGAAGTGGCCGGTTGCCAGTCAAAGCCTTGAGAATCCCGCCGAAATCCGTCCGCCGAGAAGCTGGACCCACTTCTATAGCGGCTCGGAGAAGCAAGCCCATGCCGCCGCTTGGGCCGCCGAGCTCGCCGATCTTGCCCGCGCGAGCGGCGGGGGCAACCGGCGGATCGCTTTCGACCATCTGAACCCGATCGGCCTGCGCGCCATCGAGGCGCTGGGCTTTGAAGTGGCGGATGGCGAAGCCTTGATGGAGCACGCGCGCCTCATCAAGAGCGCGGAGGAAATTGCCTGCATCCGCCGCGCGGTCGCGGTTGCCGAAGAAGGCATGCGCAGGATGCGCGAGACACTGCGGCCGGGCGTGACGGAAAACGCGCTCTGGGCGATCTTGAACCAGACCAACGCCGAGATGGACGGCGAATGGCTGGAGACTCGGCTCTTGAGTTCCGGCCCGCGCACCAATCCCTGGATGCAGGAAGCCTCTTTCCGGACCGTCGAGGCCGGGGACCTGGTCGCCTTCGACACCGACATGATCGGACCGAACGGCTACTGCGCGGACATCTCGCGGACCTACTTCTGCGGGCCGGGACGGCCGAGCGACGAGCAAAAACGCCTCTACGCGGCCTCCCATGCCCAAATCGAGCACAATCTAGCCCTCATGAATCCGGGACGAACCTTGCGCGAGGTGATCGAGAACGAGTCGCATTTTCCAGAGGCCTACCTGCCCTACCGCTACGGATTCGCCCATGGGGTGGGCTTGAAGGACGAGTTTCCCTTTCTGCGCAACGCCGCCGATCTCGACCAGCAGAACGATCCGGAGATGCGGCTGGAACCGGGAATGGTGTTTTCGATGGAAAGCTATATCGGGGAGGCCGGCGGCCGCGACGGGGTGAAGCTGGAAGAGCAAATCCTGATCACCGAGCGCGGACCGGAACGGCTCTCCACCTTCCCCTTCGAGCCTGCCCTGCTCGCCTAGCCGCCGCGCCGCCAGGTGGTTCCCCCGGCGCTATCTTCCAGCACGATATCCTGGGCGATCAGGAGGTCGCGAATGCGGTCTGCTTCGGCGAAATCCCGGGCGGCCCGAGCAGCCGCGCGGGCGGCGATTAGATCCTCGATCTCCTCGGCGGACAAGGCCGAGGCACCGCGCTGGAACCAAGCTTCGGGGTCGTCCCCCAAAAGGCCGAGCAGCGCGCCACCCGCCCTCAATTCAGCGGCGAGAGAGTCCTGCTCGGCACCCGGCCCCGCCTTGTTGAGCGCGCTCGCCAGTTCGTGCAGTTCGGCAACCGCCAGGGGCGTGTTCAGGTCGTCGCAAAGCGCGGCAAGAACGCCGGCGGGCGGTTCGGCCGCCGGCCCTCCGGGTGCCCGGCGCAAGGCGCCGTAGAGGCGGTCGAGTTGTGACTCCGATTCCTTGATCTTTTCCCGGGTCACGTCCAAAGGCTGGCGGTAGTGAGCCGATAGCAGCGTCAGCCGGATCGCCTCGCCCGGAAATCCTTCCTCCAACAAGGCACGCACGGTCAGAAAGTTGCCAAGCGACTTCGACATTTTCTCGCCGCCCACAACCACGTAGCCGTTGTGCATCCAAAAGCGCGCCATGGCCGGGGTCCTGTGGGCGCAGCGGCTTTGGGCTATTTCGTTCTCGTGGTGAGGAAAGACCAGATCGAGCCCGCCCGCATGAATGTCAAAGACCTCGCCAAGATGAGCGGCGCTCATCACCGAGCATTCAATGTGCCAACCAGGCCGGCCACGCCCCCAAGGGCTTTCCCAGCCAGGCTGCTCTCCGGAACTCGGCTTCCAGAGCACGAAGTCCGCCGGATCGCGCTTATAGGGCGCCACGTCCACCCGCGCGCCGGCGACCAATTCCTCCCGGTCCAGGCGCGACAGGGCGCCATAGTCCGGCATGGAGGGAACAGAGAACAGCACATGGCCGTCGGCGGCGTAGGCGTGACCCTTCTCGATCAGCGTCTCGATCATCGCGATCATGCCGGCGATGTGTTGCGTGGCCCGCGGCTCCTCGCTGGGCGGAAGCGCGAGCAAGGCAGCCACATCCTCATGGAAGGCCCGGGTCGTGCGCGCGGTAATGCTGTCGATGGGCTCCCCGCTCGTGCGCGCGGCGTCGATGATCTTGTCGTCCACGTCCGTGATATTGCGGACATAGACGACATGCTCGGCGCCGTAGAGATGGCGCAGGAGCCGGAAAAGCACGTCGAAGACAACGACGGGCCGGGCATTGCCGATGTGCGCCAAGTCGTAGACCGTAGGACCGCAGACATAGAGGCGGACCTTCTCCGGGTCCATGGGTTCGAAGATCTGCTTCTCGCGGGCCAGGGTGTTATGGAACCGGATAGCCATGGTCGTTTCGTATCTTTCGAGGGCGCTTGAGGCTTCAGGCGGGCCCTTTAAAGGCGTTGGTGATGGGATAGCGCCGGTCGCGCCCGAAGGAGCGGCGGGTGATCTTCACGCCGGGCGGAGCCTGACGGCGCTTGTATTCGGCATTTTCCAGCATGCGCCACACCCGGTTGACGACGGCGCGGTCGTGGCCGCGCGCGGCGATCTGCTCGATGCCCATTTCCTGCTCGATCAGGCAGGCGAGAATATCGTCCAGCGCATCATAGGGCGGCAGGCTGTCTTGGTCGGTCTGATCGGGCTTCAATTCCGCGGAGGGCGGCTTGGTGATGATCCGCTCGGGGATCGCCCGGCCAGCCGGGCCTAAAGCAGCCTTGGGATGCACCTGATTGCGCCAGCGCGCCAGCTCGAAGACCGCGGTCTTATAGACGTCCTTCAGAACGTTGAAGCCCCCGCACATGTCGCCGTAGAGCGTGGCATAGCCGACGCTCATCTCCGACTTGTTGCCGGTCGAAAGCACCATGTGGCCCAGCTTGTTGGATAGGGCCATGAGCGTGATCCCGCGCGAGCGCGCCTGGATATTCTCTTCGGTGGTGTCCGCCGCGAGAGTGTCGAACAGAGGATTCAGCATCTCCTCGAAGGCCCGCATCGCCGGCTCGATATTGACCTCGTCGAGCCGCAAGCCGCAGAGCGAGGCCAATTCGGCCGCATCCTCAAGACTCTCCTTGCTGGTGTAGGGCGAAGGCATCATCACGCAGTGAACCTTTTCCGCGCCCAGGGCGTCAGCGGCGACCACAGCCGACAGCGCGGAGTCGATGCCGCCGGAAAGCCCCAACACGATCCCCGGAAAGCGGTTCTTCTCAACGTAATCGCGCAAGCCCAACATGAGGGCGCGGTAGGTCGCCTCCAGCCCCTCCGGCGGGGCAGTGCGCTCCCCGGTCTCCAGCGCCCATCCCTCAGCCTCCTTAGAGAAGCGGGCCGTGGAGACGCCTGTCTCCAACGCGGGCATCTGAAGGGCCAACTGGCAGCGCCCATCCAGCGCGAAGGACGCACCGTCAAATATCAGTTCGTCCTGACCGCCCACTTGGTTGACATAGACCAGCGGTAAGCCGCTTTCCGTGACCCGCTTGACCGCAAGTTGGATGCGCTCGTCGCCCTTGTCCTCCTCGAAGGGGCTTCCATTGATCACCACCAGGATTTCGGCGCCGGACTCCTCCAGACACTCGGTCACGTCCGGATACCACATGTCCTCGCAGACCATGACGCCAAGGCGGACGCCGCGGAAATTGATTGGCCCCGGAAGCGGGCCGGGGCGAAACACCCTGATTTCGTCGAAAACACCATAGTTTGGCAGGTCGTGCTTGGCGCGAATCGATTTGATCTCGCCGCCGTCCAGCAGGAGGGCCGCGTTGACAACGTGATGGCGCAAGGGGCCGACAACCTCCCCCGCTTCACGCCATGGCGCGCCGATCAAGAGCGCCGGCCCACCATCCGCCGTCTCGCGCGCCAGGTCTTCGACCGCCGCCTTGACGGCGTCGAGAAACAGGGGCTTCAGCACGAGGTCCTCGGGCGGATAGCCGCTCACGCAAAGCTCCGGCCCTACGACAAGATCCGCGCCCAGGGATTGCGCCTCGCGCCGCGCGCCGCGCAGCTTCTCTGCGTTGCCAGCTATGTCTCCAACGATCGGATTCAGCTGCGCAAGGGCAAGGGTCAAGGTTTCGCTCATGAGGATCCTTCTAACGCGCACCCATGTGGGAGACAAGGGCGCGCTCCAAGACGCCTATTCCTGGCGCCGAAGCAAGAACTCGCGTCCCACCTTGACTCTCGGAGTGCCGTCGTATTCGACGATATCAGCGGTGGCATACGTCTCCGACCAACTGCCCGGCAGATAGCTTCCGGTCCCGACCACATCGATGGGGGCTTCGGCTTCGCTCATGACGCGGCACTTCTTGGGGCCGAAGCCCGAGGAGCCGACGATCTTGACCTTGGGAAAGCCGGCCTCGTCCAGCACTTCGCGCATTCGCCAAATCGCCGCCGCCGACACGCCCGCCCCCACCAGATAGCGTAGCTCCTCCTCGGTGCGGTATCCTCTGACCGCCGCCGGCGCGTTGCGCTCGAGCACGGCGTAGGAGGCCGGCGGGTCCAGTTCCTCGATGAAGCGGCTTCCCGGGGTGTCCAGGCGCACGGAAAGGCGTCCCTCCGCCGCGCGATCGCTAAAGCGCCGGCAAACCGACAGAGCGTCGCTAATTTCCTGGGCGAAGTAGTCCACCAGCACGGTCATCGGATCACCGGGGAAGCAGGAGTCGAACATCTCGGCCGCCCGCAAGGTAGACCCGGCGTAGCCGATGAAGGCATGGGGCATGGTCCCCTTGCCGGAGTCCAAGCCGAAAAAATGCGCGGTTGCGTCGGTGGCATTGCCGATAAAGCCCACGGCCCCCACCTTGCGCTTGGCCCGATCCGATCCGACCGCGGCCGCGTAGGCCATCATCTCCGCCATCTCCACGCCCGCGCAGTGACGCGCGTCCATGGCGAGAAAGGCTGCCTTGGGCAAGTCTGCGCACATGGTGAAGGCGTTGTAGGCCGCCACGCAAGCCGGACCCAGTTTTTGCAGCAGGAGCGTTTCCAAGTCGCAGAGATGATAGAGCGGCCCAGTGATGTAGAGGATCGGCTCGCCCGCCCCGACCCACTTGCCCTCTTCGAATCGCAGGTCGATGTCGAAGGTGACATTGCGCTCGGCGGCCACGGCGGCGAGCCACTCCACCACAAGCCGCGGCGCGGAAACCACCGGGCGCCGCATGAAGACGGCGTAGGTCGCCGTCAAGTCCCCGAAGGTGCCGACGGCCTGCTTCGTACGCTTGAAATAGGCGTCGGTCCAGTTCGCGATATCGGCGTCCCGCAGGGGCCAGCACGTCTTCAGGCCCTTCGCCCGCTCCCCTCCGTCCGCGACCATCGCTGCCCTTTGTCCTTTGTCTCAAACGGCCGGCGGACCCCTGCGCCGGGGGAAAAACCGGGGGAGAAACCCCTACTCGCCGGCCGCGACCGCTCCCATCGGCAACCCGCGGGCCAAACGCTCGGCCTTGAGCTCATTGGCCAGCAGGAATGCCAGCTCCAGCGCCTGGCTCGCGTTCAAGCGCGGATCGCAGTGAGTGTGATAACGATCGCCCAACATGCCCTCGTTAATGGCCTGTGCACCGCCAATGCACTCCGTCACGTCCTGGCCCGTCATCTCGAAATGCACGCCGCCGCCATGGGTGCCCTCGGCTCTATGCACCGCGAAGAAGCCGCGCACCTCGCCAAGGATCCGGTCGAAGGGGCGTGTCTTGTAGCCGTTCGAGGACTTGATCGTATTGCCGTGCATGGGATCGCAGGACCAGACCACCGTGCGGCCTTCACGCTCGACCTTCCGAACCAAGGCCGGCAGCTTCTGCTCCACCTGATCGGAACCCATTCGCGAAATCAGGGTGAGCCGACCCGCTTCGTTCGCAGGATTAAGCAGGTCGATCAGCCGGATCAGCTCGTCGGGATCCGTGCTCGGGCCACACTTCAAGCCGACCGGGTTTTGCACGCCGCGCAGAAACTCCACGTGAGCACCGTCCGGCTGGCGGGTGCGGTCACCGATCCACAGCATATGGGCCGAGCAGGCGTACCACTGGCCCGTCAGGCTATCGACCCGGGCGAGTGGCTCCTCGTAATTCAGGAGCAAGGCCTCGTGGCTGGTGTAAAAGTCCGTCTCGCGCAGTTGGCTGACCGTCTCGCCCGTCAGGCCGCAAGCAGCCATGAAGGCCATGGCCTCGTCGATCCGCGTCGAAAGCTCCTCGTAGCGTTCGCCCTGGGCGCTGCCTGCCACGAACTTCAGGTTCCATTGATGAACCTTATGCAGATCCGCAAAACCGCCTTGGGCAAAGGCGCGCAGAAGATTCAGCGAGGCCGCCGATTGATTGTAGGCGCGCAACAACCGCTCCGGATCCGGCTGCCGGGCCGTCTCGGTGAACTCGATACCGTTGATGATATCGCCGCGATAGCTCGGAAGCTCCACGCCATCCACCGCTTCTGTGTCCGCCGAGCGGGGCTTGGCGAACTGCCCGGCCATGCGTCCGACCTTCACGACCGGCAAGGCCGCGCCAAAGGTCAAGGCCACCGCCATCTGCAGCAGCACACGGAAAGTGTCCCGGATGTTATTGGCGTGGAATTCGGCGAAGCTTTCCGCGCAGTCGCCACCTTGCAGCAGGAAAGCGTCGCCAGCCGCGACCTTCGCC
>JARFRB010000082.1 GCA_029287455.1 Pelagibius litoralis | reverse complement strand
TCGACCGAGACAGCTCTGGAAATCCGACAGGGACACTGCACGACAAAGCGCTTGGCCTTATTACCACTGCTATGCCGCCACCCTCGCCTGAAGTGGTTGAGGAGCGTGCTGCTTGGATTTTCGACAAGCTCAATCGTTATGGGATTACAGCCATCATTACCCCGCAGCTCGATCCGGTGCGCGTGGCGGCTTACCGTTCTCTCGAATCGCAGAACAAGCTGACGGTCCGCATACAGGGAAGCTGGGATTTCAATACCCGTTACGTCACCACGACCTTGGAAGAACAGGCGAAAACCTTCATGTCCCGCGAGAAGCGGGGTGAGAACTCCCCACTCATCAATGTTGATGGCGTGAAAATCTACATGGATGGCGTACCCAACGATGCAGAAGGGGGCTCTCCGATGATAGACCCTTACGAGACCGCACCCACCTTCGGGACCCCGAGCATTGACGAGTCGACCTTCAGTACATGGATGCTCCGATTTGATGCGGAAGGATTGAAAGTGATGGCGCATGCCACTGGCAGCCTCTCTGTGCGTCACTTTCTCAATGCAGTGGAGGCGGTCCGACGCCGAAATGGCAAGGGGCCACGCCACCATATGGCTCACTCAATGCTCGTCTATCCTGAGGATTTGTCGCGATTTAACTTCGAAGCATCAAACTTCATCACCGAGGTCTCACCTTACCAGCTCTGGGTTCCTGACCCATCCATTAGGTCATGGCCCCTTATCATTGGTCGCGATCTGTTTGATCTGACCTTCACACCGATTAAGAGTTTGGTGGATGCGGGTGCGGTTGTTACCTACGGCAGTGATTGGGACAACATCCCTGAGCCAGACCCGTGGTTTGCGATGGAGGGGATGATAACCCGCCAGTATCCTAGCAAGCCCGAATATGGCCAGCTGAATCCGGATGAGCGCATTGATGTCGAGACGGCCATCGAGATCTTCACTCGTAATGGGGCGGTGGCCATGGAGATAGAGGACGAAACTGGTTCTATTGAAGTAGGCAAATCCGCTGACTTCATTGTCATCAACCAGAATCTCCTCGAGATCGAACCACAAGCGATCCACACAACAAAAGTTCTGATGACTGTTTTGAAAGGCCACACAGTGTTCAGAGCGGATTGAGCACGACCACGTAAATTTCCGCTTTGGGTCATGAGCCGACTTAAGACCATTGACGCAACAGCGTCCGCTCATAGCACACAGCGGACGTTCAGGTCCCGACCAACCGGCGTCCGTTTTCTGACACTAGGCGGAAAGAAGTTTCCTCGGCCGCGCCGCCGGGCAATCTAGTGCTATCTGGGGTAAGGCGCACAGTCATCCATCGCGGATCGCTCATTCGGCTGAACTCCGCTGCGACATCCGACCGCATTTCGGCCCCTCAGATCGGATCCACTTAGGTTTTCGCGGGAACGCCTACCGTGCTCTGACACGAGCATGGCCCGGATCCCCCATCTCCTTCGGGCTGAGTTCCCACATGGAAGCGTATCACCTTAGCCCCCGCTGTGCCCCCACAGCGGGGGCTCTTTTCCTGGTGCCGCATAATTTGCCGCCTTGCAGGCGCTACATGTCATGTCCTTACGAAGAAAGGCAGGGATATCCAGACCATCGCTGACGATCCCTACTGCCTTCGAGGGCGCTTTAACCGTCTTACCGAGGCCCCAGATACCGTTGACACTGACACGTTATTGCCGGTGTCGGCGGTGTCAGACAGAGAGCGACTGGTGTCGCGGAGCCGATATCGACCCCACCCTTCTTTCACCACGCGCTGCGGGGTCGCGTTGGACATGCTGCGCAAAGCGCTCTTGACTGTTTCAGGCTCTATGCCGATTTCGTCCGGCGCTGAAAATCCGCGCGCCAAGGTGGGTCAACGTCCTATGCGCTTCGCGCACCGGCTCGACGGGCACGGGCAAGTCCCGCAAGTCGGCGGCATCGGTGAGCGCGGCACTGATTACCGTCAACTCGCCCGAAAACGCGCCACGCGAAACCTCTCTCAGCCGGCCGCGCGTGTCATCAAGTAGGGAGATTTCATCGATCGCTTCGACCGGGCTTCGACCCGATCCGCCCCGCCAAGCTTCCCTCGGGTGCAAACCTGGTGCTTTTAGGCACCTCATTAACCTCTCAGGGAGCGCTTCTCAAGCTTCTGGTGCAACAAACGCAATTTAAATCAGTTAATTAGAGTGATCCAAGACGCGCCACACCACCGCGTTGCGCAGGTCGCTGTCTTCCAGGTCCCGGCTGGTCTTGACCGAGTAGGCGGTCACCCGCTCCATGCCCTCGCGCGGCAGATAGCTGCGCCCCGGGTCGCCGAGCAGAACCGTCTTGCCGCCACGCGCCATGGTGGACAGCCAGGCGAAAACCGCTTGCGCCATGGGCCGCTCGTAACACACGTCGCCGGCCAGCACGACATCCCAGGCCGTGCCCGGATCGCCCACCAAGTCATCGCCGGTGACCGTAAGGGCGACGGCATTGAGGTCCGCGTTGAGCCTGCACGCGGCGAGCGCGAAGGCGTCGATCTCGCTGGCGGTGACCTGGGAAGCTCCCGCCTTGGCGGCGGCGATGGCGGCAATGCCCGATCCGCTGGCGAAATCCAGCACCCGTCGTCCCGCGACCAGTTCCGGATGATCGAGCAGGTAGCGCGCCAGGCCCTGGCCGCCCGCCCAGGCGAAGGCCCAGTAGGGCGGCGGCAGGCCAAGCTCGGAGAGTTTCTCCTCCGTTGCTTGCCAGAGCGGCACGACCTCGCTGGCGAGGTGGAGGGCGATTTCGGGCACCAGCGGAGGCCGCTCGACCGCGGTGTTCTCACGAACGAATTCCAAGGGATCGGCGAGCGGCTTCACGCGAGCACCCAGGCTAGGACGATGGCCAGCAGCAAGAGAAATCCGCTATCCCGGTTCGATTTGAAGCGCACTAGACAGTTCTTCGGATCGTCCATGTCGAGGCTGCGGACTTGCCAGGCGAAATGCACCGCCAATGGCAGCAGGGCGGCGACGTAGAGGGCGCCGAGGCCGGCCGCCCAGCCGGCGGCGGCAAATCCGGCGAGCGCCGCTGCGAAGAACACCCGGAGCCAGGGCTTGGTGGCCGCTCCAAGCTTCAAGGCGGAGGATTTGACGCCGATCATTGCATCGTCCTCCTTGTCCTGGTGGGCATAGATGGTGTCGTAGGCAAGCGTCCAAGCGATCCCGCCGAGATAGAGAAAGACCGCCGGCAGGCCGATGCCGTCCCGCAGCGCCGCCCAACCCATGAGAGCGCCCCAATTGAAGGTGAGCCCAAGCCAAAGCTGCGGCCAATAGGTGATGCGCTTCATCAGGGGGTAGGGGAAAACGAGCGCTAGCGAGGCGATGCCCAGCCAAATCGCGGTCGGTGTGAGCTGCAGCAGGATGACCAGCCCGACCGCCAGCAAGACGGCCAGGAAGATCAGGGCTTGGCGCGGGCTCACCGCACCGCTGGGAATCGGCCGGCCGGCGGTTCGCGCGACCTTCGCATCGAAATCACGGTCCAGGAAATCGTTGATCGTGCACCCGGCCGCCCGCATCACCAAGGCCCCGAGCGCGAAGAGGAAAGCCAGCCAAGCCAGTCGCGGGTAGGTCGGCTCCGCCGCCGCCGGTTCCGCGGCGGCCGCCATCGCCAAGGACCACCAGCACGGCAGCAGCAGCAACCAGGTCCCGATCGGCCGGTCGAGGCGCGCGAGGACGATATAGGGATGCCAGGCTTTCGGTGTCGCGCGCTGCAGCCAGGTTTCGCCCCGAATATCGCTGGCGTCGGGCGCGTTTGGCGGTTGGCGGTGGGAGGCCTCGGTCATGCCCGGCATCTTGCGTCCCCAGGGCTCGACGCTCAAGGCGCCTCGTGTGCCCGCCGCAGGATTTTAGCGATTGTCGTCCAGGTAGACCTTGAGCCGGTCCAAAGCCTGAAAGGCCTCGGCCATTTCCTCGGTCGACCAACCCGCGAAGCTGTCCGCCACCATGGGCGCCAAACGCGCAAGTGCCTCGGCGTGCGTCGCCCGGCCTTGCGGTGTCAGAAACAGGCGCTTCACCCGCCGGTCCCTGTCGTCGGCCACCACCTCTAGAATGCTGCTCTCGACCATGGCTTTGACCGTCTTACTGATTCCCGGTTGATTCTGCTGCATGGCACGCGCCACCTCGGTCACCATCTTCCCTTCATCGGGGCGATGGCTGAAGTGGTTCAGCAAAACGAACTGGGGCCAGGGCAGGCCTAATTCGGCGAGGGTCCGATTGGCCTTCGTCCGCGCGAGCTGTTCGACGATCCCAATCCAATTCAGGATGCGATACCCCAGCTTCGCCCTGTCTTCCCGCGCCGATCCAGCCATACGGCTAGACAATCAGGTCCTGACCAAACTGTCGAGGCCGCGCCTGGGGGAGGGCGGCACCCTGTCCGCGTATCCCAACCGAAAGAGCATCTGCACCGTTGAGCCCTCCGGCGGCTGAACCGCCTCGATGAAGTCGCTCTGCAGGCCGGTCATCTCCGCATATTCCTGCAGCAGTTGACTGACCGGGTGCATGGCCACGCCCGCCGCCGTCGCGGCCAGGTTAAGGCGCACGTAGTCCCGTCCCGCCAACACCTGATCGGCGCGGCTGTTGCTAGCTGTGCTGATCCATCCGAAAGCGCGCGTTCCGGAGGCCCACCCCAAGGCGTAATCGACTCCGCCTTGATAGGACATTGTGCCGGGCGTCATGGCATCTTCCGGCGTGAAGAGCCCGAGGTGTTTTAGCCACCAGAACATCGGTCCATGCAGATCGATACCATCGCGATGCCGCGCGATCTCGCTAGCGCCGACACGCGTCAGATCAAAGCTTTCCTTGAGAGTGCGCGGGGTTTCCAATTCCGTTAGTACGGCTTGGCTCGTCAAATCGCGTAAGCGATCGGCGAGCGGGTTCTGGTCCGCCAGTTCGAAACTCGAGCCACCGGGCAAGCGCGTTTCGCGCAAGGCGCGTTCATGGCCGGATTCGAGCGGCCGCTCCATGTCATAGGGCTCCTTAATGGAGCGGCGCGTGAAGACCTGCTGGAAAAGCGGGTCCTTTTGCACGGAGGCATCTTCCTCGAAACGGATTCGCGCCACCGGATATTGGGGGACTTCCGCCGCCAAGGCGTCCTCGGGCGCTTTGCCGTTCGGGAAAAGGTCGATGTTCAATCGATAGCCCTGTTCCCTAGCGGCGAGGTCGAGGAGTTCGATGAAGGTTCCGTGGCCGATCAAAATCTGCCGTCCGTTGGGGTCGGTTTCCGGGAGCAGACGGTTCGGGTCCACCCAGAGGGTGATCTCCTCCGGCACTCTAAGATCGGCGATCCAGGGTTGGATGTTGTGAGGGTTTGGGGCCAGCAGCGCGTGGGCCAGTGCCCAGCGGCGCGGATCGGTTTCGCCGCTGCCGGGGTTTGTCCAGGGGGCCACGGCCACGGCCGGCATCTGGTCGCATCGCGACAAGCCCACCGTGCTTGCCGCCACGACGATTCCCCCGCCGCCAAGGGTCCAAATGAACTTCCGCCGCGACACTTTCATCTTGACCTCCATATATTCCAAGGAATACATCTATGAAGTGAGATAAACATTCCTTAAAATATTTCAATGGCTCTTTGCATTGGGTTTTTACGTAGGCGGGATTTGCCTTAGTCTGCCGCTCAGCCAAAGACAGCGAAGAGAAGCCCCTTGCCCAAGATCGCGACGCGGCTGTTCGTGGAAGACCCGGTAACCGAGGGCAGTCCGCTTGGCTTGGATTCGGGCCGCGCGCATTTCCTGCGCAGCGTTCTGCGGCTCTCGCCTGGTGCCCATGTGGCCGTCTTCAACGGAACCGACGGAGAGTGGCTGGCCCGTATCGACGGGCTTGGTAAGGGCTGGGCCTCGGTGCTGCCGATCGAGCGACTGCGCGCCGCCGAGACTGAGCCGGATTTGTGGCTTCTCTTCGCGCCGGTAAAGCGTGCGCGCATCGACTTTCTGGCGGAAAAGGCGACGGAGCTTGGCTGTGCGCGGCTACAGCCCGTGATGACGGCCCGAACCGCGGTGGAACGGGTCAACCTTCAGCGCCTGGCGGCGAATGCGCGCGAAGCCGCCGAGCAATGCCAACGTTTGACGGTGCCCGAGGTCAAGGAGCCGGTGAGCTTGGCCGAATTGCTGGACATCTGGCCCCGGGGCCGCCGCATCCTCATGGCCGACGAAGGCGGCGATGCCCCGCCGATTCATGACGTGCTTGTCGCCGAGAAGGAGCAGCTCCAGGAGCCTTGGGCCCTGCTAACGGGACCCGAGGGCGGCTTCGCGGAGGAGGAGAGGGCCAACCTCTCCCGCCTGCCCTTTGTGCGGCGCGCCAGCCTGGGTCCCCGAATCCTCCGGGCCGATACCGCCGTGGTCGCTGGCCTGGCCATCTTGCAGGCGCTCGCCGGCGATTGGCGGTAGGCGCCGGATCGTGGCGGCTGGAACGGGCTTTTGCCGAATTGGCGAAGGCATCTTTCCTAGCAAGGCGCTTGACGGGCCGACGCATCTCGCATTTGGTACCCTTCGACGCGCCGCCGGAGGCGCGATCGGGGATGCAAATTTTTTCTTCCAAGGGTTCAAGGGGTCGAAATGTCCGCACCGCCTTCGGCCAAGGGCCAGCCGATCACCGGCAAGGCGCAACTCGTCGACTACCTGACGGCGGGCTGCAAGCCCGCGTCAGATTGGCGGATCGGGACAGAGCATGAGAAGTTCGCCTTCACGCAGGAGGATTACCTGCCTCTGCCCTATGAAGGGCCGAAGAGTATTCGCGCCATCCTGGAAGGCCTGAGCGAGTCCTTCGGTTGGACACCTGTCCTGGAAGACGATAAGCCCATCGCGCTTTTGAAGGATGGTTGCAGCATCACTCTTGAGCCAGGGGGGCAATTTGAGCTTTCGGGCGCCCCTCTGGAGAACTTGCACCAGACTTGCGACGAGGTTCACACACATCTGCACCAAGTGAAGACGGTCTGTGAGCCGCTGGGAATTCGTATGATCGGGCTTGGTTTCGCGCCGACCTGGACGCGCGAACAGATCCACGTCATGCCGAAAGGCCGCTACGGGATCATGCGCCGCTATATGCCGACGCGCGGGAATCTGGGCTTGGACATGATGCTGCGGACCTGCACGGTGCAGACCAACCTGGACTTCTCCGACGAAGCGGACATGGTCGCCAAGTTCCGGGTTTCCTTGGCGTTGCAGCCGGTGGCCACCGCCCTTTTCGCCAATTCCCCCTTTGTCGAGGGAAAGCCGAGCGGATATCTGAGCTTCCGAAGCCATGTGTGGACGGATACCGACCCCGATCGCTGCGGCATCCTCCCCTTCGTGTTCGAGCCAGGCATGAGCTTCGAGCGCTACGTGGATCACGTGCTCGATGTGCCGATGTACTTCGTGCACCGGGACGGGCGCTATATCGATGTGGCGGGGCAGTCCTTCCGCAACTTCATGGAGGGGCGCCTACCCGGTTTGCCCGGAGAAACGCCCTTGACCACCGACTGGGTGGATCATCTGACGACCTTGTTCCCCGAAGTGCGCATGAAGCGCTTTTTAGAGATGCGGGGCGCGGACGGAGGACCTTGGCGCCGCCTCTGTGCCTTGCCGGCCCTTTGGGTTGGGCTGCTCTATGATCAGGCGGCTCTGGATGCCTGTCAGGACCTAATCGCCGACTGGACTCTCGAGGACCATGCCTATCTGCGGGCCGAGGTTCCCAAGCGCGCTCTTGCGACGGCGTTTCGCGGCGGCACCGTGGCGGACCTGGCTGAGAGGGTGCTGGAGATCGCGAGCGGCGGCCTAAAGTCCCGGCGCCGGATCGATGACATGGGCAACGACGAGTCGCATTTCTTGAGCGCGCTGCGCGAGATCGTGGCCCGTGGCACCTCCCCCGCGGAGGTGAAGCTGGATGCCTATCACGGTCGCTGGGGCAGCGATCTATCTCACCTTTTCGACGAGTACGCGTATTGATGGTTCGGGTCCGGGGGACGGCATGCTGAGCGAGGCGGATAAGGCCTGGTTGCGGATGTGGGTGCCGCGGGTAGGCGGAGCGCTCTATCTTCTGCTGGTCATGTCGTTTCTCGCCGGACATCCCGCGCCCGGCAGCGTCGCAAGCCTGGTGTACGGCCTGATCAATGCCATCCTGCCGGCCGTCGGCGCCACGGCGATCCTCTTCGTGGGGTTGATTATCTTCCGTCGCGCGCGCCAAGGAAAGTGAAGCTTGCCCGGAAAGGCAGGCTCACTCTGCGTCCTCCGACATCCAGTTCTCAAGCCAGTGAATGTCGTAATCGCCGTTGATGAAATCCGGCTGTGCGATCAGTTTCTGGTGCAAGGGGAGTGAGGTTTCGATCCCCTGGATCACCATTTCTTCCAGCGCCCGGCGTAGCCGCATCAGGCATTCGTTGCGGGTCTGGTCATGAACGATCAGCTTGGCGATCAGGCTATCGTAGTGGGGTGGGACCCGATAGCCGCCATAGATCGCCGAATCCACCCTGACGCCTAGCCCGCCCGGCGCGTGAAAATCGGTCACCAGCCCCGGGCAGGGCATGAAGGTTTCCGGATTTTCCGCGTTGACGCGGCACTCGATGGAATGGCCCAGGAATTTGATTTCGTCTTGCTCGAAGCCAAGCGGAAGGCCGGCACCGACTCGGATCTGCTCCCGCACCAGGTCAATGCCGGTGATCGCCTCCGACACCGGATGCTCGACCTGCAGGCGCGTGTTCATCTCAATGAAGTAGAACTCGCCGTTTTCGTAGAGGAATTCGATCGTCCCGGCCGAGCGGTAGCCCAGCTTCTTCATGGCCGAGATGGCGATATCGCCGATGCGCTCGCGTTCCTTGGCATTAAGCGCCGGGGAGGGGGCTTCTTCCAGAACCTTCTGGTGGCGGCGCTGCAGGGAGCAGTCGCGCTCGCCCAGGTGCACGACCGCGCCGTGGCTATCGGCGAGAATCTGGATCTCGATATGGCGCGGTTTCGAGAGGTACTTCTCGATATAGACCTGATCGTTGCCAAACGCGGCTTTCGCTTCGTTCCGCGCCATCTGGAAGGCTTCCAGAAGTTCGCCTTGAATGCGCGCGACCTTCATGCCGCGCCCGCCGCCGCCCGCGGCCGCCTTGATCAATACGGGATAGCCGATGCGCTCGGCCACTTGTGCCGCCTGCTTTTCGTCCGTGACCGCGCCGTCCGAGCCCGGCACCACGGGAATGCCCAGCGACTTGGCTGCTTCCTTGGCCGCGACCTTGTCGCCCATCAGGGCGATATGCTCGGGCTTCGGGCCGATGAAGGCAAAACCGTGCTCCTCGACCATATCCGCGAAATCGGCGTTCTCGGACAGGAAGCCGATGCCCGGGTGAATGGCGTCAGCGCCGGTGATCGTTCCAGCGGAGATGATGGCGGGGATGTTGAGGTAGCTCTTCACGGAAGGGGGTGGCCCGATGCACACGCTCTCGTCCGCGAGGCGCACATGCATGGCATCGGAGTCGGCGGTGGAGTGAACCGCCACCGTGGAGATTCCCATTTCCCGGCAGGCCCGGTGGATGCGGAGCGCGATCTCCCCGCGGTTGGCGATCAGGATCTTTTCGAACATCTGTCTTGTCCCGCCCGCCGCTCTAATCGACGATCATCAGCGGCTCGCCAAACTCGACTGGCTGGCCATCCTCGACCAGGATCGCGCTCACGGTCCCCGATTTGGGGGCGGGCAAGGCGTTCATGACCTTCATCGCTTCGACGATCAGAATCGTCTGCCCTTCCTTGACCGCGTCGCCCACCTGCACGAAGGCCTTCGCACCAGGTTCGGGCGCCAAGTATACCGTACCGACCATGGGCGAGGTGACGGCGTTTTCCTGGGCCGCGGCCGGACCTGGCGCCGAAACCGGCGCCGCGGCTTCGGATGCCGGCGCGCTTGGCAGAGCGGGTGCCGCGGCCGGCATCGGCATCATCGCCGCCGGTGCCGCCGACTTGGCGACCCGGATCTTTCGATCCTCGGCCTCAACCTCGATCTCGGTCAGTCCGGTTTCTTCGAGGATAGCGGCGAGCTTGCGCACAGCCTCTTCGTCGAGAGGAAACTTGCTCATGAGTCCTCGCTCTTTATCAGGATGGCGGAAAGGGCCTCCAGGGCGAAGTCATAGCCCTGTGCGCCGAACCCGCAGATCATGCCCACGGCGAAAGCGCTGATATAGGAATGATGCCGGAAAGGTTCCCGTCGGTGAATATTCGACATGTGAACCTCAACGACTGGCAGGCTCACCGCGGCGAGCGCGTCGTACAAGGCAATGGAGGTGTGGGTATAGGCGCCGGCGTTCAGGACCAGGCCATTCTGGGTGCCGCGTGCCTGCTGCACCCATTCCACCAATTCGCCTTCGTGGTTCGTTTGCCGGCAGACCACGTCCAGGCCGAGCCCGCGGCCCTTCTCCACGCAGGCCGCCTCGATATCGGCCAGCGTCGTGCGGCCATAAATTTCCGGTTCCCGGGTTCCCAGGAGATTAAGATTCGGCCCGTTCAGCACGAGCACATTAGGTTTGGCCACTCGGATCCCCCCTTGCGATCACGCGCGAAAGCGTTAACACGCCGAGAGCCAGGGAGCAATGATGCCTGGCGTTACCCGCTACTCGCACGGGATTTGGCGATATAATCCTGCAATTGCTCCGGCGAGATGGCGCCGGGGATCACGGAGTCTCCGATCACGAAGGCCGGCGTCCCGCGAATCGCGAGCCGGGCGGCCAATTCGGTGTTGCGGGTGATTTCGGCGGTCACGCTGGGATCTTCCATGTCCTCGCGAAGACGCTCCACGTCGAGCCCGTTCGCCTTGGCGATCGCCATGATCGAGTCTTGCGTCAGTTCGCCTTGAAACTCCAGCAGTGCCACATGCAGGGTCTCGTACTTGCCTTGCAGGCCGGCGGCCAACGCCGCCCGCGAGGCCACCACCGACTCCGGCCCGAGAATTGGCCATTCCTTTAAAACCAGGCGAACGTTTCCATCAGCCCGCAGGGTGTCCTGCAGCATCCCGACCACTCTCTGGCAGTAGGGACAGCGATAGTCGAAGAACTCCACGATGGTGACGTCGCCCTGCGGGTTGCCCATAACCGGGGACCCGGCGCTGGACTCAAGCTCCGCGCGCAGAGCGGCGACCTGGGAGCGCTGATGCTCCTCGGCCGCGAGGCGCTGGCGTTCTTGCATCTGTTGCAAGGCTTCGACGATCACCTCGGGATTTTGCATGATGTAGTCGTGAATAACGGCTTCGATTCGCGCGCGTTCCGGGTCCGTGGGTGCCGGCGATTGGCCTTGTTCCTGGGCGAAAGCGCCGGATGTTTGCTGGAGGGCGAAGGCAAGGCCGAGCAGCGGCGATGAAATCAGCATTCGGCGCGCGAGAAGCGGAAAAGAAAGCTGCATATGGGGTTCCCTCGATTCGGTCGGTGTTGGGGATTAGGCGCGGTGCATCCTTCGGCTATTGCCGGTCGCGCGCGCGCTGGACTTGTTGCCGGGCGATCTGGGAGAGATCCGATGCCCGAACCCAGGCGGGGGAGTTCTCCGGAAGAATCTTTTGCGCCCGCTCCGCTTGGCCGACAGCTTCGCCCCAATTGCCCCGCGCGAAGTTCATCTCCGCCAAGGATAGGGTGGTCATGCCCTTATCACCCAGGCGCCCGTGGGCGATCGCTGCAAGCCGCCACGCTGTTGCGTTGTTGGGCTCGTGAGCCAGGACCCTGCTAATGTTCTCGAGGGCGGCCTTGTCCTGCTCGGGCGTATTGAGCTGCGTCTGGGTTTCCGCCAAGCGCAGCCGAAGCTGTGGCTCCTCCGGCAAGATATCCACCGCCTTCTGGTAGGCTGGCAGAGCCTCGGCGACTCGGCCGTTCTCCAGAAGAATCTGACCCTTGAGCTCGTTGAAATAGGGATCGTTCGGCCGTTCCGCGATCAGTCCGTCGATCAGATCGAGAGACTGATCGACGTAGCCGCTCCGGAACTTGGAGATGGAGTGGGCGTATCGGGCCGGAATCGATTGATCTTCGGGGGGATAGCGGCGATTCACCGATCGCGGCGGCTCGAGGAAGCCAATCAGCTTCGCGCGCATCCGCTCGTGCATTTCCACCAGCTCCGGCGCAGAGGGAACGCCTGTATAGGGCGACTCGCGCACTGCTTGCTCGAGGAAGCTCACCCGGTCGCGGGTCAGCGGGTGAGAGCGCAGGTAGGGGTCCTGGCTGCTCGACAGCAAGGCTTCCTGATCGCCGAGGATCTCCATAAATTCCAGAAGGCCCTCGGGGCTTTGTTCCGTGCCGCGCAGATAGGTTACGGCAGCCTGGTCAGCAGATTGCTCTTGCGAGCGCGTATAGGATAGCAGGCCTTTGACCGCGACATCGTAGCCTCCGGACGTTGCGGCGCCGGCTGCGGCCCCCTGGCCCGTTGCCACCGCCGCACCGATGCCGAGCAGGGTTGCCGCGAGCGCCTTCCACTGAGCGGTCTTCAGCTCCTCGATACGGCCCACCAGATGACCGCCGGCGATATGCCCGGTTTCATGGGCGATCACGCCGATGACTTGGGAGGGGTTGTCGGCCCGCATCAACAACCCTGTATTCAGGAACATTTTGCTGCCGCCGGTAACGAAAGCATTGAGCGTTTTGTCTTGGATCAGATAAACGTCGATGCTCTGTGGGCTTAAGCCCGCCGCCTGGAAAAGTGGTGTGGAGTAAACGCGAATGGTATGTTCGATCTCGGCATCACGGATAAGCGTGAAGCCCTGTGACCTCGCGTCGAACGCGAATCCCAGTCCCGCCGAAACGATCAAAACTGCGAGAAACCTTTTGAACAAGCGCAAGGCCTTCGCCTTTTCCAAGCTTACCGAACTCTTATCTGTCGCTAAAAGTAGGCTTTTGGCGCGCGTGGTTCAACGGAAGCCATCCTACGCGGCGTCTTTTACCGCTGTGCCGGTGGCCCTGCTGCTTGCTGGCTGCGAGGCGGAGGTGCAACCCGGGGACTTGCAGCTGATAACCGGTTTCGCCGGGCTTGTCGCTGCGGACGAGCCCAATGCGGTTGTGGTCGGGCGGGAGGTTCTCGCCAACAACGGCACCGCCGTGGATGCCGCGGTGGCCATGGCGTTCACGCTCTCGGCGACCTTGCCGTCGCGTGCCGGGGTGGGCAGCGGGGGCGCCTGCATTGTCTACGACCATGGCCAGCAGGCGGCCCAAGCCTTGTCTTTCACGCCGCAAGCCGCGCCGGGCGGCGGGGTTGTCCCGCTGATGTCCCGGGCCATGGCCGTTATGCATGCCCGCTACGGGTTTGTGCGTTGGGAATTGCTGGTCACACCGGGTGAGAACCTGGCGCGCTTCGGAAACCCGGTCAGCCGGGCCCTCGCCAAGGACCTGCAAGCCGCGCGGACTAAAATTCTAGGAAATCCAGGGCTGCGCAAGATCTACGCCGGTGGCAGTGGTGGTGTGCTGCAGGAAGGCGATAACCTCGTACAGCCCGAACTTTCGACCGTCTTGAGCGGCATTCGCCAGCGGGGCGGCGGGTATTTGTACAGCGCGGACCTGCCGGACAGGCTCTCCCTGGCAGGGGAGCGCGTGGGGGTTTCCATGAGCCCGACAGAGATTCGAGAGAGCGTTCCGTCGCTGGTCGAACCCTTGAGGGTCGAGGTAGGCCCGGACTTTCTCTTTCTGCCGCCCCCTCCCTCGACGGGCGGCGTGATGACCGGGCAGCTTTGGCAGCTGCTGGCGGAAATCGAGGATTGGGAGCCGGATACCCGCGACTCGGGTGTCTTGCTCGCCCAGGCGGAAAGGGCCGTTTTGGCCGACCGGTCCAAGTGGCTGCTTCCGGATGGCGTGTCCAAGGGCGCGCCGCAGGACCTGGTATCAGGCGATCGCGCCGAAACCTTCGACCTCTCCGGTGCTTCCGCGCCCGTGTCCGCGAGTTTCGCCGCGACCGGTGCCGGCTTCGCGGTGGGCGATCGCTTCGGCAACGCCGTTGCCTGCAGCTTTACGATGAACGCCGTCTTCGGCAGCGGTAAGGTGCTGGCGGACACGGGCATCGTCTTGGCTTCTCCGCCCGCGCCGGGTGCACTTGACGCCGTGCCGCTTAGTGTGGCGGTGATCGGAAACGAGAATATTGGGCGCGCGCGGCTCGCCGCGAGCGCTGGCTCCGGGGACTCTAGTCCCAGCGATCTGGTGCAAGTGCTGATTCGGGTCTTGAACGATGATGAGCCGCCGGTCGACGCGGTGGCGGCCCCGCGCGTCCATCTGATCGCGGGAGGAAGTGTCGGCTACGAACTGGGATTGTCGGGAGATGTGATTTCCGCGCTCGAGGAGAGCGGGTTTCAGGTTAGAGCCGAAGCCGATCCCACCAGGATCAATCTTTTCTTTTGCCCGGAAGGATACGCCCGGGTCGAGAGGGCCTCGCTCTGTGGCATCGCGACGGATCCGCGTGGGCACGGTCTTGCCGAGACGGTTCGCTGAGGCCCCATGAATTGGGCGGCCCATCGCGGTCCCGGCGATTCCAGCGCGGTGTAAAGGAGAACGGAAATGGCGTTGAAGGTTTCCCGCCGCGGCACGGTTCCGCCCTTCATTGTGATGGATGTCATGCGCGACGCCAACCAGCGCCAGGCCGCCGGTGAGAAGGTGCTGCATCTCGAGGTGGGACAACCCGGAACGCCGGCGCCCGGTGCAGTGCTGGACGCGGCGCGGCGGGCCTTGGATAGCCATATCCTCGGCTATAGTGACGCGCTTGGCATCCCCGAGCTGCGCGCGGCGATCGCGCGCCATTATCAGCGCCGTCACGGTTTGGCGATCGATCCGGCGCGCGTGGCGGTGACAGCCGGGTCTTCCGGCGGGTTCTTGCTCACTTTCCTGGCGGCCTTCGATCCAGGCGACCGGGTCGGGCTTGCTTCGCCGGGCTACCCCGCCTATCGCAATATCCTGGAGGCCTTGGGGCTGGAGCCGGTAATTATCCAGACCGAACTTGCTCACCGGTTCCAGCCGACGCCCGAGCTGGTGGAAGCAGCCGGGCCACTCGATGGCTTGATCATCGCCAGCCCCTCCAATCCGACGGGCACGATGCTCTCGCGCGTGGAGATACAAGGGCTGCTGGCGCACTGCGATGCTCGGGGCATCCGCGTGATTTCCGATGAGATCTACCACGGCATCAGCTTTGGCCAGCAGGAGACCTGCGCGGCGGAGTTCAGCCCTCACGCCATCGTCGTGAACAGTTTCTCGAAGTATTTTTCGATGACCGGTTGGCGGTTGGGGTGGTTGGTTCTTCCGGAAGACCTCGTGCGGTCCGTGGAGTGCCTCAGCCAGAATCTCTTCATCGCGGCCTCGAGCCTGTCCCAGCTCGCCGCGGTCGCGGCCTTCGACTGCGAAGAGGAACTCGACGGCTATGTGGCGAACTATGCCCGCAATCGCGAGCTGATCGTCGAGGCGCTACCGAAGGCCGGAATCGATCGCTTCGCCCTGGCCGACGGTGCTTTCTACGTCTACGCGGATATCGGGCACCTTACCAGCGACAGCACCGCATTTTGTCGCCGGATGCTGCATGAGACCGGCGTGGCGGCAACGCCGGGCGTGGACTTTGATCGGGATCGCGGCCACCGCTTCGTGCGCTTCTCCTTCGCAGGGCCTCGGAGCGATATTCACGAAGCAATGATCCGGCTTCGGGAGTGGGTTTGACCACCCCCGACGCCATATCGTTGGGCCCTCCAGCAAGGGTCACCGTGACGCCAAGGAGCCCCGCCCTGAGGAGCGGACTTCCGCCAGTGTGATCTGGCCATCCCGGTCCTTGTCCAGAAGGGCGAAGAACTTACCGCAGCTCGCCAAGAACTCTTCAGGGCTTATGGCGCCATCCTTGTTCCGGTCGATGAGGTCGAAGGCCTCCCCGCCGCGGTCATTTTACCTTCTGACCGGTTGTTCCAGGGAGAGATTGAAGTTCGACTGCGATTCTTCAAAGCTGATGCGGTCGTCGCCGTCGGTGTCGACGTTCCGAAACAGCTGCATGAACCAACGATCCGCTTCGGCGCGCTGAACGATGCCGTTACCGTTCAAGTCAAGGTGACTAAAGAACTTCTCGGAAAACCCCGGATTGGCGAGCGCCGCGTTCGCGCACACCAGAAAAATCGCAGCCGCCGTTAGGGCGAGCGGCTGCCTGGCTACGTCATGCATAGCCAGACCCCTTCACGCAAATTTGGATGAAATTTGCCTTACCACTTATGATTTAGCGGTGGCCTAAATTTCTTCAAGTGAGGGAAATGTAAACGGACCTCGCCTACAGGCCGAGCGTCGCCCGGGCCTCTTCCGCGCTTGCCAGTTGCCCGCCCAAACTCTCAATGATTTCGCGCGCTTTCTCGACCAAGGCGGCGTTGCCGGAGGTAAGGACCCCCTTGTCGAGATAAACCGTATCCTCCATGCCGATCCGGACATGGCCACCAAGCAGGTAGGACTGGGCGACCATGGGGAAGGCCATGCGGCCGATGCCGAAGCCGGTCCAGACCGACTCGGGAGGTAGGAGTCCGCGAAGATAGAGCATGGATTCCGGCAGCGCCGGCATGCCGTATTTGACCCCCAGCACGAAGGACAGCATGGCCGGCTGGTCGAGCACGCCTTGCGCGAAGAGATCGAGGGCCAGATGCAGGTCTCCGCTGTCGAAAATCTCCAGTTCGGGCTTCACGCCCGCTTGCTTGATGATCTCCGCCATCTTGGTGACGTTGGGCGGCGTGTTGATGACGACCTCCTGGCCGAAGGTCATGGTGTTGAGGTCGAGCGTGCAAATCTCCGGCTTAATCGCGGTCACATGCTCCACCCGAAGTTCGGGGCGCATCAGATTGGTGCGCGGGCCAGCGATCTTGGGATCCGCGTCGCTCGGCTGAAAGCGCCCGCCCGGTCCGGTGGTGAGGTTGAGGAGGAGCGAGTCGTTCTTAGCGCGAATGCGTTCGACGACCTCCTGATAATGCGCCACCGCCATGGAAGGAGCGCCGGTTTCGGGATCGCGCACGTGAATATGGACGATCGCGGCCCCGGCCTTGGCGGCGGCTAGGCAGTCCTCGGCGATCTGCTCTGGCGTCACCGGCAGGTTTTCGTTCTGCGCTGGTTTGGTCTGGTTGCCTGTGATGGCGCAGGTAAGGATCGTTTTTTGGGCCATGGCTTCTTTCCCTTGGCGGATTGAGAGGTTCCGTTTAGCTCAATCCTATAAGGCGCCGGGCCGTATTTTGCCAAGATTAGCGCAGTGCGATCTCCGTCTCGGTTGGCGGGGAATTTCGCAAGGTCTGATAGACGACGCAATAGCGCTCGGTGAGCTCAAGCAGCTTCTCCTTGAGCTCCGGTTCGATCTCCGCGTCGAGATCGAAGCTCAGACGAATGTTCCGGAACCCCACCGGCGCTTCCTTGTCCACTCCCAGGGTCCCACGGAAATCCAGCTCGCCCTTGGCTTTCACGGTTCCTCCCTTGACCTCGATGCCAAGCGCGGTCGCCACGGCTTTCAGCGTGACGCCGGCGCAGGCGGCCAGGGCTTCGAGCAGCATGTCGCCGGAGCAGGCCGAAAGGCCATCCCCGCCGCTTGCCGGGTGCAGTCCGGCCTCGACCAAGGCGCGGCCCGTATCGACACTGCAGACGAGCCCGGCGCCCGAAAGATCGCCCTCCGCGCTCAAGGTCACGACGGCAGCTTCCGGCTCCGCCCGGTATTGCGCTTTCAAGGGCGCCTGCAAGCCGCGCAGGGCTTCGGCATCCAAGGGTTCGCTCGGCATGAACTTGCTCCTTCTCTTGCCCGCTTAGGATAGGTCGAGCGACAAGGTAATCTCTTCCTTCAGCGCTTGCACCTCCGCCGCGGCGCGCCGGCGCGGCCTCGGCAGGCCGACCGGGAAAACCTCGCGGACCCGGCCAGGCTGGCCGCGCAGCACCACGATGCGGTCCGCCAGGATCACCGCCTCTTCCAGGTCGTGAGTCACGAAGACCATGGTGAAATTCGCTTTCTCCCAAAGGGCAAGCAAGTGGTCCTGTAACTTCATGCGGGTGAAGGAGTCCAGCGCCGAGAAGGGCTCGTCAAGTAGCAGGATCCTTGGCCGTCGCGCCAGCGCCCGGGCGATGGCGACGCGCTGTGCCATGCCGCCGGAAAGCTGCTGGGGCAGGGCCTCGGAGAAACCGACGAGCCCGACCAGGCCCAGGACCTCCTCAATGCGCCTTTGCTGTTCGGCGCGGGGCAGGTCCAGCAGGGCCAGGCGCACGTTCTCGGTCACCGACAGCCACGGCATCAGCCTCGGCTCCTGGAATACCATGGCGATCTCGGGTGTGGGGCCGGCGATCCGCCGCCCGTCGATGGTCACCGCGCCGCCGCTTGGGGCTTCCAGGCCGGAGACGATCCGGAGCAACGTGGACTTGCCGCAGCCGCTGGTGCCGACTAGCCCTACGATCTCGTGGGCGCCGACGGAAAGATCGATGTCCGCCACCGCCGCGTGGCTTGCCCCCTTGCGGGTGGCGAAGGTCTTGTCTACCTGGGCGAGTTCAAGCATTGGCGCGCCCTCCCTCCATCTTGGCGAAGGAATCCTGCCAGGCGAGCAAGGGGCGGGTAGCGAAGGCCAAAAGCGCGTCGCTCGCCTTGCCCAGTATCGCGAAGAGGATCAAGCTTCCGACGATGATGGCTGGGTGGCCGGTCATCTGACCGTCGATCATCAGGAAGCCCAGGCCCTCGCTGGCGCCCATGAGTTCGGCCGCGATCACGAACATCCAGCCGAGCGCCAAGCCGGCACGCAGGCCCACCACGTAGGCCGGCAAGGTGGCCGGCACCAGCACGCAGCGCAGTAGCTGCCAGGTGGACAGGCGGTAGATTCTGGCCACCTCGACTAGCTTGCGGTCGCTGTCCTGAATCGCCGACATCAGGTTGAGATAGATCGGGAAGAAGACCCCGACGGCGATCAAAGTGACTTTGGAAGTTTCGAAGATACCGAACCAAAGAATGAAAAGCGGCACCCAAGCGAGCGACGGCACGGCCTTCAGGGCCTGAAGGGTGGGGTCCAGAAGTTCGCGCAGGGGCCGGGAGACGCCAGTGGCCGCGCCCAAGACCGTGGCGGCGAGCGTGCCCCAGAAGAAACCGGCGGCGACGCGGGCCAGGGTGACCCAGACATGAGTCAAGAGTTCGCCCCGGTCCCAGAGGTACTGTAGTTCCGCCAGCACGGCGAGGGGGGAGGGGACGAGATGCTCCGCGAAGATCTCCGCCCGGCAGGCGGCCTCCCACAAGATCACCAGCAGAACCGGCAGGAACAAACCCTTGAACCGTCCGATCACGTCCAGAAGGCCGGTCGGGGCTGGCGGCGAAGTGGGAACGGAGGCGGCGAGGGCCGCCGCCTCCTCCCGGCCGGCGGAGCGCCGGCGCTGGGTCTCCACGAGAGCCATTGCGCGGGGCCTAGCGCGCCGCGAATTTCGAGATGTAGCTGCTGTCGATCAAGTTATCGACGACGGCTTCCACATCGGTGTCCGGCTTCAGCACGCCGATATCCCGCAGGACCAGGCCCGCCTCGGTCAAGGCCTGGCGATGCTCCTCGCCGATCACCGGATTGGTGATGTCGGTCCGCTCGTTGAGCTGCTTCTCGGCGACCTCGTCGTTGAGGCGCGCCGCTCGCACCAAGGCCTCACGCAGTTCGTCCGGGTTCTCGATGGCGTAACGGCGGGCCTTTTCATAAACGCGCAGCACCCGCGTGACCAGGTCCGGGTTCTCGGCCGCGAAGGCCTGGCGGACGTTCAGGATGCCGTAGGTGTTGAGGTGCGGGTTGCGGTAAAACAGCCGCGCCCCGCTCTCCAGTTCTGCTTTGGCCATGTGCGGATCGAGCCCCGCCCAGGCATCCACCTGGCCCTTCTCCAAGGCGCGGTAGCCGTCCGGGTGCTGCAGCAGAACCGGCGTGATGTCCGCCTCGCTCAGGCCTTGGGAGGCTAGCGCACGCAGCAGGAAGATATGCGGATCGGTGCCCCGGGTGACCGCCACGCGCTTGCCCTTGAGGTCGGCAATCTCCGTGATGTCGGTTTCCTTGCGCGTCACCAGCGCCGTCCACTCGGGTTTGGAGTAGACGTAGACCGCCTCGATCGGAATGCCGTTGGCCTTGCCGACCACGGCCGCCGCGCCGGCGGTGGAGCCGAAATCAACGCCGCCGCCGTTCAGGAATTCCAGGGCCTTGTTGGAACCCAGGCTCAAGACCCAGCGGATATCGATGTCGTCCGCCTTGAATTCCTCTTCCAGCCAGCCCTTGTCCTTCAACAGCAGGCTGACGGGATTGTAGTAGGCGTAGTCGACCGTGATCCGGTCAGGCTGTTCGGCCTTCGCGGAACCCGGCAGGCCAGCCAGGAAGGGAATGGCGGCCGCCACCGCGGCCAGTTTGAAAAGGGTACGCTTGCTTGTCTGCGCCATAACGGCAACTCCTCTCGTTCCAGCACCCCGCGGGTGCCTGTGACGAGGCTCCGCGTGCTGGGAGGAGATGCCGATAGAAGACGCTGCGCGGCCCAGAAAAACGAAGGACCCGCTCGTACAACTACGGCGGGTCTCTGTTCCCGCTCGTTTTAGCCGGTATTTATAAAGCGCCCCGCAAGCTGAGCCTCAAATCGGCGCTATGCCTAAACGCTAATCGAGAATTTCGAGAAGCGTCAAGAGGGTTTTTCGAAAGGTGGAAAAATTGTGGCGTAATAGCCCCGGTTAACCCCGCATGCGCCTCCCCTTCGGGTCGAAGAGCGGCTCCGTGATCAAGCGCGCCGGGCGCAGGTCACCGAGAATCTCGATTTCGACTGTCTGGCCCTCTTCGATCATCTCGACGGGCAGGAAGCCGAGCGCCACTGACTTTTCGCTGAAGTGCGCGTAGCCGCCGGAGGTGACGAAGCCGACTACCGCGCCATCCTTCCAGATGGGCTCGTCGCCCCAAACGTCCGCATTCTTCGCCTCCACGACGAAGGTGCAGATCCGGCGGCTCGGCCCCTCGGCTTTTTCCTTTAGTGCCGGGGCCTTACCGATGAAGTCGGCGGGCTTGTTGTAGGAGACGAAACGGTCCATGCCCGTCTCGGCGGGCATGTAGTCCGGCTTGAATTCTCGAAGCCAGGACCCAAAGGATTTTTCCAGGCGCAGGCTCATCATGGCGCGCATGCCAAAAGGCGTGATCCCGAGGTCCGCGCCGGCATCCATCAGCACCTCGAACAGCGTGACCTGCTGCGCCGCCGGCACGTAGATTTCGTAACCGAGATCGCCGGTGTAGGAGACCCGCTGCACCAAGGCGTCGCAAAGCCCAACCTCCATTTCCCGCGCGGCCATGAAGGGAAAAGACGTCGTGGAGACTTCCGCCCGGGCCACCCGCGCCAGCAGTTCCTGGGCTTTCGGTCCGGCGATCTGAAAGCCGATCCTGGCGAGCGAGACGTTCTCGATGTTAACGCCGCCGTCCTCCGGCAGGTTTTGCTCGAACGACCTGAGGTGGTAGGCTTGTGCGCCGTAGGAGGCGGTAAGCTGGAAGCTTTCCTCGCTAAGCCGCGTCACGGTGAAGTCGCCGATCAGCTTGCCTTTCGGACTGAGCATTGGGGTCAGTGAGATGCGGCCGAGCTTGGGCAGGCGGCCCGCCATGATCCGGTCGAGCCAGGCCTCGGCGCCCGGCCCGGAGACGAG
>JARFRB010000007.1 GCA_029287455.1 Pelagibius litoralis | reverse complement strand
CGGCCTCCGTGTCCACCGTGACCATTTGGCGGGCACCCATGTACTCCACGCCGAAGACCCGTCCCCGCAGGGCGCCTTCCTGGGTCAGCCGGATATGTTCCGGCCGCGCGCCAAGCAGGGCATCGCCGTGGTCGAGGCCTTCGTGAAAACGCGGCACGGGGATTGGCACGCCTTTGACGGTGATTTCCGAAGCGCCGGGCGCCACCGGCCCTTCGGCCGGCAGGAAGTTCATGGCCGGGCTGCCGATGAAGTTGGCGACGAACTTCGAAGTCGGGCGGCTATAAATCTCGCGCGGCGGGGCGACCTGCAGCACTTCGCCCTTATCCATGACCGCGATCATGTCGCCCATAGCCATGGCTTCGACCTGATCGTGGGTCACGTAGACCGTGGTCGCCTCGATCCGGTCGTGCAGGCGTCGCAAGTCCTCGCACATGATCTCGCGGAACTCGCTGTCCAGGGTGCCCAGCGGCTCGTCCATCAGGAAGGCCTTGGGGCGGCGGATGATGGCGCGGCCCAGGGCGACCCTCTGCCGGTCCCCGCCGGACAACCGGCCGACCGGCTCGTTGAGAAGGTGCTCGACGCGCAGCAGCTTCGCCACCTCGGCTAGACGTTCCTTCACCTCTCGCCGCGGCGTTCCCTGGGTGCGCAGCGGAAAGGTCAAGTTCTCATGCACCTTCATGTGGGGATAAAGAGCGAAGAGCTGAAAGACGAAGGCAATGTCGCGCTTGGCCGCGCGCTGGAAGGTCACATCCTCGCCGTCCAAGAGGATCTTGCCGGAGGTCGGCAGCTCAAGCCCGGCGATCATGCGCAGGGTTGTCGTCTTGCCGCAGCCCGAAGGCCCTAGCAGGACAAAGAACTGCCCCTGCTCGATGGTGATGTTGCTGTCGCGAACGGCGATGAAATCGCCAAAGCGCTTATGCAGCTTCTCGAGGCGAATCTCAGCCATTTAGTCCTCCGGAAAATGGCTGACGATGACGAAGGACAACGTGCCCACCAAGATCACCGCGAAGGAGTTGGAGAACAGCCAAAGGGAAAACGGCTGCATCAGCATGAATACGCCAAGGCCGATCAAGGCGGTGGCTGCCATTTCCCACGGGCCCCGGCGGAACCAGCGGCGCAATCCTGGGCGCGCTTCCTGTTGCTCCTGCCCGCTCATTTCCGCACCGCCCCAAAGGTGATGCCCCGCAGCAAGTGCTGGCGCAGGAAGATCGTGAAGAAAACGATAGGCAGCAAGAACAGCGTGGTGCCCGCCGCCACCGCCGGCCAGTCAAGTCCCCCTTCCCCGATGATGATGGGGATGAAGGGCGGCGCTGTCTGAGCGTTTCCGCTGGTCAGCAGCAAGGCGAAGGCATATTCGTTCCAAGCGAAGATCAGGCAGAAGATCGCGGTCGCCGCGATGCCGGTTTTCGCTTGCGGCAAGACAACCCGCAGGAAGGCTTGTATCCGCGTATAGCCGTCCACCATGGCGGCCTCCTCGTATTCGCGCGGAATCTCGTCGATGAAGCCCTTGAGCAGCCAGACCGCCAGGCTGATGTTGACGCTGGTATAAAGCAGGATCATGCCCAGATGCGTATCGCTGAGGCCAAGCTCGCGGTACATCAGGAAGATGGGGATGGCGACGGCGATCGGCGGCATCATGCGCGTCGAGAGGATGAAGAACAGAAGGTCGTCCTTGAGCGGAACCTTAAAGCGCGAGAAGCCATAGGCCGCGAGCGTGCCCAGAAACACCGCCAGGAAGGTTGAGCCAAAGCCGATGATGACGGAGTTCATGTAGCGTTCGGCGAAGCGCGACGGCCCCGTAATCACCATGTTCCGGCTGCGCACCAGGCGCTCATACCAGGTTTCCGGCGGCGGCAGACTGGCCATGTACTCCGGTGTCTGGCGGCTGCGCGAGGTGAAGAGATTGACGTAGCCTTCCATCGAGGGCTCGAAGAAGACCGTTGGCGGATAGGAGATCGCATCCCCCGGCGTCTTGAAGCCGGTCAGCAGGATCCAGACCAAGGGGATCAGCGCGATCAGCGCGTAAAGCGCGACCAGCACACCGGCCAGGGTCTTGGAAAGGCCCGAATGCTCCCTCATCGCTCTTTCACCTTGTTCAGGAACTTGACGTAGATGTTGCCCAGGCCAAAAACCGTCAGGAACAAGAGGATCGCGAAGGCGGAGCTATAGCCGGTTCGCCACTTCTCGAAGGCTTCGCGCTTCAGATTGATCGAGGCGAGTTCGGTGGTGGACCCGGGCCCGCCCGAGGTCAACTCGACCACCATATCGAACATCTTGAAGTTCTCGATGCCACGGAACAGCACGGCGAGCATCAGGAACGGCAGCACCATGGGCAGGGTAATGCTCCAGAACTGCCTGAGCTTGGAAGCCCGATCCACTTCCGCAGCCTCGTAGAGATAATCGGGGATCGAGCGCGGGCCCGCCAGGCAGATCAGCATGACGTAGGGCGTCCACATCCAGGTATCGACCATGACGATCGCCCAGGGCGCCAAGGCCACCTCGCCGATCATGGAGAAGGTCCCGGCGTCGATGAAGAAGTTGATGATGTAGTTAAAGATCCCGGCTTGGGGCTGATAGATGTAGGTCCAAAAGGTCCCGACCACCGCGGGTGAGAGCATCATGGGCAGCAGGATCAACGTGGTCCAAGTCGCATGCCCCTTGAACTGGCGATTGATGAGCAGCGCCAGGCCGAAGCCGAGCAGCACTTGAAAGAACATCGACCAGCAAACGAAATGCGCGGTCGCTTGCAGATAGCCCCAGATGTCCTCGCTGGAAAGCAGGCGCTCGTAGTTGCGTGTGCCGACCCACTTCACCTCCCGGCCCGGCTGATTGGCGCGGTAGTTGGTGAAGGACAGCACAATCGCCCAGATCAGCGGAAAGATGTTGATCGCCAGCAGCAGCAGGATCGTCGGCAGAATGAAGATCCAGGCCACCATGCGATCGGAAATGCCGCGCCTCGCAAAGGCCGTTCCGCCCCCGGAGGGTAAAGCGGAATCGAGGACGCGTGATGTGCTCTCGGCCAAGGCTTAGCCTTTCCCAGTGATTCGCCGGTATCGACGAGGGGGCGGCGCGCATGGCCGCCCCCTCGCGGGGTTCGAGTCTAGAGCTAAAGCTTGCCGTCGTCTTCGAAGACGATGGTCCAGTCGTCGACCAGCTTGTCGAGCGCTTCTTGCGCGGTGCCCTGGTCCGCGACGACGTAGTCGTGGATCCGTTTCTGCATGGATTGCAGCAGCTCCGCGTAAGTCGGCTCCTGCCAGAAGTCCTTGACGCCGCTCATGGCCTTCAGGAAGTCGGCGGCGAATGGCGCCGTGCTCGCGAAGTTGGGATCGTCCAAGACCGCCACGTGGCAGGAGTAGCCGCCCAAGGACCACCACTTCTTCTGCACCTCGGGATTGGCGAACCACTTGATGTATTCGAGCGCCATATCCTGCTTGTCGGAGTACGAGACCACGGAGATGCCCTGGCCGCCGAGGGTGGAGGCCGCAATCTTCTGCGACGGGTTCACGAAGAAGCCGGACTTGTCGCCGCCCACGTCTTCGTCCTTGGCGATGCCTGGGAAGAAGGCGAACCAGTTCATCTGCATCGCCACCTGACCCGACTTATAAACGTCGAGGTTGGCGACCATGTAGGAGTCCGAGTGGCCCGGAGGGCTGCAGCACTCATAAAGTTCCTTGTAAAACTCCAAGGCCTCGACCGCCGCCGGGCTGTTCACGTAGCCCTGCATATCATAGGGCTTGTCCGGGTTCTGATACTCGAAGCCCCAGGGGTAGAGCGCCGACGTGGCACCCATGGTGATGCCCTCGGACCCGCGCTCGGTGTAGATCGCCATGCCGTAGACGGTCTTGCCGTCGATTTCGCGGCCCTGGAAGAACTTGCCGATGTCCATCAGCTGGTTCCAGTTCTCCGGCGGAGCCAAGTCATAGCCGTAGGTGCTCTTGAACTCCTCCTGGAGTTCCGGCCTGGCGAACCAATCCTTGCGGTAGACCCAGCCCAAGGCATCGCCCATGGCCGGCAAAGCCCAGTATTCCGGCGCACCCTTCGGCCAGGTCGAATAGGCGTAAACCGTGGCCGGCAGGAAGTCGTCCATGGAGATGTCGTTGGCGTCGAAGAAATCGTTCAAGCGGACATAGTGGCCATAGGTCGCGCCACCACCGATCCACTGGCTGTCCCCGATCATCAGGTCGCAGAGCTTACCGCCAGAGTTCAACTCGTTGAGCATCCGGTCGGCGAAATTTGTCCACGGCACAAACTCGAAGTTCATTTCGATGCCGGACTCCGCGGTGAAATCCTTCGAGAGCTCAGCGAGCGCGTTCGCCGGATCCCAAGCCGCCCAGCAGAGCGTCAGTTCCTTATCTTGCGCTTGCGCTGTGCCGGCTGAGGCCGCGACCGCCAAAACACCAGCCGCGACGGCTGTCGTAAAAGCCTTCATAAGTTTTCCTCCCCGGATGAATTGAGAACGATTCATGGGACCTTGCTATTGGGAACGCCTGGCGGATCGCCCTCCGCACCCAGTTTATGCGGTTAGTTTTCAACTAAACTAAACCGATGTCAAGCTGGCAATGCGGAGCCTAACTTATTGCATTGCAGCATATTTTTTCGCATTGCAGTATGGCGATCCACCCCCCTAACCCGGCGCTTGAGTAAACCCCGGTTTAGTTCAGCAACGGCGCAGTCTTCTGGAAAGCTTGCTTCAAGGCCTTTGGCGGTCTAAGCCAAACCATCCCCAAACCCAAAGCAGGACGAGACGGAATGACACTAACTTGCGGCCGCGACATTCTCGCGCTCCCAGGCCCCACCACCCTGCCGGACGAGGTCCTGAACGCCAGCCACCGGCAGCCGGTGGATATCTACGACGGCCCGCTGCTCGAAACCACGGACAGCTGTCTGGAGGATCTGCGTCGCGTCTTCCGCACCAAGGGCAAGACCTACATCTACGCCTCCAACGGGCACGGTGGTTGGGAAGCGGCGCTGACGAACGTGCTCAACCGGGGAGACAAAATTCTGGTGCTGGAAAGTGGCCGCTTCGCGCTCGGTTGGGGCGAGATGGCGGACATGCTGGGGATCGACGTCGAGGTCCTGCCGGGCGACGTGCGCCGCGCGGTCGATGCCGAAGCCTTGGAAGCGCGGTTGCGGAATGACAGCGAAGGCGCGATCAAGGCCATCTTGGTGGTGCAAGTCGATACCGCCTCGGGCGTCTACAACGACATCGCACGGCTGCGCCAAGCCATCGACGCCGCCGGGCACGGCGCCTTGTTCATGGTCGATGTGATCGCCTCTCTTGGCACCATGCCCTTCGAGATGGACGACTGGGGTGTGGACATCGCCGTGGCGGGCTCGCAGAAGGGTCTTATGACGCCGCCGGGCCTCGCGCTGCTCGCCGCTGGGGAGCGTGCCATGGCGGCGCACCCCTCGGCCGACCTGCGCACGCTCTACTGGGATTGGACCTTTCGGGACGGCGAAGAGCACTACCAAAAATACTGCGGCACGCCGCCGGAGCAGTTGCTGTTCGCCTTGCGCAAGGCCCTGGACCTGCTATTCGCCGAAGGCTTGGAGGCGGTGTTCACGCGCCATCGTCTCCTGGCCGGGGCGGTTCAGCGGGCGGTCAGCGTCTGGGCCGAGGGCGGAGCGGTGGATCACAATATCCTGAAGCCTGAGGAACGCTCGGATTCCGTGACGAGCATCCGCCTTGACCCCAGCTACGATCCGGCCGATCTGCGCCGCTACTGCAAGGATGTCTGCGGTATCGTCCTGGGCTCGGGCATCGGCCCGCTGAGCGGGAAGGGTTTCCGTATCGCCCACATGGGCCATGTCGGGGCGCCAGCCGTTCTCGCCTCCCTGGGCGGCGTGGAGATCGCGATGCAGGCGCTTGGCATTCCCCATGGGCGCGGTGGAGTGCAAGCGGCGATCGATTGGCTCGCCGAGCAGGTGCCGGGGTGAGTCGCCCGGATCCGATTTGCATGCCGCCTAGCATGTAAAGGGGAACTGTCTGTATTCTTCAAGCCCGAAGGTTCCACTTACCTTTCCCAAGCGCCTTGCCCGGGGGTCAAGGATTTGTCGCTGCGACCAATCGACTACGCGATGGGAATCGCCGTTCCGCTGACCTGGGGCATGGGGTTCGTCTTCGCCAAGGCGGCGATGGAGCATTTTCCCCCAATCTTCTTGATGTCCTTGAGGTTCGCCGTGACCGCTTTGGCGCTGGTCTGGTTCGTGCGCGTTCCCCTTCCCCACTTGCGCAAGATTTTCGGCATCACCTTGGTCGCCGCCGCGATCCAATACAGCCTGACTTTCACGGGCCTAAAGTCCCTGGATGCCTCAATTGCCATTCTCGTCGTCCAACTGGAGGTTCCCTTCCTGGCGCTGGTCGGTGGCATCTTCTTGAAGGAATCCGTCAGCCGCAGAAAGTGGCTGGGGATCGCCGTTGCTTTGGTTGGGATCGCAATAATCGGCGGCACGCCGCGTCTGGCTGGGGCCTGGATCCCGATGCTTTTGGTGGTGGGGGGCGCCTTTGCCTGGGCGGTCGGACAGGCCATGGTTCGACGGGTTCAAGGCGTCGACGGCTGGACAATGACGGCTTGGGTTGCCGTCTTTGCCGCGCCCCAGCTTCTCGTTATGTCATTGATCTTTGAAAGCGGCCACGTCAGGGCGGTCGAGAGCGCCAACTGGATCGTCTGGACCACGGTCGTGTATCTCGGCTTGGTGATGACCGCGTTCGGTTATGGCCTGTGGTACACCCTGGTGCGCCGCCATCCCATCAGCACGGTTGGCCCATTTCTCTTGCTGCTTCCGTTCTTCTCCGTGGCGGCCGCCGCCATCTTCCTGGGCGAGCGATTGACCTGGCAAGCCACGCTTGGCGGACTGGTTCTGCTCGCCGGAGTCGGCGTAATCGTCACGGAAGGACGAGATATCTTGCTAAAGCGGCGTTTGGCCGACTGACGCTGTGCCCCAGCCGGTCTTCGCCCGGTCTACTGAACCAATTCCACCCCGAGCACGTAATCGCTCCAGAACTTCCACTCCCCGTTTTCTTGGTGGAAGAGCGTGATGGTATCGATCACGTTGGCGGAGAAAGGCTCGCCGGATTGGTCGACGGTTTCCAGCTTTACTCGCGCGACGGCAAATTCGTCGTCATGTCCGATGTATCGGAAACTTACGATTTTCGAGCGCGCGTCCAGTTCCTCGAACTGCACGGGCAAGGCTTCCTCCGTCACGCTGTATTCAGGCGACTTGGTGTGGACGTGGCGCATGGTCTCGGCCGGGTCCTCGCTATTGAAGCCCGCGAGCTTCCGTTCGACGACCTGCCGCAACTCCGCGGACAAGGCTTCGTCTTCAGCGGCCTGGGCGGCGGTTCCGAATGCCAAGACCCCCAAGATGGCCATGGCGCGCGCAATGCTATTTATCCTCATGACGGCTTCCCTCGACCTTGGAGTTCTAATTGATCACGTTGTGCCCGCGGGCGCGCATGCAGTTACTGAAGGCCTGCTTGAAGTCCGCCTGGGTCGTGGTGGCCCCCACGGTGCCGCCGCCGACTGTGCCCGCGGCCGCCCCCAGAAGCGCGCCCCGGCCCGGCCGGCCGACCATAGAGCCAATCAGCGCGCCGCCGGCAGCACCCGCGAATGCGCCGATCGCGGCACCGGTGCCCGCGTCCTCCATGGTGTCGCCCGAGGCGCGGCGTGCCAGGGACCGGCACTCCTCTGTATCTTGCGAGAGGTACTGCGCGCGCGAGTTCCCATAGGTGTCGACGGTTGGTGTCCAGGTGGCCTGGCTCGTACAGCCCGTTATCAAGAGACTGCCCGTTAGAACAAAAGCACTTACCGCGGCTGCTGGTCGCATCGAATCGTTTCTCCCGTCACGCTGCCCCCGTTGCCGAGAACCTTAGAGTGCCGGCGGGGCGAGGAAAACAGAAATTGCGTACTTTGGGATGGTAAATTGAGAGCCTTGATGCCGTATCGCTTGGCTCAGCCGCGCCCTGGTCCGGCCTTGGCTTGCTGTTCGAAGAACGAGGCACCGGATGGCAGTTCCGGCAGGTTGAGCTCGAAGTCCTTGGACCGGACCCGCCCGCTTCCTTGCCCGCGCACCACCATCCCTTCGTAGCGATTAGGCATGGGGTTGGGAGAGAGCGGCACTGCGTCCTCGGCCGAATACACACAGATGAAGAGCGTGCGGGGCCGATCCGTCAGGTTCGGGGCCGAGCCGTGCAGAAGGCGCGTGTGCATCAGGCAGGCGGAGCCCGCCGCGCCGGTCACCGGGACCGCTTTTTCGCGCATCTTGGCCTCCAGCACCGGGTCGATAGCCCCGGTGAAGCGCCCCTCGTACCAAAGGGTGTGGATTGGCCCTTCATGGCTGCCGGGCACCACCTCCAGGCAACCGTTGTCCTCGCTCACCTCGTCGAGCATCAGCAAGACGGTAACAATGTCGTCATTCGAATGGGGCGTGAAGGGAAAGTCCTGGTGGAACCTGACCGGCGTGGTGGTATGGGGCAGCTTGGCGTTAGTCTTCGAATGATGAAACTTGACGTTTGGCCCGATGAGCTCGGCGACCGCATCAACCATGGGGCTATCGGTTGCGGCCTCGTAGTGCGCTTCGGATATCTCCGCCGGCGCGTTAACCCGACGCAGTGCTGGATGATCCGCCGAATGCGAGGGGTCGAGGTCAAAGCGCGGCCTGCCGTTGATGGTCTCGCCGTAGTTCGACGCGTGGTTTCTACTCTCCTCCACCCAGGCATCCATGTCCGCGCTCAAGCGGCTCAGCAAATGCGCCGGCACCGCGGATTCGAGCACGCAGTACCCATCGCGCCAAAATTCTCGGATCTTCCTCTCGCCAAGCAAGGTCAACGCTAAAAGCTCCTTCTCCTCGTAGATCCTATCGTGACGGGTCATGGAACGGAGTCAATGCGAACCACACCCAAAATACTTCCCAGGTGGCCGGATACGTTAGATCCGCCGCGCGTGGGAGATTGCCCGGGTGTTTCCTTGAAGTTCAACATATTGCCGGGCTAACGCCCGTTCTGGCTGATTCTCCGAATTCTCGGGCGGATTTCAGGTATCGCCGCACTATCAGATGCTTAAAGGGATACTGTGAGGCCGCCCCCAGAGAGGAGGAAAAAGGCCGCCCGCCACGTTAGCTCTTTTGCATTTTTCCGGTGCGTATTTTCGAGAAAGGCCGAGTTTCGGCCGTATCGCTGGTGCGACAAAATCGCGCAATAGTCGAAGAAAAAGCGAAACAACACTTGGGGATAGTGCGCAAGTGTTGCGCCTGCCAACCGCCGTCCGGCACATCCCCCTCCGCCGGGCGGCGGTTTTTCGAGTCGCGCTCCCGAAAGAAAATTTCAGAGGCAAGGCTTAACGCTCAAGATGGCCGCCAAGGCAAGGCGTAAGCCGAAGGACCGAAGTTTTGGTTATTTTCGCATGTGGATTCCAACTGGTGTTTGCTAACCTGCGGCCGTCAATTACAGGGGCGATAACAGGAGGATAGGCCGATGAGGTCATGGCCAAGCCGCGCTTTGCCGAGCCTGATTGCCCTTTTTTTGGCATATGGAGCTCTCGAAACCCCAAGCGCCGCGGCAGACCAATCCGGCAACAGCCTAGCCAAGGAGATCGAACGCCTCGGGGCAGATCTTCGAAAATTAAGGCAAAACCACGATAAAGCCCTTCAAGATATAGAAAAAAGACTTGATCGACTCAAACGCCGGCTTCCGTCGGAAGACCAAGCCATAAGCGGGCAAGAGCCGAAAAACCTGGAAGCGACAGCCTCTGAATCGGGCCCCCTTCCCTCACCCCAGCCCGCCACGGTCTGCGGGGAAGGTTGCGAATTCACGGATTTGCGGGCCGCGATCAAAGCAGCCGAGAGCGGAGGCGTCATCACGGTCGCGCCCGGCCTGCATGGGTTCTGCGGCGTGGTCGACAAGCCCTTAACGCTGCGCGGCCTAAAGGATGAAGCCGGAAAACGCGCGCATCTTGCCGGCGGGGTTTGCATGGGCAAGGGACCCCTTGTGCTTCAGTCGAGCGATATTGTGATCGAAGGTTTCGAAATCTCGAACGTTGCCGTTTCTTCGAGAAATGGCGCTTGCATCCGCATCGACCCGCAGGCGGGGGACATCACCATCAGGGATATTTATTGCCACGATAGCGAAACGGGAATTCTCGGTGGCTCGGGCGACGGCAAGATCGTCGTAGAGGACTCGCTGTTCGAAAGAAATGGAGCGAACAAAGGCCGCGCCCACGGCATCTACATCGGGAAGGCCGAGAGTTTCGAGCTGCGGCGCAGTCAGGTCCTCTCCACCAAGGAGAAAGGCCACTCCCTCAAATCCGGGGCGCTCACGACTATCGTGGAAGACAGCGTTCTCGCGGCCCTTGACGGTGAAAATTCCCGCGCGATCGATGCCTACGGCGGCGGCAAGCTCGAGGTGCGCCGAAGCGTTATCCAGCAGGGCAAGAACTCCGACAATCATGACGCCATCGGGATTGCGCTGCAGCCGAAGAATGTAAACCCCGAACCTCACGAAACCCTGGTGGAAGATAACTGGATCATTTTTGACGATCTGGAGCGCTGTTGCCGGTGGTTGTTTAGGGCCAAGCAGTTCGGCCCGGTCATTGCCCGCGACAACCAAATCGTCGGCATGACTGATTTCGCCCAATCACCGCTGAACACCGATATGGAGCGGAACCGATTGCTCAAGAATCGGAGGGAAGCCGGCCTTTCAGCTTACGATTCAACCCTGGGATCGTTACCCTCGCCGGGCGCTCGGGAATGATCGGGCTGGTCTAGGGGCAAGCAGTTAGCCCCCCTCCCTCCACGCCGGCAGGTGATCGGAAGAGCGCGCATCGCCGCTCGCTCGCTCGGAAACCTCCTGATAGGCGACACCGCCCGGCGGCTCAGCTGTTTCTGAATTCGCCGCCGCACCGCCCATCATGATGACGAATGCCACGATGATCACAGCTAGCATGGCGTGTCTCCTCCTGTTTCCGACTTCGGCGCCGGGCACGATAACACGCTTTAAAGGCCGGCACCGAATTGGATTTCCGGCGGCGTGGCATCAAGACCGGCGAAGCATTCTACGCGCGGGCCACCGTCACCGAAGCTGGTTTGTGGCGGGGGGCTGAGGGCGATCTGGAGTTCCACGACCTCCAAAAGCTTGCCTCCCACATCTTCGAACCGCCCAGCCCAAAAGTGGCCTTCCGGCTGAAACGCGTTCTGGAGATACCATCCGGCGGATCCGAGGCCAGCCGGCGCGCTTTGGGTCATCTCGGCGACAATCTCGCTGAAAATCGCGGCACAGTTTTCACGCGTCCGGTCCGCGGGCAGAAGCCAAAGCGTGGCGTAAAGCTTTATCTGCTTCGTGCGCCATTCGTAGAGCGAGCCGGACTTAGGTTCCGCGAGCCCCCCAGTCCCGCGAGCTTCGCCGGGCCGCTCGCTCGATATCCCGGTCGAGCTGGGCCATGCCCCAGCCGAACAAAGTGACCGGTTTATCCATTAGGCGCAGCAGGATATGGCGTGCCTCAGCGCTCGCCGCTTGGGCGAAGGCCATGATGGCAAGAATGCACAGAAAACGGCTCACTCTTCACCTCAAGATCTGATTGGGATGCACCCCGCGCGCTAACGCCCGCATACTTCCCCGACGGCAAGGGTGCCAGTTTCCATGGCCGCGCACAGCTTTTAAGCGCGACCTTCACAAGATCTTCATGACATGCAGATAAACTCGTCGATAGCCGTTCGGGGACCGCAGCTGCCTGGCAAAGCCGGTAGGGGCAGAGCACTCCGGGCGGCGCCCCACCCGCTTGCTCATGCCTTGAAGCGTTTTACCACCTCCAAGGCCTCCATCAGATCGCTAGCCGGTGGAGTATCGTCGGCTTCGGCGATAATGTCCTGTACAGACTTGCCATTGCCCGCGTCCCGAAAGACTGCCGCCTTAAGTGATTTCACCGCATCGTAACTGCCGTGCTTTCGGCCCACCGCCTTGCCGAGATAGAAGGCGACAAAGGCCACCACGACCGCGACCAGGACAACAACCATTTCCGAATTCCTTCCCAAGCCTGACTTCTATGTTCAGGACTTATGTAGGAAGTACCGCGGCCAGGCGCATCCATGCACAGACAAATTGCCGTGCTCAGGCTTGCGCCGTGCCCGGGTCAAAAACCCTTTCAGGTGAAACACGCTGCGAGAATATCGCGGAAAACGGCAGGCGCTTACGCAGCCTTATGCTCTTCCAGGCTTTCCCGCTTGTGGAGGGTGGCGAGCTCGACGGTTGCCTCGTTCAGCAGGGCGGACAATTCGGCCTGCAGGGCCATGGCGCGTTCGAGTTTCTGGTGGACGCGCTGCAGATCACCCGCAGCCTCGCTCCCCTCGGAGGTGCCGGCGGATTCGTTTTCGTTGTCCAGCAAGCGCAACACCGGCACGTTCAGGATTCCAGCAAGCATCAAGAGCTTGTTTGCGCGCGGTTCGCTGCGCCCACGCTCCCAATTCTCTACCGTGGTCGGCTTCACACCGACACGGGTCGCCAACTGGCGCAGGCTCATGCCCTGCGCGGTGCGAGCTTGACCGATTCGGCTTCCCATGGACGGGTTCGCCATTAGGCACTCCTTTGATTGTCGTGGACGTCCGGCTGCAAGAATTCGGCGTGAAAACACCACGCCATCGCCTGCCGGTCAATCGGGAAATGCAGATTCCCGGAAAGCTTCACAAAACACCCGGCCGGGGGACTAGATGAACTCCGCCGTCGGCTCGCTTGGGGCTTTCGAAAGCGAAAGCGCCTCGCCCAAATCGACGCTTCCGTCGAAGAGCGCGCGCCCAATGATCGCTCCCGAGACGAAGGGCACGTACTTCAGGCGCGATAGGTCGTCTAGCGAGCGCGAGAGGCCTCGGGCGATCAGGGGCGCCTTTGCCAGTCCCGCAAGGTGCGTGACTAAGGCAAGTGAATCCTCCGCTTCCTCCAGGTCGGCGTCGATATCCGTCACGATAAGCGCCGCCAGGGGGTCAGAGTCGAAGGTGCGGATAAAATCCTCGGGCGCGAAGATGCTGGTGTCCCGCCAGCCGTCGCTGACCACGCGGCCCTGATAAACATCCACCGCGAGCACGATTTGCCCCGGGAAGGTCTTCGCTGCCTCCTTCACCAGATCGGGCTGCAGGACCGCCAAGGTGCCGATTACGATTCGCCCCGCCCCGCGCTCGATGCCGTCGGCGATGCCCTGCAGCGAGCGAAAGCCTCCACCCAACTGAATGGGCGCCGTAGAGGCTTTGATCATCTCATCGATCAGCGCGTTGTTCCGGTCGTCGCCCTCGATCGCGTCGAAGTCTGTGACATGAATCCATTCGGCGCCGGCCGCGGCGAACTCCGTCACCTTCTTCACCGGATCGGCCTTCAAAATTTGGGGCTCCTCAAGGCGGCCACGAAACAGGCTGACACAGCGCCCATTCTGCAGTTCGATCGTCGGATAGAGAATCATCCTCCCCTCCAGGTTTACGCAATGAACATCGCTATCAGCGTATCGTTCCCCATGAAAGGGCGATAGCCCCTTTCATGCAACTTTTGCGAGCGGAACGGGGAATGCCTTAGATGTGCATTCGCCACCCAAGGATGAGCCCGGGAAGGTCGAGTCGTGCCTCTCGCACCCTCGCAGCCTGTTTGTACAAGCCGGGGCGAATCGCTTTTGCGAGTGAACGACCAAGTGGCTGTTTGAATTGGTGAGCCCGGAAGGGATCGAACCTTTGACCTACTGATTAAAAGTTAGTTTCTTATCTCCTCTCAGAACTCCTTGAACCGCCTTAAAAATATCTGATTTAAATGAATTTTTGAGCCCTTTCCGAGCTGCATGGCATTGCACTAAATTGTATATTGATACCTGAGACTACCTGCTTTCAGTAGTCTCAAGGTAGTCTTCTCAGAGCGAGGGCAATGTGATGAGTGCGGGGGTCGAGGGGTATCTGCTTCAACGCAGAAAGGGCAAGGCGACTGCGCCAAAGCTTCGCCTCACGGAGAAACTGCTGTCAGCTCTTCCTGTGGATGCCAAGGTCTACCGCGTCCACGATGACCAGGTGCCAGGGCTCTCAGTCAGAGTATGGCCATCTGGCAAGAAGGTGCTGGAGCTGGTGAAGAAGCAGAACGGCAAGCCTGTCACGGTGCGCCTTGGTGCCGTAGGTGAGATACCGCTGGCAGGTCCTAAAGGTGCAAGAGCAAGAGCCCAAAAAGCCCTCGCTGATATATCTGCTGGCATCAATCCAAACACCGCCAGGAAGGTCAGCAAGGCAAAGTTAGATGCGGAAAGCTTCACCCTTGAGCAAGCTCTCTCAGATTACCTTTACACCTACAACCTCTCCGCCAAAACCGCTCGGGAATATGAAGCCACACTTCGGCGTTACGTGTCCGATTGGTTGCCTCTGCCGTTAGCTCGTTTGACACCTGCGGCGATACAGCAGCGGCATAGGACGGTGGCTGACACTGCCCCGGTAGCTGCAAATGCCTTAGTTCGTGTGCTGCGCCTGCTTGTGCGCCATGGCCACAGAAAGTTTCGCGATACCGCCACAGGGCTGAGCCCCCTGCCCGACTGGAGCTCAGACACGATGAGCCGCCGCTGGAAGCCTGAGAAACGCAGGCGGCGTTACATAGAGCCTGCGGATTTGTCAGCCTGGTGGGCCGCTACGGCTGAACTGAAGAATACTGCTGGTCGAGACCTGTTCCGGTTTCTGCTGCTCACTGGCCTTAGGGTGAGCGAGGCAAAGAATATGACCTGGGACATGGTCAATATGCGTGCGGGCTCCCTGCATTTACCTTCCACGAAGAGCGGAGAGAGCTTGGATGTGCCGCTAAATGAGCCTGCGCTGGCCATTCTCAGAGAGCGACACACACAGGGCAACCCTCACCCCTTCCCTCTTACCGAAACAAAACACCTGACCCGCAAGGTGGTTGCTGCTTGTGGCGTTGATTTCAGTCCTCATGATCTGCGTCGTTCCTTCATCAGCTACGCGGCCCTTTGCAATGTTGCTTCCGCAGCCACAAAGGCTCTGGTGAACCACGCCCAGCCTGAAGGAAGCGTTACAGATGGATACATGGTGTTCTCACTCGACACTCTTCGTGAACCAGCCGAACGGATCGGAGCATTCATTTTGCACCAAGTGGAAACCCGAAAAGCTGACGTTGTGGAATTGAAGAAAGCCGATTTTGCTGATTGCATTGTTGCTCGCTAGATGACTGAGGAGACCCTGGCATTGAGCAACGACAAGCAAGGTGACCTCACACCCCGAGAGCTGAACCTTCTTATGCTGACCTCCCCCGAGAAGCAGCCAAGGAGAGAGACGCCTGACGCACCCGATTTCATAAAAGCACTGGAGCTGCTTGGGGCTATGTCAGATCAGGGCGACAAGGTCGATGCCACGGTCGTATTTGCATTGGTGCAGCGGGCGTTATTGCAAAATCCACCTAAGCTGAAGCGACCGCCTGGCCGCCCCCCGCTCTCGCCAGAGCAGTGTTTAGAGCGGATTGTGGATGGTGCACTGTCCATCCAGGGCCTGTCTCTTATACACATCTGACGCTGCCGACGAATCGAGTCGCGGGGGGG
>JARFRB010000022.1 GCA_029287455.1 Pelagibius litoralis | reverse complement strand
ATCGCTGGTTTGTTTGGAAGCAAGCATCCCGTGTTCAAGTCTGGGGCGCATTCATGTTCGGCACTACGAAACTTATGTGCCCATCATGGGCGTGTGTGGAACAGGGTGATCGGGTTCAAGCCGACTCGTCCCGGCTATTTGAAACACTTGGTTCCCGATAACAGTCGATTCTACGCTCATGCAGTGGTCATAAAAGTCCTGCTAGATAAAGTCGCACCCGACAGCGATTGGGCGAGACGCCTGAAGTACCTCTTGGATGAGCACCCAGAGGCGGCAAAAAACGGTATGGGTTTCCCTGACGAGTGGGAGACCACGCGCGTGTGGGTGGAGTCACTGTAATCTGGAGAAAGATGGTGGGCGATACTAGGATTGAACTAGTGACCTCTCGCGTGTGAAGCGAGCGCTCTCCCGCTGAGCTAATCGCCCGATAACGTGGTGCGTAACGCACCATTGGGGTGTTGATTTTGTCGGGTTTAGTCGATTAAAATCAAGCTAACTTCTTGATAACATTGACCCACCAAAACAGACACCACGTCGTGTGAAGACAGTGCTCTCCCGCTGAGCTACGCGCCCGTCCTTTTGGATCGGGGGTGAGAGATACCGGTGGGGTTCCGGCCTGTCAAGCGAGTGCGGCGGCGGGTCTTAAGCTTGCGCGCGCCAACTCCACGCACCCCAACATTGCGCATCGCGTTCTCCAGCACCCAGACTCAGGGTTCGCCAGTGCCGGGTGCCGATTCCTCAGGCGCCGCGGGAAAGCCCGCGCTCGACCTGGGGCGGGTAGTAGGCGGCATAGCGAGCGGCCTGGCTGAGTTCCCGGGCTTCGCGGCCCAGGCGCACGAGCAGGGGGCGCGCCGGTTCGTCGTATCGGATCCGCTTGACGACGATGGCGTGGAACGCGTTCAGCCCCTCGGCCAAAGGGCCCGGCTCCACCGGCCCGAAGGCCTGGGTGCCGAGTTGGCAGATCCGGTCGTTCAGCAGGCTGGCATGCTCGAGGCAATCGGCCAGGGCCAACAAGATCTCGCGGTAGGGCGCATCGCGAAGCTCGGACAAGCGCGCGCCGGCGACGGCGGCGCCCAGGCTCGGCGTCGCGGCCCGGCGGCACAGCTCCATCCAGATTTCGGCATCGATCTGGGGATTCGGGCCTTCGACCGCCAACAAGGTTCCGACCATCCGCAAAGCGTGGCCTTGGTTCTGGCGCCGGCCGAAGGCGGCCGCGCCCGGCTTTGGCGCCGACAGACTCGCCGTGGCTGATTCTTGATGGGCGGAGCTTACCTGCGTCACCATTCTCTCGTGACCTCCTCAAGCGACAAGCAAGATTTCGCGTGGCGGCAGATTACCCCGCCACCGCTCCGCCGCCGCCTTGTTAAAGGGGGTAAGCGAAGAGAGCTAGTGGCGCCTTGCGCTGGCCCAAGGGCTTGTATCTTTAGAGGGCGGGCGGCGCCTCCTGTTGACCCTAGGTCTCGCCCGGGGGCGCTCTTCGATGGTGGAAGACAAGTCGCAATAGGTGGACTCCACGAATTCGCCATGGAACCGCGCGCCTGGATCGTTTTTACTCCGACCGGTTTGTTTTCGGGAGAGATTCGTGATCGAAACGCTTGAAGCGCATCTCCATGCCTGGCTGCGCCGGTCTTGGGCGCGCCGTTGCCTCTGGGGAATCTGGGCCGCCTTGCTGGCCGCGGTGATTTATGGATCGATCGCCTCGGCCTTCGCCCCTCCCGGCGGCTTGGGCTTGGACAAGCTGGCGCATTTCCTGGCGTATGCCTGCCTGGCGGTGGTGCCTGCTCTGCTTACGGGCGGCTTGCGCGCAGTGGTTCCTTGGGCGGTTTTTGTTTGCCTTTTGGGTGCGGGCCTGGAGGCAGCGCAGTCCTGGATGGCAGCCCGCGAGGCTTCGCTCGCCGACCTGGTCTTCAACGTCGCAGGTGTCGTGGCGGGAACTTCGATAGGCTTGGCTATGGCGCGGCGGGGCACGGTGATCGGGAAGGTCACTGCGTGAGCGATCTTTCGCCCTGTCTCCATCTCTGGCAAGATCGGCGTGCATTTGGATCGGCCTGTAGGTGGATCGGCCGGTTCCTTCGACCGTTTCATGTCAACGCAAGAGTCGCATGACCCAATCCGACCTCGCAGTCGTCGTCCTTGCGGCAGGTATGGGCACGCGCATGCGCTCGGACCTTCCCAAGGTTCTGCACGCCATCGCGGGCAAGCCCATGCTGCGCCATGTCCTGGACGCGGTGGAGCCCTTGGCGCCGGAGCGTATCGTGGTCGTCACCGGCCCCGGGATGCCACAGGTGGAGGCGGTGGCGAGCCCGCACAAGACCGTGGTTCAGGCCGAGCGCCTGGGCACCGGGCACGCGGTGATGGCCGCCCGCGACGCCTTGTCTGGGCTCTTGCCCAACGGCGACGTCATGGTGGTCTTCGGCGACAGTCCCTTCATCTCCACCACGACCCTGGCCGGTATGCGCGCCCTGCGCGGCGAAGGCGCGGAGATCGTCGCGCTGGGCTTCGAGCCCGCCGATCCCGCGCCCTATGGCCGGCTGCTGCTCAACGACGCCGGGGAGCTTACCGAGGTTGTGGAGACCGCGGACGCCGCGGCTGATCCCGCCAAGGCCTGGATCCTCGACCAGCGGCTGTGCAACGCCGGCGCCCTCTTGGGGCGGGCGGGAACGCTCTATGACCTCCTGGACCGCGTGGGCAACGACAACGCGAAGGGCGAGTACTATCTCACCGAAATTTTTGGCCTGGCGCGCCAGGCAGGGCATCGCATGCTGGTCCAACGCGCGGCGGAGGAAGAGGTTCTGGGCGTGAACTCCAAGGCCGAGCTCGCTGGGGCGGAGGCTATCGCGCAAGAGCGCCTGCGCCGCCAAGCCATGGACGCGGGTGTCACCCTGATCGATCCGGCGACGGTCTGGCTCTCTCACGATACGAAGCTGGGGCGGGATGTGGTCGTGCACCCCAGCGTCGTGTTCCGGCCAGGGGTTTCCGTTGGCGCGGGCGCCGTGATCCACAGTTTTAGCCACCTTGAGGGGGCTAAGGTAGCGGCCGGTGCGCAGGTCGGCCCCTTCGCGCGGCTGAGGCCCGGCGCCGAGCTTGGCGAAGGGGCACGGGTGGGCAATTTCGTCGAGGTCAAGAACGCAAGCCTCGGCGAAGGGGCCAAGGCCAATCATCTGACCTACCTCGGCGATGCCGAGGTGGGGGCGGGCGCCAACGTCGGCGCCGGCACCATCACCTGCAATTACGATGGCTTTGGCAAGCACCGGACGCAGATCGGGGCCGGGGCTTTCATTGGCTCCAACACCGCCTTGGTGGCTCCGGTGACCGTTGGGCCCGGCGCCATCGTGGGGGCGGGCAGCACCATCGTCGCCGATGTGCCGGGGGACGCGCTCGCCGTAGCCAGGGGACAGCAGGTTACAAAGGACGGCGCGGCGAAAAAATTCCGCGAAAACAAGAAGGCGCCCAAATGATGCCGGATTCGCCGACATAATCGCGAGCGAGCGGTGAGCGGCGGGACAAGGAGACCAGCCCATGTGTGGAATCATCGGAGTTGTCGGTAAAGAGGCGGTGGCACCCCGCTTGATCGAGGGGCTGCGCAGGCTCGAATACCGGGGTTACGATTCCGCCGGCGTCGCCACCCTGGTCAACGGCTCCATCGAGCGGCGCCGGGCGGAAGGCAAGCTCGGCAACTTGGTGGGCCTTTTGGAGAAGGACCCGGTCTCGGGCACGACGGGCATCGGCCATACCCGCTGGGCCACCCATGGCCGCCCCACCGAGACGAACGCGCATCCCCATGCGACCGATCGCGTCGCCGTTGTGCACAACGGGATCATCGAGAATTTTCAGCCCTTGCGCGCGGAGCTCGAGGCGACGGGCCACCGGTTCGAGACTGAAACCGATACGGAGGTGGTGGTTCATCTGCTGACAGAATACCTGAACGGACAGAACAGCCCGCAGGATGCCGTCTCCAAGACCTTGAAGCGGCTGGAGGGGGCCTTCGCGCTGGCTATCGTCTTCGCTGGCCGGCACGATCTGGTTGTCGGTGCGCGGCGGGGCAGCCCCTTGGCGGTGGGCCACGGCGAGGGCGAGATGTATCTGGGATCCGACGCCATAGCGCTGTCGCCCTTCACCGACCGGGTGAGCTATCTGGAGGAAGGCGATTGGGTCGTGCTCTCGCCGGAGGGCGCGCAAGTCTTCGACGCCGAGGACCAGCCGGTCGAGCGTCCCGTTAAGCGCAGCGGCGTCTCCGGAGCCATGATCGGCAAGGGCCAGTACCGGCACTTCATGGAGAAGGAGATCTTCGAGCAGCCGGCGGTAATCGGCGACACTCTGCGCGTCTATGTGGATCCCTTGCGCCGGCGGGTCACTTTGCCGGATTTGACGGTTGATCTGGCGGAAGTGCCACGCCTGACCATCAGCGCCTGCGGGACTGCCTTCTACGCCGGAATGGTGGCGAAGTATTGGTTCGAGCAGCTTGCCCGCTTGCCGGTCGAGCTGGATATCGCCAGCGAGTTCCGCTACCGGGAGGCCCCGATGCCAGAGGGGGGTGCAAGCCTCTTCATCTCCCAGTCCGGTGAGACCATCGATACGCTGGAGGCCTTGCGCTTTGCCAAGGCATGTAATCAACGCATCCTCAGTGTGGTGAACCAGCCGGAAAGCGTTATCGCTCGGGAGTCCGATGCCGTCCTGACAACCTTGGCCGGACCGGAGATCGGCGTCGCCTCCACCAAGGCCTTCACCACGCAGCTGACGGTGCTGGCCTGTCTCGCGCTCGCGGCGGGACGGGCGCGCGGTGCCTTGACCGAGGACCGCGAGTCCGAGATGTCCCAGGCCTTGTTCGAGGTTCCGGCGCGGGCATCGGAAGTTCTCAATCACGACGAGACCTTGCGCGCGATCGCTCAGGAATTGGCCGAGGCGCGCGATGTACTTTATCTGGGCCGTGGAACGATGTATCCGCTGGCCCTTGAAGGCGCGCTTAAACTTAAGGAAATCAGCTATATCCACGCCGAAGGTTATGCGGCAGGTGAGATGAAGCACGGGCCGATCGCCCTGATCGACGACGGCGTGCCCGTTATCGTCTGCGCGCCCTCGGGGCCGCTGTTCGAGAAAACCGCGAGCAACGTGCAGGAAGTGATCGCAAGGGGCGGGCGCGTTATCCTTTTCTCTGACGCCGAGGGGCTCAGACGCTTCGGCACGGGCGCTGACCACTGCGTGGAACTGCCGGAAGTCGATCCTTTCGTGGCGCCCTTGCTTTACTCCATTCCGGTGCAACTCCTGGCCTACCACACAGCCGTCCTCAAGGGCACGGACGTGGACCAGCCGCGCAACCTGGCCAAGGCGGTGACGGTTGAATAAGCTCTTCCGCGAACAAGACCCGGGAAGGAAACTGACGGCATGAGCGCACCCAAGACCTTGCTGCAAATGGCCGGAGCGCCAGGGACGCCGCATTCTCTTGCCAAGAGCGCGGTGGTCATGATCGACGCCCAGAACGAATACTGGAACGGCCATCTGCCGCTGCCTGGTGTTGAGCCCGCCCTCGCCGAGGGTGCCAGGGTTCTCGAACGGGCGCGCGCTCAGGGCCGGCCCGTCGTCCATGTTCAGCACAAAGGCCGGCCGGGCGGGCTCTTCGATCCGCAAAGCGAGGCCTTCGAGATCGCCGAGCCGGTTGCGCCGGAAGAGGGCGAGGCCGTCGTGACGAAGGGAATGCCGAACGCATTCGCGGGCACGGAGCTGGCGGAGGTGCTGCGCGAGCTGGGGGCGGAGAGTCTGATCGTGGCCGGCTTCATGACCCATATGTGCGTCAGCTCCACCGTGCGGGCGGCGGTGGACCTTGGTTTAGGATGCACGGTGGTCGCCGGTGCCTGCGCCACGCGCGATCTGCCGGACGGGCAGGGCGGCGTGATCGCGGCGGGTCCGCTGCACCGGGCCGAACTTGCGGCTCTCGCGGACCGTTTCGCGATTGTGGTCCCGGACTCCGCGGCCTTGATCGACTGACGCACTGACCGTCGGCTTCGGCCGGTCTTTTGCCGGCGGTCCCGGCTGCTTATATTAAGTTTTAGTTTGACGGTATCCAAAAACGAGGAGGAGCCAATGTCCGCGAAGGAACAAGCCGCGGCGGGGATGGCCACGCCAAATTTGAAAGATATGAGCCTTTTCCGTCAGCAAGGCTACGTTGACGGCGCTTGGCGCGACGCCAAGACCGGCGAGACGGTGGATGTCACCAATCCGGCGAGCGGCGAGGTCTTGGGAAGCATTCCGAAGATGGGCGCCGAGGAAACCCGCGAGGCAGTTGCCGCCGCCGAGGCGGCTTGGCCCGCCTGGCGGTCCCTGGTCGCCAAGGAGCGCGCGGGCATCCTGCGCCGCTGGTTCGAACTCATGATGGAGAATCAGGAAGACTTGGCGGTCCTGATGACCCTGGAGCAAGGCAAGCCCCTGGCCGAGGCGAAGGGTGAGATCGTTTACGGCGCCTCCTTCATCGAATGGTTCGCGGAGGAAGCCAAGCGCGTCTACGGCGACGTCATTCCCCAGCATCAAGGGGATAAGCGCATCGTCGTCCTGAAACAGCCCATCGGCGTGGTCGCCGCCATCACGCCCTGGAACTTCCCGAACGCCATGATCACCCGAAAGGCGGGACCGGCCCTGGCGGCGGGCTGCCCGATCGTCATCAAGCCGGCGACCCAGACCCCGTATTCGGCCTTGGCCTTGGCGGAATTGGGCGAGCGGGCGGGCATCCCCAAGGGTGTGCTCAACATTGTGACCGGCAGTGCAAGCGCCATCGGCGGGGAGCTGACCTCCAACCCGGCTGTGCGCAAGCTCTCCTTCACCGGCTCCACGGCGGTCGGCAAGATTCTGATGGAGCAATGCGCGGGCACCGTCAAGAAGGTGTCCATGGAACTTGGGGGCAACGCGCCCTTCCTCGTTTTCGACGACGCGGATTTGGACGCGGCGGTCGAGGGCGCCATGATCTGCAAGTTCCGCAACACCGGGCAAACCTGCGTCTGCGCCAACCGCATCCTGGTGCAGGGCAAGGTTTACGACGCCTTCGCGGAGAAACTGGCGGAGCGCATGCGGAGCCTGAAGGTGGGCTTCGGCTTGGAGGAGGGTGTAAATCAGGGCCCGCTCATCGATATGGCCGGCCTTGAGAAAGCCGAGGAGCATGTGGACGACGCGGTGGCGAAGGGCGCCACGGTGGTGATCGGCGGCGAGCGGCACGAATTGGGCGGCAGCTTCTTCCAGCCGACCCTGATCGCCAACGTCACAACCGACATGAAGGTGACTCGCGAGGAAACCTTCGGGCCTGTAGCGCCACTGTTCCGCTTCGAGACCGAGGAGGAAGGCCTGGCGCTCGCGAACGATACCGAGTTCGGCCTGGCTTCCTACTTCTACGCACGGGATATCGGCCGGATCTGGCGGGTCTCCGAGGGGCTTGAAAGCGGTATCGTTGGTATCAACACCGGCATCATCTCCACCGAGGTGGCGCCTTTCGGCGGTGTCAAGGAATCCGGCGTCGGGCGTGAGGGCTCGAAGTACGGCATCGACGAATACTTGGAGATCAAATACCTCTGCATGGGCGGCGTCTGAATCTCCGAGTCATCGCGAGAAAAGCCGGGGCGCGTGTCCAAGCGGGATGCGCGCCCTTTGCTTTTGCGCTGGGGATAGGCAGTTTATCCACTTCGGCAAGACTGCTGTGCGGTCGCAGGGCCTAGCGGGCCCAGGGCGGGCCGCCGAGATATAGTCACAAGAATGCCCGTCAGGGCTCTTTGGGGACCGACGAGATGAGCAGCTACGATTTCGACCTCTTCGTGATTGGTGCCGGGTCCGGTGGAGTGCGGGCAAGCCGTATGGCAGCGGCCATGGGGGCCAGGGTGGCGGTGGCTGAAGAGCGGCACCTGGGCGGCACCTGCGTGAACATCGGCTGCGTGCCGAAAAAGCTGATGGTTTACGCCAGCCACTTCTCCGAGGATTTCGAGGATGCGGCCGGCTACGGCTGGACGGTCGGGGAGCGTAGCTTCGACTGGCCTACCTTGATCGCCAACAAGAACCGCGAGATCGGACGCCTGAACGGGGTCTATGAGAGCTTACTGACCAACGCCGGTGTAGAGATCGTGGAAGGCAGGGCGATCCTGACCGGACCCAACAGCGTTCGTGTCGGCGGCCGGGACATCACGGCTCAGTTCACCCTCGTCGCCACCGGCGGTCATCCGTCCCGGCCCAGCGAGCCCGGTCAGGAACTGGGGATCGTGTCCGACGACGTTTTCTACCTCGACAAGCAGCCCGAGCGAATATTGGTGGCCGGGGGCGGGTACATCGCGGTCGAGTTCGCCGGCGTCTTCGCGGGGCTGGGAAGCCAGGTCACCCAGCTCTACCGCGGCGACCTCTTCCTGCGCGGCTTCGACGACGATCTGCGCCGGGCCCTGGCCGAGGAGATGCCGAAGAAGCATGTCGATCTGCGCTTCGGCTCCATCATCGATCGCACCGTGAAGACTTCGAACGGCCTCTTGGCCGAGCTGTCGAACGGGGAGAGCTTGGAGGTCGATCAGATCCTCTACGCAATTGGGCGGCGCCCCAACACCGCGGGGCTAGGCCTGGAGGCGGCCGGGGTGGAGGTCAACGACCGCGGCGGGATCGTGGTGGACGATTATTTTCGCACGAACGTGCCCTCGATCCTCGCCATCGGAGATGTCACCGACCGGGTTCAGCTGACGCCGGTGGCCCTTGCGGAGGGTATGGCGGTCGCCAAGACCCTGTTCGGGGGCGAGCCGACCACGGTGGATTACAGCGACATTCCCACCGCCGTGTTCAGCCAGCCGCCAATCGGCACGGTTGGGCTGACCGAGGAGCAAGCGCGCAAAGCCCATGGGGCGGTGGACATCTACCGCTCGAGCTTCCGGCCCATGAAGCACACCCTTTCCGGCCGCGACGAGAAGACCACGATGAAGCTGGTCGTGGATCGGCAAAGCCAACGGGTCCTGGGCGCCCACATGCTAGGTCCGGACGCGCCGGAAATCGTTCAGGGGATCGGCATCGCGCTCAAGGCGGGAGCTACCAAGCAGGCCTTCGACGCCACCATCGGCATCCACCCGACCGCGGCCGAGGAGTTCGTGACCATGCGCGAGCGGCAGCCGGATCCGGAAGAGGTTGAAGCCGCCGAATAACCCGGCGCGGTAGCCTTTAAGCCCCTTTTGCCTGGATTCCCTGTTTTTCTGGGTCTACAACGAAGTTCGTCCGCCCGGCGGCGGGCAGCAATGATTGTTCAAGAAAGTCATGGTTATGGTTGAGAGATGGACCCCCGACAGTTGGCGCGGCAAGCCGGTGAAGCAGATGCCTGTCTATCCGGACGCGGCCAAGCTGGAAGAGATCGAGAACACGCTTAAGGAGCTGTCTCTTATACACATCTGACGCTGCCGACGAATCGAGTCGCGGGGGGGGGGGGGGGGGGGGGGGGGGGG
>JARFRB010000013.1 GCA_029287455.1 Pelagibius litoralis | reverse complement strand
GCACCCGCCGATTCGGAGCGTCCACGTAGATGAAATTCAGCCGCGGCGCTGGGTTGCGCGCAAGCTCCGCATCGATCTGATCGCGCCAGATGTGGCGCGTGATGACCCAAACATCATGATATTGGGCCATTGCGCAGGCGCAATTCCAGGCGGTTCCAGGTTCGGACCCTTGGCTTGGGTTCCAGGCGTACGCCGAAATCAATATCTTCAAGCGCGGCAACTATCCAGTCCTTCGGCCTAACTCCAATCGGTCATCGCTCCGAACACAGCCACGCTTTTCCTTGGGCCAGGTGGAACCTACGATTGTAGTTTCCCGTGGCTTGCTTCCTCGGCCAATTCACCGTTGGAGTCTCTCATCTTGAACCCGATTAGCAATACAATAAGACGCAGCAACTGAATACCGACAATCCCCCACATCATGCCGGCAATGCCGAACCACTGGATCAGCGGAAAAGCGAGGGCGACCGAAATGACGCTGGTCACGAAATAGGCATGGAAGATCAGCCGCGTTTGCTCCATCGCCCTCAAGCCAGCGATCAGCGGCCGCCCCAGGAAGGCAAGCAGATAGACCAGGCTCCAGAGCTGTACGAGGTATCCGTAGCCTTGGTACTGGGGACCGTAGATGAGGTTAAGCCAGAACTCGGGCGCCGCGCTAGCGACCACTGCGACCGAAAGGATCAAACCTCCGCCGGCTGCGGACATCTTGCGCAGATAGGCTGTTAGCGCAGTATAGCCGCCAACATGGAAGTGATGGGCCGCCTTCACGGGGATCACGTTATCGAGCCCGAGCGTGAAAATGTGGCAGACCCCGACCAGATGGCGGGACGCCCGAAGGGCGCCGACGGAGCCCGGCCCCAGCAAGGAACCGCTGATCACGAAGAAGAGGTCGCCGGACGTCCAGCGCATCAGCTCCGACAGGGTGATCCATTTCGAGAACCGCCAGTGCCTCGAGGTCGTGGCTTTCAGGTCGCGCAGGCTATAGGTCAGCTTCTCCACGAAAGGCAGGCTCACCAGGCCGCCGAGCAGCGCGGACCCGGCCATCACCCAAAGCGCGCCGACCGCGTTGAGGCTGTCGATGTAGACCAGCACGAAAATCGCCGCCATCTGCGAGCCGTAGCGCAGGACGTCGCTTACAAGAGCGAGCACGGGCCGAAAGCGGGCGAAGAAATAGCGGCGCAGGAAATCCTGGAACTGATAGGCGCAGGCCGCGCAGCCCAGGGCCAGGGCCATGTCTCTCAAATCCTGTTCCGGCTGAATCCAGTTCAGGACGAAGACCCCGGCGAGCAAGGTGACGAAAACAATCACCAGGAAGATCCCGCTTTGGATCATCAAGGATCCCAAATAGCTCGGTATCCTGTCTCGCTCTTGCTTTGGCGAGATGCTCATCATGGGGCTGATAATGAGCGAGTGCTGCAGCATCGCGGCGAACTCGACGAAGATCCAGGCCAGCACGTAGCTACCGAACTCCTCGATGCCGAGATAGCGCGCAAGCAGAATTCCGGTCAGGAAGTTGCAGCCACTCACGAAGGCTTGGTCAACCAGGGCCCAGTTGACCTGGCTATAACGGGTCCAAAACGCGCGCGCTGCGCGAATTGGCCGATTATCAATCAGTATCTTCAAGCCTAGGCCCCAGAGGATTGTGAGAGAGGGGCCAAGCTAACCGAAGCGGCCCATTTTTGTTGGTCTCACTGGAAGTAACACTTTGGCAGCTTGCGGCCCTGTGCGCCTAGGACCGGGCGACATCGGCGTTCCAGACCGACCGCCGGCTCGCCTGGTGCCGGATAGCGCTCGTCGTAAAGGCGCCGAGCAGCGGCGCCAAGGCGGTCACGGCGAGCAGGGCAGGCAAGATCTCGTAGCCCGCGGCGATCTGCAGGCCAAGGCCAAGGAACAGAGGCGCGGAGGCCGTCAGAGCCCAAAGTGCCGCGTACGGACCGGGTTTGCTCGGCCGGAGGCCGAAGATAAGGCCGCTTACGAAAAGCAGCCCCCCCAGAACGAGCGCCACGGGCAAGGCGAAGAACTCTCCGACTAAGAGCTTTGCGTGTAAGTGATCCGCTTTGCCCAATAGCGCGCCATCCAACCAAAGGCGGCTCGTTCCACCCCGGTGAGTGACCACGACATCGTGGGCCTGCCCGTCCGCGAAATTGGCCTTCCGGCGGATCTCCATCCTATCGCCGTTGGGGCCATTGCGGTCCGTGCGCAGCCGCAAAGCTAATTCTTCGTCTTGCTGACCGAGCGTGAAGTTTCGGGTGTAGAAGCCTTCGGACTGAGTGACGATCCTCGCCGGCCCGCGCTGCTTGGGCTCGCTGGTCCGCAGAGTGACCAAGAGCGTGAACTCGCCCGACCTCTTCAGCGCCTCACAGACATCCGCCCCCATCTCTGGGCTCAAAGCGCTGGCGCCCCCTATCGGGCCCCGCACCTGGGCGATGGGCTCCAGGCCGCGCAAGAGAGCGGGGGAGGCCGCCTGGTCGAAGATGGCCAGATCCAGCACTTCGCCGCGCCATGCGCGCCCTCCAGAGGACTCATCACCGATTACAAGGGGAAAGCTGCAGTTCCACTGAGCGAAGGACAGGCCCTGGTGGGTGACCCAAATGGCCCCCACCGCGATGAGATTGAGGCCGATGGCCAAAGCTCCCAGCCAGGCAAAGGAAGCGCGCCGCCAGTTCAATCCCGAGAGTGCGACGCCGAACCACCCGAGAGTTATGGCGACAATCAAGTCCGAAACGCGCCAATGCCGCCAAAAAAGCGGCTGCAGAAACTCGACCGCAACGAAAAGGCAGGCCACCATCCCGCTGGCAAGCAAGGTGGCGCGTGCCACGCCGCGCGAACGAAGATAGAGGGCCAGGAAGAGGCCGACAGGGACGCAGACGGCCAACCTTTCCAACCAACCCTGTGGCGTTGGACGCAGATGGCTGAGGCCAACGCCGACGTTCTCGCCGTATTCGTGGGCAGTTGGGAGCCGCGGGAACGCCTCGGTAAGGGGCCAGAAGCTCGCGGCCAGGAAGCCGGCAGCTGCGGTGAGGAAGCAGACGAGCAAAACGTTCGAGGCTGCCTCGCGCTGTCCGGGAGATGTTGGAAAGACGAGCGCCGGCCGCATCGAAATCACCTTTCTTCCTCTCTGCCCGCAGGCTCCAGAATGCGTCCGGGGGCAGGAGCGCGTAAAGCTACCCTTCGGAGGCAAACCTTCCAGCAGTTCAACGGCTGAAGAAAGGCAATCATAGTGGATAGTCAAGTTAGAGCCCCGCGCCGCAGCGCCCTCCTTCGGTCACCCTCGAAAGGGCGCTAGACCGCATTTTTTTGACTGCCTACGTGTAGAGAACAGCCGCGGGTGCCCGGGCGGCCTTCGATCCAAGGGAAGCCATGCGATGACACTTGCTCACGTGCAAGACAGAACCGTGTCGGACGTCACGGCGCCCGCCCTGACGGTTCTCATCGTGCATAACGAATACTTGAACCGGGGCGGGGAAGATTCCGTCCTGGAATCGGAACGAGATTTGCTTCGCGCCTACGGGCACCGGGTTGAAGTCTTCAAGATGTCGGCGAAGTCTCTCAAGAGCCCGATGGACAAGCTGCGTGCCGCCCGGAATTTGACCTACTCGGAGTCGTCCAAGCAGGCTGTGATCGAAGAGATCCGGCGGGTCGGGCCGGACGTCGTGCACGTCCATAACTTTGTTCCCCTGTTGACCCCCTCGGTGTTCGACGCTTGTCAGGAAAGCGGCGTTCCCGTGGTGCAGACGCTGCACAACTTTCGCTATCTGTGCTCCGCCTCCTCCTTATTCCGGGCCGGGCGGGTTTGTGAGGACTGCATCGCGGGCAGCCACTATCAGGCCGTGTTGCACCGGTGCTATCGCGGCTCGGCGGTCCAATCGCTGTTGCATGCTCACATGCTAACGACGCACGAGCACAAGGGAACCTGGGCACGCAAGGTCGATCGGTTCATCGCGGTGTCGAACTTCGCCAAGGGGAAATACGTCGAAGGCGGCTTCCGGCCCGACCAGATTGAGGTCAAGCACAACTTCGTGTCTAAAGATCTCGAGAATCCCCAAGCTCGCGGCGAAGTTGTCGCTTCGCGCACGCGCGCCGTCTTCGTGGGACGGCTCACGCCGGAAAAGGGCGTTCTTACGATGCTGCGGGCCTGGCAGGATTTACGGATGCCGCTCGATATCGTCGGCGACGGCCCCTTGCTCGAGGAACTGCAGCGCGCAACCTTGCCGAACGTGACGGTTCACGGGCGTAAGAGCCGGGAGGAAACCGTGGCGATGATGCGCAGCGCCAAGGCGCTGATCATGCCATCCGAATGGTACGAAGCCTGCCCGATGGTCTTGATCGAAGCCATGTCCCAGAGCACGCCCATCATCACGACCAACCTTGGTGGGATGGCGGAGTTGGTGATCGATGGACAGACCGGTCTGCAGTTTCCCCCCGGTGACAGCGCCGCCTTGGCCGAGCGCGCCCGCTGGGCGCTCTCCCACCCCGCGGAATTCCAGGAGCTGGGCCGGCGGGGCCGCAAGCGCTTCGAGGAGCAGTTTACCGCGTCGCGCAACTACGCGCGTTTGATGGAAATCTACGGGGCGGTAATCGCGGAAAAGCGCGCGATGGTTAACGCGCGCTAGACCTCTTCGGCTTCGCCGGATTGCCGTCGCGGGAAGGACCGCGTTGGGAGGGAGTGCCCGGCTACACATCGCTCACGCCATTATCTGCACTCCATAGTACTGCTATTATGCTAGGCTCCGCGCCGCCGCCGAATGGGCTGGGCGAGGAAACCTCGCAAGACTGGATCTTGAGGAATGGCGTCGTATCTCGTGACCGGGGGGTGTGGCTTTATCGGAAGCCATCTGGCCGATGCCTTGCTGGCAAGGGGCGACCGGGTTGTGGTCCTAGACGATCTGTCCGGCGGGTCGCGAGACAATCTGCCACCGGGCGTCGAGCTGCGGCTCGGTTGCATAACCGACCGTGCCGCGGTGTCGTCGGCCTTGCGAGATGTTGACGGCTGCTTTCATCTTGCCGCGATTGCCTCCGTGGAGAAATCGAACCAGGAGTGGTACTGGACCCATCAGGTGAACCTGGGCGGGACGGTAAACATTCTCGACGCGGCCTCCATGGCGAAGCCAAGCGTGCCGGTGGTCTACGCCTCGTCGGCGGCGGTCTACGGCGATTTGGGCAGGAACCTCGCCGATGAAGATGCCTTGCCAATGCCGCGGACCGCGTACGGATGCGACAAGGCTGGCTGCGAGATGAACGCCCGCATCGTTGGAAGCAATCGCGGCTTGCCGACCTGCGGGTTGCGTTTTTTCAATGTCTACGGGCCTCGTCAGGATCCGTCTTCCCCGTACTCCGGGGTTATCTCGGTCTTCGCGGACCGGCTTCGGCAAGGCCAAGGCTTGAATATCAATGGCGACGGTGAGCAGGTGCGTGATTTCGTTCACGTGAGCGACGTCGTCCGCGCGCTGCTGGCGGCCATGGGCGCGGCCGCGCCTTCGGCGCCGGTGGTTAATGTGTGCACGGCCCAGCCCACCAGTATCCTTGGCCTGGCCGGCATCATGATGGATGTCATGGGCTGCGAAGTCCCGATCACCCACGCCAATGCGCGGCTGGGGGATATTCGCTACTCGCGCGGGTCGCCGGCGAAAGCCGATCGCGTCTTGGATTGGCGTGCCGAGACCCAGCTTCGCGATGGCCTTTCGCTGTTGCTTGGACGCTAGGTCCAGACCCTCACCCCGACCCTTGGACGAGCGCTCGGTCGCAATTAACTCCTTTGCGCCGTCGCCGCCATGGGCTTCTTGAGGAATAGTCAGTCAGGGACGTCGGACAGGATTCGGCCTAGTCGGCGCCCGTCGCCATCGCTCGCAAATCGTCTTCGCCATGGGATTGGAAATGCAAACAAGGCCTGTCGTGAGTATAGGTGTTCCCGTCTACAACGGTGCCCGTTACCTGGGGGAATGCTTGGAGTCCCTTCTGGGTCAGAGCTTCACTGACCTGGAAGTGATCGTTTCGGACAACGCTTCGACGGACGCCACAGAGACGATTTGCAGGGACTTCGCCGCAAAGGATTCGCGGCTCAGATACTTCCGAAATGAGAAGAATCTGGGGGCCGCGCCCAACTACGACCGGACGTTTCACCTCTCCGAGGGGCGTTATTTCAAGTGGTCGGCCCATGACGATATCCTGCATCCCGATTACATCTCGCGCTGCGTTGAGGTGCTGGAGTCCGATCCGGGCGCGGTCGGTGCGCATACCTGGACCGAGATCATCGACCTGGAAAGCAAGCCGATGGTGTTTGACCAGGAGCAAGGCTGCTATTTCGACAGCCAAGGCCAGTCATGGCATTTTCCGGCGGACACCGATGGCGTCGGGATGGAAGCGCCCACCGAGCGGGACTCGGCCGTGGCGCGCTTTCAGGGCGTGATCGAAGGCAAGCGCTACGACACGGTTTTCGGCTTGTACCGGCGCGCGGACATGGCGAAATCCTGTCTGCATCTGCCTTTCTGGGGCTCCGACAAGACCTTCATCTCCGACATGGCACTGCGGAATAAGATCCGCATCGTGCCGGAAAAGCTCTTCCTCAGACGCTGCCACCCAACCCAGGCCGGCGTGCTGCCCTTCAACGAGAAGATCCGTTGGCTTGTGACTGATGGCGGCGAGAAGACGGTCTCGCCGCAGATGATGGCGCTCCGCGCTTATAACGATGTCATAAGCAGCGCCCCGATCAGTGCCTTCGCGAAACTGCGCTGCAGAATAGTTGTCGTCAAGCAAGGGCTGCGGTTGGACAAGTGGCGCTCGTCAAGCTACCTCGGCGTGGGCTCGCTCTTGGCCAACTTCCTGCATATGAAGGACGGCTCCATGGGCGCGCGCGCGGTCGATAAGCCCAAGAGCTAGCGACTAGGCGCGCGGCCCGCGCCGATCACGAAATTCGCGAGTGGCTCTCCGGACGGACGGGTTAGGAACTCTCCGCCGCGACCGCTCGACCGTGGTCGCGAAAGGAAAGGCGGCGGTAGTTGGCGAAAAGGATGCCGTTGCGGATCGTCACCAGCAGCGCCAAGCCCCACAGAACCCCCGAGACGCCGAAATGCTCGATCAGCGGGTAGGCCAGCGCCAGCGAAACGATGCCGGTCACGAAATAAGCGACGAAGATGATCCGCGTGCGTTCCATTGCCTGCAGGGCGCCGGCGATCGGCCCGCCCATGTAGCCCAAAACGAGGATCAGGCCCCAGAGCTGAACCATGTATCCGTAGCCCGCGAACTCCTCGCCGTAGACTAACCGCAGCCAGAATTCCGGGGCCACGCCCGCCGCGATCACGATGACGCCCATCATGAGCACTCCGGCGATGGTCATTTTCCGCACAAAGGAATTGAGTTCCGGCGCTCCGCCCGCGTGATAGTGGCGTGCCGCGTGGACTGGGATGACGTTGCCCAAGCCAAGCTCGATAATGTTGCAGAGACCGATGAGGTTCTTGGTGGCCCGCAAGGCGCCGACAATCGCTGGGCCGAGCAGGGCGCCGCTGATAATCAGGAAGAAATCGCCCATCGACCAGCGCATCACCTCCGACAGCGTCATCCATTTGGAGAAGTGCCAATGGCGGGCCGTAACCTCAGCCAATGCCTTGCGGTTAAAGTTGACCTTCTCCAGGCCAACCAGCCCGAGGATGACGGCGAGCAGGGAGAAGCCTGCCATGATCCAAAGAACCGCGACGCTGTTGATTCCACCCCCCAGCGCGAGCGCAAGGATCACCGTGGTCTGCCCCACATAGCGCAGGCAGTCGTTCAGAAAGGCCTTCCCGGGCCGCCCGCGGGTGAAATAGTACCGCCTCAGCAAGGATTGTAGCTGATGGGCGCAGGCCGCGCAGATGATGGGCAGCAGCATGGATCGCAGATCCATTTCCGGCGTTACGAAGTAAAGCAGCTTTACCGTTAGCGTCAGGCCGAGCACCGTTATGAAGAGAAAAACCAATTGCTGCAGGATGGTGGCGCCGTAGTAGCCGGCTTCCCGCTCCGCCGACTGCTTGGGACCGATGCTCATCATCGGCATCACGATGGCGGCCTGCTGAAAGATCGCGGCGAACTCGATCAGCATCCACGCCATGGCGAACATGCCGAATTCGCTCAAGCCCAAGGCGCGGGCAAGGATAATGCCCGTCGCGAAATTGATGCCGCTGACCAAGGCTTGGTCGGTCAGGGCCCAGTTGACGTGATGATATCGCCGCCAAAGGCCATGTGCGAAGCGCCACGGCGAGCGGTGGTGCGAAAATCCCAAGTCCAATTCCTGTTCGAGATGCGTTGCCTTCAAGCCAAATTACGGCAGCGGCGCGAAGGAAGGCACCTTAACCGAGGGGGTACGTCGAATGCTCCGGCCCCTGGAACCCGGATCCACAGGCTTTGCCGTCGCGGTCGAGGATAGCGAAGGGCGCTGACCTCAGGCCCGTGTGTCATAAGCCGGTTGCACACCCGCCGAGGCCGACGGGGCCTTGCGGCCCTCGCGGGCGGTCCGGTACTCGCTGATAATCGCCTCTCTCTGATAGAATGGGGCGAGCGTTTCGTAGTCCTTGGCATAGAGGCGCAGCAACTGTTCGAAAGCCGGCTCCTCCAGCTCCGACAGCGCGATCTTCGGTCCGTCCGACTTGAGCCGGCCAAAGGAGAAGGGGCGGTCCGTGTAATCGCGCAGCATGGTTTCGACTCCCGCCATCTCCTCCAGTTTGAACACCCGGTCATAGCGGTTTAAGTCCGTCCCGATGAAATCCGTTTGATTTCGCGCGTGGATCCGGATCAGCCAGTTGGAGAACATGTAGGCGCGCAGATTGAGCGCGAAGGTGTTGAGGTCCGGTTCCATGGGAAGCCCTAGAACCCGGAGGATCGGGGCGGTCTTCTTCTCCTTGCCCAGGTCTTGGCGCAGCACCACCCGGTCCCGGTAGCAGGAGATCAGCCGCTTGACCGGATCCCGGACGACGCAGAAAAGATAGGACTTCGCCAAGCCCCGGACGTCTTCGAGCCGATGGAAGTACTCGTCCTGGGAGAAGTAGGCGTGAACATCCTCGTATCCCAATTGACGCATCGCGCCCTTGTCGAAGGGCTTGCCCTCGGCGAGCTCATAGAAGGCATTCTTGATCGTCGAGCAGCCGATCTTCGGCGTCGGCACATATCCCACGCCCGAATCGCTTAAGACGATACAGTTCGTCCACCGGCCTTCTAGTCGCCGCGAAATAACTCTTGTGATGCTTCGTCGCACGGTCGAGATCTCACGCCTCGGGGTCAGTGGAACAGCATGCTATCGTACCGAGCTACAAAAATGGAGAGACTAATAAAGTCCATTCAAAGCGCCGCGCTATCTTCCTCTGATCTGTCAATATTTTGCGAAAGAGCGACTCTGTAAACTAACATTAAGAGGGAGGCGCATTCGCCAGGAGATGGTCCATGTACGTCGTTATTGTTGATTTCGTCGTCGCGGTTGAACACGTCGAATCATTTCGCGCTCGGGTGCTGCGCCAGGCAGTGGACAGCCTGGCGAACGAACCGGGCTGCGGGGTGTTCGACGTCTGCGTCGATCCGAACGAGCCCAACCGGGTGGTCCTCTACGAAGTCTACGACTCAGCAGAGGCTTTTCAGGATCACTTAAACTCCCCTCATTTCAAGTCGTTCGACGCCGAAGTTGCGTCATGGACTCTGGAAAAAACCGTTCAAGCCCTCGAGCGCATCGGTCCCCGCTAGCCCGTCTCGGTTTGGCCCCCTTCGGCGAGTCCGCGAAAGTTCATCCAGTGAGCGGTGGCGAGCCAGCCGGCGTCGACCGGGATGCTTGCCCCGGTGACTGCGCGCGCATCGTCGGAGAGCAGAAAGCTTGCGACAGACGCAATTTCCTCCACCTCAATCAGGCGGCCCATGGCTGTGGCGGCTTCGATCGCCGCGACATCTCGTTTGCCGGTGCGGATTTTCTCTTTCATGACCGGTGTCAGCGTGAAGCCCGGGGCGATTGCGTTGACGCGCAGGCCAACGGGCCCGAACTCGCCTGCGCTCAGCTTGGTCAGCGCCCCCAAGGCGACCTTCGAGGGCGCGTAGGCGTGCAGCGGCATGGGCCGTTCCTCGTTGATCGAGGTGATGTTGACGATGGCTCCACCCCCGCATTCGATCATCAGAGGCGCGAAGGTCTTAGTGCAAGTAACTGATCCAAAATAATTTACATCCCAGATCTTCCGTTCCAGGGCGGGGTCCATGTCCAGCAAGGGGAAGAGATCTTGAAGCAGCCCGGCCGCGTTCACGAGACCGGCCAGGCCGGCACCCTTCTCGCGCAGAGTCTCGGCCAGCCGCTCTGCTTGCTCACCTTCGCGAACGTCCAGCGCGCCGTATGTCAGGCGGTCCTCCGCGCCGACCTCTTGGGCCAGACGGGCAAGGCCGTCCAGGTCGACGTCACTGGCGAAGACTTGCCATCCGTCCGCAATCAGCCGCCGGGCGATGCCTCCACCGATCCCTCCGGCCGCGCCTGTGACCAAGATTGTGTGTCCGGCCGCGCGCTTTCGCGCCATGCCGTGGATCTCGCCACCTTCAGGCCTCTTTGTCATGCGGGTCCGCCCTCCAGGGATTGCTGCTTAGTTCTCGCTGCTTGACGGGCGTGCGCGGCCGCGCCAGCCGCCGCGGCGCCGATCTCCGGTCGTCGCTGTGGTCGCCGCGGTTTGCCGGAGCAGTTCGAGCAGGCGCTGCGTCTGCTTGCCTTCCGGCCGCGAAGTTCCGGTGGAGCTTGCCTCATGCTTCGCCAGAATGCGCCGTGCCGCGGCGGCGGGATCGATGCCTGAATCCAATCGCAGGGTCCAGGCCAGCAAAACGTCCTCGGCCGGGCCGGTGAACTCTTCACCCAACGAGAGGCTGTCATGGATCAGCCCACCCGGGTCGTCTTCGCTGTGATGCGGGCTGGTGTATCGAATGGCCACGTGAATCCTCCAATCGGTGTGTCGGTCCGGGTTGGACCCCTGTGGGATCGCTGCCGACGGCCCGGCCGCTTGCCCGCCCGCGCGGCTTTGGGCGCAGGAAGCGTGCCACGACTGTGGCGCCAAGGGAAAGTCTTGCGGAGCCGGTTGCCGTCCGACGATTTCAATTGCCGGACTTCCGATCTATGCTCCCTCGCGGGAGTTTTCAGGGGCTACCATGACTTCGCGCGGACAGGACTGGAGCGGGTGGATCGGCCGAACCGCCGAAGCCGAGGACGCGATGGACGTCGCGCGGGCGAACGCGCTGCAGGCCACCCTGGAAAGCGAGGACCCGGAATTCGCCGCTGGGGATTTTTTACCGCCTCTATGGCACTGGTGCTATTTCTGGCAGGCTATTCCCTTGTCCGGCGTCGGCCGGGACGGGCACGGCGCGCGCGGCGCCTTCTTGCCGCCCATCGAGCTTCCCAGGCGCATGTGGGCGGGCAGCCGGGTGACCTGGCACGAAGGCTTGCCCCTTGGCGCGCCGGCGCGGCGCGTTTCCACGATCCTGGATGTGGTGGCCAAGGAGGGGCGCAGCGGACCCCTGGCCTTCGTGACTGTGAAGCACGAGATCTCTGGTGCCGCAGGTCTGGCCCTGACGGAGGAGCACGATATCGTTTACCGCGCCGCGCCCCAGCCGGGAGAGGCGGCGCCCGCCGGCCGGCCCGCACCGGCCGATCTGCCGTGGCGCCGGGAAATTTCGCCTGATCCTGTGCTGCTATTCCGGTACTCGGCGCTGACCTTCAACGGCCACCGTATCCACTACGACCATCCTTACGTGACCGAGGTCGAGGGATATCCGGGCCTGATCGTCCACGGGCCGTTGCTAGCCACGCTGATGGTGGATCTCGCCCGGCGGGCACAGCCGGCCCGGCGCATCGCCGGCTTCAGCTTCCGCGCTTTGAGCCCCATCTTCGATACCGCGCCGTTTTCCGTGGCCGGCCGCCCGCTCGGTGAGAGCGCGGACCTTTGGGTTGTCAATCCCGCCGGTGATATCGCAATGCAGGGCCAGGTGGTGTTCGGTTAAGCCAAGATAATGCTCTCAAGCCTTCGAGGCGGACTGCGCGGTTCAGAATTGTGCGGCCGCGCCGGGCCGGAAGGTGCCCTCTCGGGGCCTAGGACCGCGTTCCGCGCGCCAGGCGGCTTCGACTTTCGCAAAGTATTTTCCGCCAAGCCCAGGGGTCGCGGAATGATAGTGGGCAATCGCGGTTGGCCAGTCGCCGTGACGGTCTTGCAGGCCGGTCAGGAACTTCGCGCCGTACGCAACGTTGAAGGCGGGGTCTAGGGCCTGCTCGACGCTTTCGAAGGCACCGCCGTGGTAGTGCAGATTGATTTGCATACAGCCCACGTCGATGTTCCTGACCCCGCGTGCGCGCAAGCGCGCCACTTCGTGGACCGCGGCCCGCTTGCTAGGCAAGAATCTCCCCTTGTTCTCCGCCATTATCGTCCAGGGCCAGGCAACGACGCTGCTCAAGTCCGCGTTCCACCCCCCGGCCTCCACCCGCTGGATGGCGAGCAGCAAGGACTCGGGTAGCGACCAGAAGCCGCTCGGCCGCCCTGGCGTTGCCTGCACAGACCTCCCACTCCGACTGCGCCCCCGCTTCGGACGGCCAGCAAAATGGGGATAGAAGAAAGAATGCAACAGTCGCCAAGATTACATGCATTCAAACACCCGTTTGCCGAGAAAACTTGCTAGATTGCCCACTAGCAAAAGGCGTGCCTGAACGCGCCTCGGTCAAGAAAGGGGCCACGAATCCCGGTTTCTGCTGCGGCGCAGCACGAATCTGCCTGGAGATGTGTCTCTTTACACGGGTTATGGATGATAAATGTTCGTTTTTTCAAAGCGATACGTTTTCCCCTTTACCATTGGGCACGGCGGTAGCATATTGTGCAGTGCGACATGGATGGGGCTGTCCGCTGCCGTCGTGTCGTACGTCTCTAAGGGCGTTTCCTCCCTAAACTTGGGCCGTGCTTAGGTACGGCCCATTTTTTTCCTTCATTGTGCGGTGCGTTATAGATTCGGCGGGGTTTGCGCGCCTTCGCCAAGCGCGCGCTGCAGAATCACAACGTCGACCCAGCGCCCGTGCTTGAAGCCCACCGCGTTCAATTGGCCGCGAAGCTCGAAGCCAAGAGAGCGGTGCAGCTCGATCGAGCCGGCGTTCCCGCTATCGCCGACGATCGCGACCATCTGGCGGTATCCCGCGTGCTCCATCCTTTCGATGAGGCTAGACAGCAAAGCCCGTCCGCAACCTCTGCGCTGCGCGTCGGATGCAACGTAGACCGAGTCCTCCACCGAATGGCGATAGGCGGGCCGGGGCCGGTAAGGGGCCGCGTAGGCGAAGGCCAGAATCCTGCCTGCCTCCTCGGCGACCAGATACGGGAAGCCCCGCCGGGTGATGTTTTCGAAGCGCCCGCGCATTTCCTCCAGGTCCGGCGGAAGTTCTTCGAAGGAGCCGAAACCGTGCAGTACATGCTCGGCGTAAATGTTCTGAATCGTTGGCAAATCGGCGTCCACCGCGTCCCGGACGCGAAGGCTTCCAGGGCCGGTCATTCCTAGGGGAGCAGGTGACGAGGGGCGAGGCCGCCGATTGTCGCGACCAATTCGCTCATGCGGTCGCGCAGCGCCTCGATCTCCGGTTTGCGGGTAATCCGCTTTTCATCCATGTAGAGCATGCGGTTGAGTTCGATCTGCAGGGCGTGCAGGCCTTCCGACGGCCGCCCGTAGTGACGCGTGACGAAACCGCCGGAATAAGGAGAGTTGCGGGTGACCCGGTAGCCTTGACGCGCCAGGGTGGCCGAAGCCGTGTCGATCAGCTCCGTGGCGCATGCGGTTCCATGGCAGTCCCCCAGAACCACGTCGACGCGGTTGACTCGCTGGCGCCCGCCGGCGGAATCGTAGTCTGCCGGACCGCCGATCGAAGGCATCGAATGGCAGTCGATCAGGACGCAATAGCCGAAACGGTCGCGGGTTTGCTCGATCAAATCCTTCAGGGCGCGGTGGTACGGCCAGTAGAAGCCGCGAATGCGCTTCAGGGCCTCGGCGAAGGTCAGTTTGTCGCGGTAGATGTCCGCGCCGTTGGCCACGACCCGGGCGATGGTTCCCAATCCGGCCGCGACCCGTGGCGACCGGACATTCGCATAGTCGGGCAGGACATCGGCGAACATGGCGGGATCCAGCTCGAAAGGTTCCCTGTTCGGATCGACGTAGGCGCGTGGAAAGCGCGCGCTTATCAACGGAACGCCGAGAGCGGGGGCGCTGCCGAATATCTCGTCGACGAAGCTGTCTTCTGAGCGACGCAAGGTAAGCGGGTCTAGGCGGGAAGAGGCGACGAAGTCCTCCGGATAGTCGCGCCCGCTATGGGGCGAGGCCAGCACGATCGGCAGCGATTGCCGCTCGGGCCGGCGCACCTCAAAGGGCCCCTGGGCCTTCCCGCATTCGATCCTAGGACTCATGCCCGCTCCACATACCGAACCCTTGGTACTTAAGGCATAGCAAAGCCGATGTCACTCCGCTCGTACTGCACATGAAGGAGTATGCCATGTTAAGCCTTGCTCGATTATTCTCTACCATGCTGGCTTGAGGAAGTGTTCGCTTATCGTGTGTCCGGGCGGGCTTGGACGCGCAATTCAGGGGGTGTGATGGCTCATATTCTGCTCGCCGAGGATGACGACGCTATGCGCCGCTATTTGACCAGCGCGCTTCGCGGAGCGGGTCATTACGTCACCGCGGTCGATAACGGCCTAAAAGCCCTCGAGCAGATGTCGGAAATCGAAACGGATCTTCTCCTGGCCGATGTCGTGATGCCGGGACTGGATGGCGTCGAACTGGCGCGCCGAGCCGCCAAGGACCGGCCGCACCTCAAGGTCATGTTCATCACCGGATTTGCCGCTGTCGCCCTGAACGAGCGTCAGCAGCACGCCGCCGGCACGCGGGTTCTTTCGAAGCCTTTCCATTTGCGCGAACTGGTTAGCGAAATCGAGGCCATGCTGGAGTGCGACCACGAGGCGGGTTGACCGCCGGTTCGGCCATCGCGCCAGTCGTGTCCCCTGGCGGGGATGATTCAGCCTCCCGATCGGTATCGTAGTTTCGAAGCACGATTTCGCAGGCGCTTCGCAAGTATGAAATCGACAGTTCCTCTCGAATGCACCGACAACTGCGCCGAGGCCGCTATCAAGACGATTCCGGCTTGCGGCCGGATTGCGGCAAGGAAGCGTGATCATGAGCAACAAGCGTTCCCGTACGACCCTGAAGGATGTGGCGGCGCGCGCCGGCGTGTCGGTGATGACCGTGTCCAACGTGGTGAACGGGCGGCTGAAATCCGCTAGCCCCGCGACGCGCGCGCGGATCAGCGAACTCGTGGACGAGTTAAACTATCGGCCGGATACCGCGGCCCGGAAACTGAAACTCTCCCGGCACTTCACGATCGGCATGATTCTGATCGACGAGAACCCCAACGCCTTATCCCGCCCTTTCGTGGCCAATCTGACCTCCGGCATCTGCGCCAGCGCCAACGAACAGGGATATTCCTTTGTCTTGCAGAGCGTGGCGCCGGAGAACTTCGGCTCGTGTCAGATCGTACAAAGCCTGCAAACCGACGGGATTTGCGTGCTGAAAACCTTGCGGTCACCCCACGACGCGGAGATTGAAGCCTCGCTCCTTTCCATCGACCAACAGGTGATCAGCCTGCAGGGGCCCTTTGGCAGAGCTGGCAAGGATGTCTGCGTCCTGCGCAAGGACGATCGCGGGGGCGGGCGGCAACTCGCGCGCTTGCTGCTTTCGAAAGGGGCTCGGCGTATCTTGTTCCTGATGCCAAATTCAAATTGTCACGGCCTGCAAGAGCGCATGGAGGGCGCGCGCCGCTTTTCGCGAGAACGATGGCGGCGAGGTTTTCGAGGTTCTGACGGCGCCCAAACAGGGCTGCGAAGCCGTCCAGGCCGCGCTTTCCGACTACCTCGACACGGCGCCGCTGCCGGACGCGATCATGGCGGGTGACGAACAGACTGCCTACGCGGCCCTGCGGTACCTCACGCATAAAGGCATCGGTGTGCCGGACGATGTCCGAATCACCGGCTTCAACGCCTTCGACTCTTGGCCTTTCAGCGTTCCGACCCTGACCACCATTCATTCACCGGCGTATAGCCTCGGCTATCGGGCGGGCGAAGCCTTGATCGCGCGCCTCGACACGGAGTCATTCGCGGAGAAGGAGATCGTTCTGCCGACATCCTTGCTCGTCGGTGAGACAACGTGACAGCCGAATCTCCGGCAGCCCCTTGGCGATAGCCGTGGCTTGCCGTAGATAGGGGGAAACGAAGAGGGAGCCGAGCATGAAATACCTTCACACAATGGTGCGGATCAGCAACGTGGATGCATCCTTGGATTTCTTCTGCGACAAGCTGGGCCTTCAGGAAATCAGCCGCTACGACAGCGATAAGGGCCGCTTCACGAATATCTTCCTGGCCGCCCCGGCGGATCACGCGAGTGCCGCCGCCGAGAAAGCGCCGACCCTGGAGCTCACCTACAACTGGGACCCCGAGGAGTACACTGGCGGCAGAAACTTCGGTCACCTGGCTTTCCGGGTAGAGGACATTTACGCCACCTGCCAGAAGCTGATGGACGGCGGGATCACGATCAATCGCCCGCCGCGCGACGGCCGCATGGCCTTCATCAAGAGCCCCGATGGGATTTCCATCGAACTGTTGCAGTCCGGAGAGGCCCTGCCGAGCCAGGAGCCTTGGGCAAGCATGGGGAATACGGGCAGTTGGTGAGGAGCAGCAACCAGCTGGCGAGCAGCGCCTGGTGACGGTTCGGACCTTCGATCTTCAGGCCAGCGATGTGAGCTGGATGCGGCAACTCAACAACGCGGTTGTGCCCCACATCCCCGCCATCGAGGCGGGCGCGCTCGACCGGGTTCGGAAAGCGGCGGCCCTGGCGATCGGGGTCGAGGTCGAGGGTGTGCCCGCGGGCTTCGTGTTGGGCATGGACCCTGGCGCGGACCATGACAGCTCGAACTATAAGTGGTTCCAGGCGCGCTTCGACGGCTTCTTGTACATCGACCGGGTCGTCGTCGACAGCCGCTATCGCGGCAAGGGCTTGGGACGGCGCCTTTACGAAGAGGCCGAGGCGCGGGCGGCGGCGAACGCCGTTCCGCTGACCTGCGAAGTGAACGAGGTGCCGCCGAACCCGGGCTCGCTCAGCTTTCACGAAGCTGTTGGATTTCGCCCGATCGGCATCCAGACCGTGGACGGGGGCTGCCGTTCCGTGGTCATGTTGCTAAAGCCCACGGAACGGCGTGCTCAGGGATAAGTCTTGGGAACATGGGACAATGACAGCGCAGGTGGAAAGCCCGAGCGAAGATAAGCTCGCTCTCACGACCGGCGAGACGGGGCCGCTATGGGGGGCTCGCCCCTTCTTTATCGTTGGCGCCCCGCGCTGTGGCACCACGGCGCTAAGCAAATACCTGGCGGAAAACCCGGACATCTGCTTCGCCAAGCCCAAGGAAACGCATTTCTTCGTCATCGAGGAGCGCCAGTTGAGCGCCGAGGACCTGACGCGGCGCTTCCTCCAGCGGCACTTCCCTGGCCTTGGGCCGGAGCATAAAGCCGTGGGCGAGGGATCGGTCTCCTACCTCTACGCGCCCGAGGCGATCAAGCGGATCCTGGTTTCCTTCCCGGAAGCCCGGTTTATCGTCATGCTGCGCAATCCCGTGGACATGATTCATTCTTATCATTCGCGGCTGCTTTACACCCGCGAGGAAGACATTCGTGATCTGTCGGAAGCTTGGGATGCGCAAGCCGAACGCGCCCAAGGCCGGCGGGTCCCAAGCACTTGCCGCGATCCCAGGGTTCTGCAGTACTTCGAGGCCGGACGCCTTGGCTCCCACCTGGAAGCGCTATTCGAGGCGGCGGGGCCTGAGCGCGTCCTGCCCCTGGTCTTCGACGATTTCGCCCGCGATCCGGCCGCCGTCTACGCCAAGGTGCTGGAGTTCATTGGTGTGCCGCCCGACAACCGAGGCGACTTCAAGGTCAAGAACGAGCACCGCGAGTTCAAGCACGCCTGGCTGCAGTCCATCTTCATGGGCAAGTTCGGCGTGCCCATGACGCTGCTGATCCGCCTGCATCAGAGCAACTGGGATCTGCCCCGGCGTCTGACCCGGCCCCTGCGCAAGAAGATCAAGCGGTACAACACCGTGCCGGCCGAGCGCCATACACTGGACGCTGGAATGCGCGAGAAGCTGGCCACGGCCTTTGCTCCGGAAGTGGCTAAGCTCTCGGCCCTGATCAACCGTGATCTGTCTCACTGGCGCTGAATGCGTTGGGGCGCTGAACCCGTCGCGCAAATTCCCGCGGCTGGCCAGCCGCGGTCCCTTCTCTAGGCCGTCTTCAAGGTTTTCCTCAAGCGGTCTATCAAGCCCGTCACGCCTTCTTGCCGGATCACCGACCCGTATTCGTCGCGCAAGGTGATGACCATGGAAACCCCCTCGACCATGACGTCGAGGATTTGGTACCCCGCGCTTCGCTGAGCAATCCGCCAGCGCAGCATGATCGGCGTTCCATCGTCGCTGATCACCGTGGCGTCCACCATGTAGAGGTTATCCTTGCCCTTGATCGGCTGGGCGCCCCCGACGCTGAACCGGCTGCGGTCGGCGCCTTCGAAGATCGGTGCGTAGCGTTCGGCCAGCACGCGGCTGAACACCTTTATGAATTCCTCGCGTTCCTCGGCCGTGGCGCCGCGCCAATAGCGCCCGAGAATGAACCGCGAGATCGTGTTGATATCAAAACCTTCGGTCAGCAGAATCTCGAAGTTGTTGACCCGTGTTGCTTCCGGGGTGGACGGGTCGCCCAGCATATCCACCGCCTTCGTGGCGTAGGAATCGAGGAATTGGGCCGCGTTCGCATCCGCACTTGCGGCCGAGGGCATCCAAGCCGTCAGCGTCGCGGCGCATAAGCCGGCTAAAAACCCGCGGCGAGCGAGAAAACCGGCCGAAACGCGGGACAAGGTCGTCTGCACCATGAATTCTACCCCTGATTGACGTGGCCTGGTGAAAGCCGCACAAGGTTGCGCTTGGCCAAACCTGGCATGCAAATAGCACCTCACGAACGCAAAAACCATGCCTCGCATGGTCCGAAAAAATGACATCCGCGTTATCCAGCGCCGCCAGGACGCTGCTGGAGCCTAACATTAGAGCGTTCTGGCGTCGCAAACTTCTCTCGCTAGCCTGAAGGCCGAATTCCATCGGGGCGCGCCTCGGCGGACAGGGCGCCTCGTGCTGGAATTTCCCGATGGAACCGGTAAGCTGCGGACACCTTTGGAAAAGGTGCCTGAAGCGATAACGGATAAGAACCACGGGAAAGGGCGAGGCGATGCGAATAATGGGTCGTGTTGTTGGGGCGGTCGCAGCGATGGGGATCCTGGCGAGCTTCGGCGTGCCGGGCAAGGCGATAGCCCAACAGGGCGCGAGCGAGCGGGGGCGGATCGCCATTGAACTCAACAAGCTTGAACAGGTGGATCAAGCCTGCCGGGCCTACCTGCTGTTCGAGAATGAGACCGACAAGCAGTTTGTCGACTTTCGCCTTGATTTGATCCTGTTCGGGGCCGATGGCGTGATCATGCGTCGGATCGCCGTGGATTCCTCGCCGCTGCGGGCAGGCAAGTCCGTGGTGAAGCTCTTCGATCTCGCGGATCTAAGATGCGAAGACATGGCGCGCATCCTCCTGAACGATGTTGCCCCCTGCGCCGACGACGAGGCCAGCCGGCAAGATTGCGTCGACCTGGTGACCCCAAACAGCCGCACCGAGGTGGTGTTTTTCAAGTAGGCCGCGGCTTTAATCCATATTTCATCCATTTCGGGATTTAATTATCGCCAAACTCAGCTTTGAGTAGTGTTGAGGTTTGCGATGGCGGCCGCTGAGCGGTTGGATGGGCGAGGAGGTTCGGCGCGGCGTTTGCCCTTGAGTCTGCGCCTGAAGGCCTGGTGGAATGGCCAGGACGTCACGGTTCGCTCGAAAGCCGCGTCTTCCGAAAGCGCGCGCCCGCCGCAGCTCGCGGCGGCCGGACACGAGGTGCGCTACGCGCCCGGCAAGCCGGGTTGGGAAACTGATCGGATCGAGCTATTCCAGCAGATTTGGGGCGAGGGTTTCTCGGTGCCGGGCGGCGCCGTCTGCGTGCGCGAAGCGGTAAATCCCTTCGGCTTGAACGAAAGCATGAGCGTGCTTGAGCTTGGCTGCGGCCTGGGCGGGGCCGCGAGGACGCTTGCCGAAGAATTCGGCGCTTGGGTTACGGGCTTGGAGAGCGATCCCTACCTCCGCGTTGCCGGCGCGAAGATTTCCGAAATGCAGGGCTTAACGAAGAAAGCCGAGATCTTGGCGGTCGATCCGGCGGACTACGAACCGCCGCAGCGGGGCTTTGACCATATGATCTCGCGTGAGCGCCTTTATGCGTTGCCAGGGCGAGAGGCTTTCTTGCGCCGCCTGCTGCCGGCTCTAAAACCCAAGGGGCAGCTTGCGCTCACGGATTTCGTGCTAGCCGGGGAAGGGGGCGAGGCAGCGTCCATCACTCCCCCCATCGCCGCCTGGATGGCGGCCTAGGGGGTGATCGAGGCGCCTTCCACCGCGCGGGGTTACGCCACCTTGCTTGAGAAAATGCAAATCGAAGTGCGGATCAACGAGGACGTGACGGAGCGCTACCGTGGCCTCGCAAACCAAGGCTGGGCCACCTTCCTTGAAGGCTCGCCCGTCGACCATTGGCAAGGACAGCGCGCGGCGGTGCTGGCGGCTGAGGTAGAGCGCTGGCGCCTGCTAGGCAAAGCCTTGGACAGCGGGGCTTTGCGGGTCTGCCGGATCAACGGTTTGGCGCAGAAGTAGAGTGGCGCTTCGCGCGTTGACAGCCAAATGGCCCATCTGTATGGTCCGTGCTCGTTTTTCCGGCTGCTTGGCTAAAGACCAAGCGGGCCGAACCCCGAGGATCAGGCGATGAAGGTTATCAACTCGCTCAAGACGGCGAAGCTGCGCGATAAGAACTGCAGGCTTGTGCGCCGCCGCGGACGTATCTACGTCATTAACAAGCGGAACCCGCGCTTCAAGGCCCGCCAGGGTTAAGCGCGCCGGCGCGATGCCGTCAGGGATCGCGACGTGAATTTCCGAACGCCGCCTGGAGAAGTCCAAGGCGGCGTTTTCGTGCTTGGCGGTTGACCTCCCCCGTGGCAGTCACCATAATCGATTGGTAATACCAATCCGCTGCCCGGGCCCGAACCGGCGCTGCGAGGCCATCGGGGAGCCAGGGGAGGACAATCGCGCATGCAGATGCCCGAGCCCGACGAGGGGACAGTCATCCGCAAGAGCCAGATCGTCGCCGATCTTGGCCGAATCGTTCCCGGTGAAGGCGTAATTCATGACGAGGACGAATTACGCGCCTATGAGTCCGATGGGCTCACGGCCTACAGGCAGCCGCCGCTGATCGTTGTTTTGCCGGAAACGGTCGAGCAGGTGAGCCGGGTCCTTGCATATTGCAATGAGAACGGCATCAAGGTGGTGCCGCGGGGCGCTGGAACCTCGCTATCGGGCGGCGCCTTGCCCTTGGCCGATGGGATCATTCTGGGCCTTGGCAAGTTCAACCGCATCCTGGAGATTGATTTTGAGAACCGCTGCGCGGTGGTTCAGCCTGGCGTGACCAATCTGGGCATCACCAAGGCGGTGGAACACGAAGGATTCTATTACGCGCCGGATCCCTCAAGCCAGATCGCATGCTCGATCGGAGGCAATGTCGCGGAGAACTCGGGCGGCGTGCACTGCCTGAAGTATGGCCTGACCACCAACAACCTTCTTGGGCTGGAGATGGTGCTGATCGACGGCACGATCCTCAGAATCGGCGGCAAGCATCTGGACAGTGAAGGCTATGACCTTCTGGGTCTGATGACTGGTTCGGAAGGGCTCTTGGGCGTGGTCACCGAGGTCACGGTGCGCATTCTGCAAAAGCCGGCCACCGCTCGGGCTCTGCTTCTGGGCTTTCCCACCAGCGAGCAGGGGGGCGACTGCGTCGCGGCGGTGATCGGAGCCGGCATCATTCCCGGCGGCATGGAGATGATGGATCGGCCGGCGATCCATGCCTCCGACGACTTCGTGCAGGCAGGCTATCCCCGGGACGTGGAGGCCTTGCTGATCGTCGAATTGGATGGGCCCGCGGCCGAGGTGGATTACCTCATCGAGCAGGTGGTCGCTATCGCCCGCGAGCATGGCGCGACCTACGAGCGGGTGTCCCAAGATGAAGAGGAGCGTAACCGCTTCTGGGCCGGCCGGAAGGCGGCCTTCCCGGCGGTCGGGCGGATTTCACCCGACTACTACTGCATGGACGGTACGATCCCGCGCAAGCAGCTTCCTTTGGTGCTGAAACGGATGCGGGAGATGAGCGAACAGTATGGCCTGGGGGTGGCCAATGTGTTCCATGCAGGCGACGGCAATCTGCACCCCCTGATCATGTACGACGCCAACCAGCCGGGGGAGCTCGAGCGGGCGGAGGAGTTCGGCGCCGATATCCTGAAGCTCTGCGTGGAGGTTGGCGGCGTCTTGACTGGCGAGCACGGTGTGGGCGTCGAAAAGCGCGATCTCATGGGCGAGATGTTCAACGAGATCGATTTGAAGCAGCAGCAGCGGGTGAAGTGCGCTTTCGATCCCAACGCGCTGCTCAATCCCGGCAAGGTTTTCCCGCAGCTGCACCGCTGTGCGGAACTGGGGCGGATGCATATCCACCGCGGCCAGATGCCCTTCCCGGACCTGCCGAGGTTCTGAGGGCTCGGCGATGAGCCAGACGTTCAAGCCCACCAGCGCCGAACAGACAGCGGAATTGCTCACCTGGGCCGCCGGCGAGGAAGCTCCGCTAGAGGTGATCGGAACCGGCAGCAAGAGAGGTCTCGGCCGCCCGATACAGACTGCAAACGGGCTCGACCTCTCCGATTTGAAGGGAATCACCTTGTATGAGCCGGCCGAGCTCGTCATGACCGCAGGCGCCGGGACGCCGCTCTCCGAGATCCGGGCCGCGCTCGCAGAGAACCGCCAGGAACTAGCCTTCGAGCCGGGGGATTTAGGGCCGCTGTTCGGCGGACCGGCCGGAGAGGGGACGATCGGCGGCCTGGTGGCCTGCAATCTCGCTGGACCCCGGCGGATAAAGGCCGGTGCCGCGCGCGACCATCTCTTGGGCTTCACGGCGGTTTCGGGGCGGGGCGAGGTTTTCAAATCCGGCGGGCGTGTGGTCAAGAATGTCACGGGATACGATCTCTCGAAGCTCGTGACCGGCTCTTTCGGCACACTGGCCGCCCTCACGGAGGTGACGCTCAAGGTCTTGCCCGCAGCGGAGAAGGCGCGCACGCTCCTGCTCTTCGGACTTGATGACCGGGCCGCGGTGGCCGCGATGAGCCGTGCCCTGGGCTCCGCCCATGAAATTTCCGGCGCGGCCCACTTGCCGCCGGACATCGCGAAGGGATCGGGGGTTTCCTACATTGCCGGAGCCGGTGGCGCGGTCACCGCCCTGCGCTTGGAAGGACACGGGCCCTCGGTCGAAGCCCGGCTCGAGGCCTTGCGCGGTGAGTTGAAGGATCTTGGGCAGAGCGAGGAGCTGCACAGCAAGAATACAGCGGCTTTGTGGCGGGAGATCGCGGATGTCACCTATCTGGTCGAGCCCGCGGACCGGGTCGTGTGGAAGGTATCCGTCGCCCCAACCCATGGGCCCGAGGTAGTGGCCGCGATCACGGCGCGAGTCGAAGCGCGCTACTTGCTGGATTGGGGCGGGGGCTTGATCCTGCTGTCCATGCCGGCGGGCGAGGGCGGCTGGGCCGATGAACTGCGCGGGGCCGTTGCGAAGGTGGGGGGGCATGCGACCCTGCTGCGCGCGCCGGAAGCGTTGCGCCGCCAGATTTCCGTCTTCCACCCCCAGCCGGAGCCCTTGGCCGCGCTGACGGCTCGGGTCAAGGACAGCTTCGATCCCCGGCGCATCCTGAATCCTGGCCGCATGTATTCCGGCGTTTGAAGAGGATCGAGGCGCGCGATGCAGACGAACTTTACCCTGGCCCAACTCGCCGATCCGGATACCCGGGAAGCAGAAAAGATCCTGAGGGCCTGCGTGCATTGCGGATTCTGCACCGCTACCTGCCCGACCTTCGTCCTGCTGGGCGACGAACTCGATAGCCCGCGCGGGCGAATTTACCTCATCAAGGACATGCTGGAGAATGACCGGGCCGCGAGCCCGAAAGTGGTCAAGCACATCGACCGCTGCTTATCCTGCCTGTCTTGTATGACGACCTGTCCTTCGGGCGTGCATTACATGCACTTGGTGGACCATGGCCGCCGTCATATCGAAGAGACCTATCGGCGCCCCCTGCCGGAACGTCTGCTGAGAAGGCTATTGGCGGAGGTTCTGCCACGGCCACTCGTGTTCCGGCTGGCCTTGATCGGTGCGGGCCTGGCCCGGCCGTTCGCCAAGCACATGCCGGGGCGCCTGAAGGGCATGCTGGCCATGGCGCCGAAGACCTTGCCCACACCCTCGCCGATGGATCGCCCGCAGACCTTTCCCGCCGAGGGCGCGCGCCGTGCCCGGGTCGCGCTGATGACCGGCTGCGCCCAGCAAGTGCTGGCGCCCGAGATCAACGAAGCCACCATCCGCCTGCTGACCCGCCACGGCGTGGAGGTAGTGGTGGCGAAGGGCGGCGGCTGTTGCGGCGCGCTGGTCCACCACATGGGCCAGGAAGCGCCTGCCTTGAGCGCGGCGCGGCGCAATGTGGATGCCTGGATCCGCGAAGCCGAGGGCGAAGGCCTGGATGCCGTGATCATCAACGCCTCCGGCTGCGGGACCACGGTTAAGGATTATGGCTTCATGCTGCGCGAAGATCCCGCCTATGCGGAAAAGGCCAGCCGGATTGCCGGCCTCACCCAGGACGTCACGGAGTTCCTGCACGATCTTGGCTTAAGGGCTCCTGCGCGTGCCACAGGGCAGCGGCTTACCTATCACTCCGCCTGCTCAATGCAGCACGGGCAGCAAATCCGAAAGCAGCCGAAAGCCCTGCTGGAGGCGGCTGGGTTCCAGGTTGCAGAGCCTCTGGAAGGGCATTTGTGCTGCGGATCGGCCGGCACCTACAACCTTTTGCAGCCCGAGCTTGCCACCCGGCTGCGCGACCGCAAGGTCTCGAACCTCGAGCGGACCCGGCCTCAGGCCATCGCCAGCGGCAACATCGGATGTTTGACCCAGATCGCCGGGGCAACCGAGGTACCGGTGGTGCACAGTGCCGCCTTGCTGGATTGGGCGACCGGCGGCCCTTTGCCCGCCGCCCTGGAGGGCCAGCCCGGCTTCGAAGCCGGGGACGGGGAGCCTGGGCTGGGCCTTGCCCCAGAGGTCGCGGCGGAATAGGCGGCCTTCGAGAAACCGTCGAATCTCGGGGTTTGGGCCTGGACCGCGGGCCGACGGCACCCATCTTCTTTAGGTATGAAACTCGCCCACTCCCGACTTACGCGCCGCTATTCGGCGGCTCTGATCACCGGTGCCAGCAGCGGAATAGGTGCTGCTTTCGCCGAGCAGATTGCCGCCGACACCAAACTGCTGATCACGGGCCGCGATAGCGAGATCCTGCGGGTCACGGCCGAGCGCCTGGGCGGGGAAGGCCGAGAGGTTGAGTGGGTTGCGGCCGATCTGACGACAGCCGCGGGGCGCGATACCGTGGTCGAGCGCGCTGAGGCCATGGGTGTGGACCTCTTCATCGCCAATGCGGGCATGGGGACGCTGGGCCCCTTCCTCGAGAACGATCCCTCGCGCGAAGCGGCGGCGCTGGAACTTAACGTGGTGGCGCCGGTGCTCATGACGCGGGCCTTGCTGCCCGGAATGCTGTCAAGGGTGAAAGAAAGCTCTAGGCGCGGACCGCAAGGGCGGGCGGGGCTCGTCATTCTGTCGAGTTCGCTGGCCTATCTGCCGGTCCCTTATCTCGCCACCTATGCCGCGAGCAAGGCCTTCGACTTGGTCTTCGCGGAATCCTTAGCCGAGGAACTGCGCGGGGAGCCAATCGATGTGCTGGCGCTCTGCCCAGGCCCGACGCGCACCGCCTTTGGCCGGCGCGCGGGTTTTTCCAGAGCCTCCCTGCCCGGAGCCGCCGCAGCCGAAACCGTTGCGCGTGAGGCGCTGATGGCCCTGGGCCGCCGGCAGGTCCTGGTCACGGGCCGTGCGGAGCAGGCGGCGCTCAGCCCCGTTATGATCGCGCGTCAGGTGCTGAGCGGGGCGCTGGGTAGGGCCATGCGCCGGGTGATTGCCCGGCAGGAAAGAGCATAGGGTCGTTTAGGGCTAAGCGCTCGCGGCCAAACTCTGGCGGTTCGCGCCGGCCGGCTGGCCGATAAATCCGTTCCACCAGGTCGCGAAGGTGAGTAGGCACCACATTTGGCGGGCCAAATGGTAGTCCTTTGTCTGCCGCATGGTGTCGACCAGGTTCAAGACTTCCGCGCGATCGAAGAAATCCGTGATCTGGCAGAAGGCATCCAGCTCCGAGCGGGCGAACTCACCCAACTCACCGAACAACCAGGGGAAGGGGAAGCCGGTGTTGGCGTAGCTGCGCTCGACATAGGTGTCCGCACCGATCCGCGCTGCGATGTCTTCGATGATCCGCTTGGTTCGGCCTTTTCGGATATGAACCTTGGCGGGCAGGCTGAGCGCGAGTTCCACGAACTTATGATCCAGCATTGGCGCGCGGATCTCGTGGCTTGCCGACATGCCCATCTTGTCGCTGCGCATCATCTGATGCTCGGGCGTCAGGATGTGCAGGCAGGCGTAGGTCATCCAATGCAGGTTCGACGTTTCCCAGGCTTTTTCCAGGAACCGCTTGTGGGTCGCCTCGACCGCCTCGAAGGAGTAGAAGTCGGCGAAGCGTCGGCGCAGCCTGGGGGAAATCAGGCGCATTTTCTGGGCCTCGTTGAACATCTCGTTGGCGGACCAAATCACCGGCTCCCCGCGCGCCGCGCGCCTGAGGCGATCATAGGGGAAGCTCTCCGAGCGGCCGGCGAGGCTTAGCGCGAACTGCCCGATCCTCGCGATGAAGCTGGGAAGCGGCGGGCCGATCAAGTTTTGTAGCCGAATGAGCCGCGCCATGTCCGGCTTGCCCATGAATAGCTCGTCGGATCCCAGGAAATGGTGGGTGGTGTCGATCCCTTGGGCCTGTGCCAACTTCGCCAAGTGGTGATACGACACCAGTATCGGGTCGGAGATCGGTTCGTCGGCGTAGTAGACGACATCGGGTAGGCTGCGGCCAAGCTGTTCGTGGGACAGGGCATAAATGTGGTTTTTGAAGCCGCGGTCTCGCACGGCCTCGCGGACAACGTCGCCTTCATGTCGATAGGGGGAATAGTCGACCTGAAACGCATAGGTGAAGGTTTCAAGCGGCGCGGGGACATGTTTGGCGAGTAGAGCCGCACCCAAGTTCGAGTCGAGGCCCGACGACAAGAACATGCCCAGCCGCTCCTCGCCGGAGGATTGCAGCGCCGTGCAGCGCTCCAGATCCTCAAGGATCATATCGAGCAGTTCCTCGTCCGGCAGACCGGTGACAGGCGAGGTGTGGTCCCAGACATCCCAGTACCGGTGCTCGCGGATCGAGCCGTCCGCCCCCACTCTCAGGCAAACGCCGCCGGCCAGCTTCTTGATGCCCTCGAACATGGTGCGGGGCGCGGGCGTAACGTTGAAAGAGAGGTAGTGATAGAGGGCCTCCTCGCAGACGGCGCGGGCCTGATCTGGGTCCGCCAGCAGGGCCTTTATCTCCGAAGCGAAGGTGAGCCGCCCGTTATGCGCGCTGTAGTAGATCGGCTTCACACCGATCCGGTCGCGCGCCAGCCATAGGGCCTTTTCGCGGCCATCCCAAATCGCAATGGCGAAGGTGCCGTTGAAGCGCTCTAGGCAGTCGATACCCCAAGTATCGAATGCGCGCACCGCCAATTCAGCATCGCATGCGTTTTCGCCCAAGCCGTTGTGGCCGGCAAGCTCCAGCGCTTCGCGCAGCTCTTTTCGATTGAAAATCGAACCGTCCATGGCCAACCAAAGGGTTTCGTTCCGGAAACCCACGGGTTGGCGGTCGGTGGTGGATGCAATCCGGCGCCTCTGGCCGATGCTGACACGGCCGGAGCTATCGATCCATTTGCCCGAGCCCGCTGGGCCCCGGTGCCGCATGGTTTCCAGCATCGCGGCCAAGTGGTGTTCACTTGCAACGAACCGAGAAGGGTCGAAGGAAATCGCCCCTGCAATCGCCGACATTGCTTACCTCGTCTACGAGCGCCTAGGCGCTGAGATTTTCCCGCGCCTTGACCGGTGTCACTGGAGATGCAATCGGCGAACCGTCCGCATCGGGAAGGGACATACCAAACCAAGACGTCACGGTGGATCCGACATCCATTGGCGAAATTTTCTCGTTGATCCGCTTGGGCTCGAGGCCGGGCGAAGAGACCGCGAAGATGCCATTGGGGGTATGATCGCCGGAGCGCATCAAGTGGACGTCGGCGTGAATGTCGCCCGTGCGCGGCGAGGTCACCGCGTTGATGTAGGCGTCCCGGTTCCAAACCACGAGCAGATCGGGCAAGTAGTCCAAGTTCTCACCCTGGCAATGCTCGGCCACCCGGACAACCTCGTCCACCACGGGGCCGCCGGTCTCCAAATTGACTAGATCGAGAAGCTGCTCGGTTAGCTCGTCGCAGTACTTGTCAAACTCCTCGCCCGGACGGACGGTACCGTGAGGCTCGCGCCCCACAAGATTGATCCGGATCGCGCCGCTGTTGTCGTTGTGCGGAATCATGAAGCAGCGGCGGCGGCCCCTTTCGGTCGCCGCCAGGTGGTCTTGAACAGAGAAAGTGACGTTTCTCAGGCGCTTGCGTAGTGCGTCCGGTACCAGCTTGCGGTAGTAGGGCTGGAGGGCCAGCAGCTTTGCGGAGCGCTTGAACTCGCCAGGATCTTCCAAGTGGAGCAGGATTTTCTCGAGCATGTTGTTGGCCGAGTAGTTCGGGCCCATGCCGGGACCTGTCAGGAACATGATCGTCGCGTCGTCGCCGGCGGCTTCGATCAGGCGGCCCACCGCGGCATCCAGCGCCATGTAAACCTGCTTAACCGGGTCGCCAATCCGCTCGGCGATTTTCGCGTCGTGCCAGGGGTGCGACGGGTCGTGCAGGTGCCAGCAGTTGTGCCCCACGTCGTGGGGGTCGCTGTAGGTGGTGATGAAGAGATCCCAATTGCCCTGTTTCATGTAGGCAAGGCTCATCTCCGTCTTCGCCTCGATCCGCCGCATGTAGTCGTCCAGGTACAGGGCCATGTCGGTGGACTCGTTGAAGCTGTCGTCGGCGCTCCCTTCGAAGGGGTCCGTTCCGAAATTCTCGTGGATCTCGTCGATCGCGTTCGGTGGCCAACTGCGGGGCACGCCCGTGATGTCATGAGAGAGCCAGTCGACCACCTGGATTCCACCAAGGTCGGGCACCAAGGGCGCGCGCACCAGGTCGATCACCGCGACCCGCAGGCCGGCCTTGTCGAAGGCGCTCCAGAACGGCGGGCGGAGATAGTGCTTGTCCTCGAGAAACGGCGAGATTGTGTAGCTGCCCGGTTCGATTTGCCGAAAATAGTATTGGCTATTCTTGGCCGGATTGCTGCAGGTGAAGAAGCACGACCAAAATACGCTATTGCCCAAACCGCGCGGGGTGACGACCGGCGCAGTGACGCTGCTTTTGAACAATCGGTCGAGATTGGGAAGCAAGCCCTGGGCGCACCATTCCTCCAAAAGCCGCGGCTCCATGGAATCGAGCGCTAAGCAAAGCGTTTTTACTGGGTTCCCAGGCATTTCCAACCTCACTAAATTAAGAGAATTGGCATAATAACAGTCGGAAATTATCTTCATCCATGGCAATTAAATTTAATCCGAATTAATCTATACGAAGACTTTGGCAGAGTATTCTTTAGCGTTCCTCTCGAAATAAAGAGACACGCCATGACTTTCGGAGCTAGACTTTTGGGGTCAGCGGCCTAATCGGGGTATCGCAAAGGGCTGGGCCAGCCCTCAAGAGCGGTTCTCGTAAAGCCAGAGTTTAGGGTTGTACCAGCCGATGGAAACGACGTCGGGATCTCCATCGCCGTCTATGTCGACCGCCTGGGTGCCGTTGTGATGGTCGATTATATCCTTGGACCCTCTGTCGATCTCCAGAACTGTCCAGGCGCGCCCCTTGTCGCGGTTTTCTAGCAGCAATACCCGATTGTCCTCCCGGCCGCGATGCTCGCCGACCAGGATATCCGTGTCCCCATCACCGTCCATGTCGGCAACGTCCATGCTAAAGCCTTGCCCGTCCACCACCGCGACCGAATGCTGTGCCCAAGGCGCGGTCGGGTCGGGCGGCGCTTCAAACCAATAAACCTCCCGGCCATTTTCCAGGGAGACCACGGCATCGAGATCGCCGTCCAGATCGATGTCGGCCAAACTGTTCCGATCCGGCAGCCCTTCGCTCACCTCGCCAATCTTGAACGCTGTCCATCCGGGCGCTTCGTTCCTCAGCCAGATCGTTCCTAGCAGGAGGTCGGTATCGCCGTCCCGGTCGATGTCGCCGGCACTGAGGTCTTCGTCCTGGGTCGTCGGGCTGAGCTTTCGCGCGGTCCAAACACCATTTGCCGGATCGGCCGGAACCCGCAAGGCGTGGAGGCCGCCGCCGCCGGCGTGCCATGAGAGAATCACCTCCGTGCCCGAGCCGAAATCAGCGATCGCGCGCCCTTGCAGGAAATCGCCCGCGCCGGGGCTGTCCACGTTCGTAAAGACCTCGAAGCCGCCCTGACCATCGTTTTGGGCCCAGGCGAAGCGATGGTTCGCTTCGGCTCCACGGCCCTGGGTTCCGAGCACGTCCAGATCGCCATCCTGGTCGAAATCGCGCACCGCGATAGCGCTGTTCAGCGGAGCACCAAAGCGCGTGGGCTTCCATTCGCCTTCGGGGGTGCCAGGATTTCGCCACCAAGCCTCGCCCGCCACGAGATCGAGCGCTCCGTCCCCATCGATATCGCCCGGCTCGACGAACATCGCCCTTTCGGGCAGCACGTCAAGCTGTACCCGCTTCATTTTAAGGTCCCCCGTTTGGTCGGGAGACCTGCGGGTGTTGCGCAAGATGTAGACTGGCGGATCGGCCCACGTCCGAGAGCTTATGAAATCCATGTCCCCGTCGTCGTCGATGTCGCCAACCTTGCCGCTGTAGCAGCCGCCTTCGAGGATCTGCACCCTGCGCCACTCGCCGTTCTCATTATAGAAGATGTAGGCCGGCAGGAAATCGGAGTCCCTAAGGCGGCAAGCCAGAACATCCAGATCGCCATCAAGATCGAAGTCGGCGACCTGAAGTGTATGGGCATTAGGCAGGTAGCCGACGACACTCTGTTCCCAAGAGATCGTACCATCCTGGGCGGGGGTTTGCCGGTACCAGGCGATGGGCCAATCCTCGTTCCGGCGCTCCGAAGCGGAGAGGACTACGTCTTCTCGGCCGTCCGCGTCCAGGTCGGCGATCACGACCCGGGCACCGTTGTCGCGCCAACCACCTCCTTGCATCTCGAACCAAAGAGAGTCGATGTCGTGGCGCACCCAGGGGTCGCCGCGCGGGTCGGCCGGGTGTTCCAGCCAATAGCCATTCAAGACGATATCGGCGTCGCCATCAGAATCCAGATCGCCGACGGCCATGCCTTCGCGCTCCGTGATGTCGATGGTTCTTTGCACCCAATCGTCCGGGCTTTCCTGGAAGTGGATTTTGATGGCGTCGTGATGGCGGGAGACGGTGTCCAAGCGGCCGTCGCCGTCCAGGTCTATCACGGATAGGTCTTTCAGTTCCTTACCGCCCTTGCCGACCAAGGTGATCTTCCAGGACGCCGCCGGCGCGCCGGCCGAGGAACCGGGGTTCTCGTACCAATAGATGTCGCTATTCGTCTCCCAGACGCCGACGAGGTCGAGATCCCCGTCCCGGTCGATATCCGCGAGCTGAATCTCGTCTCCGCCTTTTGCGATGTCGCTGACGATCTCGCGGCGCTCCCAGTCGGGATAGCGGTACCAGGCGATCCCCTCGGTCCAGGTGTGAAGAGCGATGTCATTGCGGCCGTCACCGTCGATGTCGCCGATGGCGACGCGGCCCGCGGCTGCGCGGTCGACCTCTTCGTAAGTAAACGGCGCTTGTGACGGCGCATCGCTGGACGCGGGCGTTTCGCACCCCGCGATCACTGCCGCCACAGACAGCAAGCACGCGATCCTTAGGGCGCTCTCGGCAGTCTTCCTCATGCG
>JARFRB010000059.1 GCA_029287455.1 Pelagibius litoralis | reverse complement strand
TTCAGTGGCCTGATCTTCAACGGCGTCAGTATCTCGCTACCGAAGCTCCTCGACGCGGAGCTTGCCGGTCAGGGTGCGGATTTGGCGCGGGTCGGGGAGTACGGCGCCTTGGTCTTCGCCGTTGCGGCGTTCGCGCAACTGCCGGTCGGCGCTCTGCTGGACCGTCTTGGGGGGCGGCGGGTGATGATCGGCCTCTCCCTGCTGCAAGCGCTTGCCTTGGCCTTGCTATCCAGATCTCAAGGAATCTTCGTGGTTCCGGCGGCGATGACGGCGGTAACACTGATCTTCGCTGGAATCCCGATCACGGGCTGGCTACTGGGGCACTTTGTGGAAAGCCAGTGGCGTGCCCGGGCCTTCGCCGCCGAGTATGTCTTGTCGCTTGGCGTCAGCGCCTCGGTCGTGCCGGCCATGGCGTTTCTCTATGCCATGGGATTTGGCTTCGACTGGCAGTACGGGGCTCTCGTGGTAGCCGCCTTCGCGGTGGGCTGTGCCGCTCTGGCCTTGCCCCGTTCAGCTAGACACCTTGGTGCGGCTGAACTTGCCCGGCCTTGACGGTGAAGGCCAAGGGGTTGAAGCCGATGTTGTAGGCGAGTTCTGCCGGCCGCTCGATGTTCCAGACCGCGAGATCGGCGGCCTTGCCGACCTCCAGGGTTCCATGGGTTTCGCCCAGGCCCAAGGCCTTGGCCGCGTTGCGGGTCACCCCCGCCAAGGCCTCTTCGGGCGTCAGGCGGAACAGGGTGCAGCCCATGTTCAGCATCAAGAGCAAGGAGGTGACCGGCGAGCTTCCGGGATTGCAGTCGCTCGCCAGCGCCATCGGCACGCCGTTGGCGCGAAAGGCGTCCACTGGCGGCAGCCGCGTTTCGCGCAGGAAATAGAACGCGCCGGGCAGAAGCACCGCCACCGTGCCCGAGCGCCCGAGCGCGGCCGCAGCCTCTGCCTCCGTATACTCCAAGTGATCGGCGGACAGCGCATCGAAGCTTGCCGCGAGCGCTGCCCCGCCCAGATCGGAGAGCTGATCGGCGTGCAGCTTCACCGGCAACCCTCTGGTTTGGGCGGCCCCGAAGACCCTAGCGACTTGCTCCGGAGAGAATGCGATCGTCTCGCAGAAAGCGTCCACCGCGTCCGCCAGCCCGCTTTCCGCCACTGCAGGCAGCATGGCTTCCACCTCGGCGATATAATCGTCCGCCCGGTCCTTGAACTCGGGCGGAAGGGCGTGGGCGGCGAGGAAGGTTGTGCGGACGGTGACCGGCAGGCTCTCGCCCAGGCGGCGGGCGACCCTGAGCTGCTTCAACTCCGGCTCCAGAGCCAGGCCATACCCGCTCTTGATCTCCACGGTAGTGACACCATCGGCCATCAGGCGTTCGAGACGCGGGCGCGCGGCGGCGAAGAGGGCCTCCTCGCTGGCTGCCCGAGTCGCTTGGACCGTGGAGACGATGCCGCCGCCCGCTTTGGCGATCTCGGCGTAGGAGGCGCCTTGTAAGCGCAGCTCGAACTCCGCCGCCCGGTCACCGCCGTAAACCAAGTGTGTGTGGCAGTCGATCAGCCCCGGCGTCACCCAGCGCCCCTCCAGTGGCAGAACCTTGCGCGCCAAAGGTCCCGGGCGGCTGGGCAGATCGGCGACCGGCCCCGCCCAGGCGATCTTTCCGTTTTCCATGGCCAGTGCCGCTTTGTCGAGAGCGCCGTAATCGGGTGCGCCCTCGGCCATGGTCGCCACGCGCAGATCGGTCAGCAGCAAGTCCCACATGAGGCAATCGGCCCTTTCCCTGCCTTCGGGACGGCGAGAGAAATTTTCAGGTCAGGCCCGCCTTTTCGATTTCCGCTTTGACCAGGGTCTTCTTGCGGCGGCTGACCGGGATCTCAAGGCCGTTCTTCAGGCGAACTCGGTCATTCTTCATCTCATCTATAGCCGCGATGGCGACCCAATACGACCGGTGGGTTCGAATTCCCGCGATGCCGGCGCGGCCGAGGTCCTCGATCGCCCTTTCCAAGGCATGCAGGATAATCCCGCTGCCCGAGGCCCGGTGCACCTTGAGATAGTTCAGGTCGGCTTCCAAGGCTATAACCTCCGCATCGAGGCCTTTGGGCAGATCGGGCTCGGCGACCGACGGGGTGGTGCCCGCCGGCGCGCCGGCGCGAACTCGCTCCATCCCTTGCCAGGAGGTTCGCAAAATCCAGGGCGCGTTGATCACCGCCCAGGCCAGTGGCACCGCGACCAGGACGGTGATGGCCTCGGCACCGAGTGTTTCTTGCCACGAGGGACCCTGGCTTTCGCCGTCCGGCTCCCCGCCTTCGAGACCGAGCCAAAGGTCGGCCGCGCTATCCAAGGGCAGAAAAATCAGCGCCGCCGCCAGCCCGGATATCAAGATTCTCAGCCAAGGACCCAGCTTGGAGAACCCCGTCGAGGACTGGAATAGAAAAAGGGCAGCGACAGCCAGTGCCACGACCACCGCGCTGCGCGCCTGCCAGACGAGAATGGAGTCCAGCTTGCCGAGTTCGGCGGTGGAGTCCGGCTGCAGAACTCCCAAAAAGGCACCTAGGCCAACGGCTACCGCGCCGTAATAGCCGAGCAAGCCGCCAGCACCGTTTGGCCAGCCGACCGTTTGTCCAGAAATCCGACCGTTCATGTAAACCCTTCTTTAAGTGGCTTGCGCATAAACCCGATCGCGGTATGTCTCTTCATAGTTGTTTGTAACTAAATGAAATCGCGCTAATATGTCGTGCGTGATCAGAGTAGTACATTCAACTTAAAATGGTATTTTTGAATCGGGCGTGTGTCATCGTGAAAAGATCGGAGAAACGTGGGATGGTCGTGAGCAAGCCTCTTAAAGCAGCAATTTTCGGAGTGGCCCTCGCGGGCACAATCTCGATATCGCAAGAGAGCCGGGCGCAGGATAGCTGGTCGGATGGCCTCTATCTGAAGGCCATCGGCGGATTTTCCTTCCAGCGGGACTTTGATGTCGATGTGTCGGACGGTGATGGCAACAGCACCAGCGGCGACGCATCCTTCGATGTCGGTTTCATGGCCGGCGCGGGGTTGGGATATTTCTTCACCGACTCCATCGCCGTGGAGCTGGCCTGGGATTATCGGTCGAACGATCTCGACAGCGCCGACCTCGATGACGGCAGCGAATTCGACGGCGGCGACATTGCTTCCAACATCATCTTCCTGAACGGCTACTACCGCTTCCAGGAAGTCGGCTCCACCTCCCTTCGGCCCTATGTCGGCGCGGGGGCTTGGCTGGGTCGAGGAAATCGACATCGATGCCGATGTCGCGGGTGGCCGCTCCACCTCCTACTCGGCGGACAACGAGCTGGCCTATCAGATCATGGCGGGTATCGGCTATCCGCTCTCCGAGAATTGGACCTTGAGCGGCGAGCTGCGCTACACCCGCGTGAATGACGTCACCTTCGACGAAGAGGGCAGTGGCAACGGCGAAATCGACAACGTGGATTACGATCCCATCTCCCTGCTCGTCGGGATCACTTACAACTTCTGATCTTCCCCTAGTCTCGCGGCGCTGGCTTGTGATACAGCCAGCGCCGATTTCTTTCGCCTGCTATTTCTTTCGCTGTCGGGCTTGCAAAGCCGCGAGCTTCGTGGCCTAGGTTTCTCGCGATAGGAACCGGCGGGAGACTTGGCATGGAAAACCGCACGCTGTTCGCGCAGATGGCGCTGCTGCCCGAGGGGTGGTGTCAGGACGTCTTGTTCGAGGTCAGCCCGGCCGGCGATTTTGTGGCCGTTACGGCGGGCGCGGAGCCGGGTGGGGCCTATCGGCTTGCAGGACCGGCCATTCCCGGCATGCCCAATCTGCATAGCCATGCCTTCCAGCGGGCGATCGCGGGTTTGGCCGAGCACGCGGCGGATCCCAGCGACTCCTTCTGGACCTGGCGCGAGGTCATGTACGGCTTTGTGCGCAGCCTGACGCCGGATCAGGTGGAGGCTATCGCCACCCAGCTCTACATCGAGATGCTGAAGGCCGGCTACACTGCGGTGGGCGAGTTTCATTATCTCCACCACGATCCGGAGGGGAGGCCCTATGCCGAGCGGTCCGAGATGGCCAAGCGCCTGCTGGCCGCCGCCCGCGCCACCGGGATCGGCATCACCCTGCTGCCGGTGCTCTATGGCTATGGCGGCTTCGGGGGACAGCCCGCGAACGAGGGGCAGCGGCGCTTTCTGAACACGCCCGAAGATCTCTTGCGGATCGTCGAGGAGCTGCGCGCCGAAACCAAGGGCGAGGGGCAAGCGGCCGTCGGCCTGGCGCCCCATTCCCTGCGCGCCGTGACGCCGGAAAGCCTCGCCGAGGCCTTGGAGGGCTGGCGAGCGCTCGATCCGCTGGCGCCGGTACACATTCACGTCTCCGAGCAGATCCGCGAGGTGGAAGACTGCCTGGACTGGAGCGGGCGGCGCCCCGTGGCCTGGCTCTTGTCCGAAGTGGAGGTGGACGCACGCTGGTGCCTGATCCACGCCACCCACATGGACGCGGCGGAGACCAGCGGCCTGGCGGCCAGCGGTGCTGTCGCGGGCCTTTGTCCAGCCACCGAGGCCAATCTAGGCGATGGCCTGTTTCCGGCCCCGCCCTACATGGAGGCCGGCGGGGCCTGGGGCATCGGCTCCGACAGCCATGTCTCAGTCTCTCCTGTCGAGGAACTGCGCTGGCTGGAGTATGGGCAGCGCTTGGTGCTGCATCGCCGCAACGTTTTGCGTCCGGCCGATGGCGGGCATGTAGGCGGCTATCTTTACCGCTCGGCGCTCAAGGGCGGTGCTCAGGCCCTGGGGCGGCCGCTTGGGGCACTTGCGCCCGGGCGGCGCGCGGACCTGGTTGTCTTGGACGGGCAGGCGCCCACGCTGACGGGCAAGACCGGCGAGGCCCTGCTCGACGCCCTGATCTTCGCGGGCAACGCAAACCCGGTGCGCGACGTCATGGTAGGGGGCAAGTGGCAGGTGCGCGACGGCGCCCATCGCGCGGAAGCCGAGGCGTCACAAGCCTATCGCGTAGCGCTGGCGGTGCTTGCCGGCTAGGACGACGCGAAGCAGGCACACACCCACAAACTGCTGCGCGACCGCCTCGTTTTGGTTTAGCATGAAGCAAAACGTCTTCGAGGCAGCGAAGAGGAATGGGTGGATGCGAAGGGGAGCGGGCAAGGGAGTGGTGTGGGTGCTTGTGGCCGGCGGCCTTTTGCTGGGCTGCGAGGAGCCGCCGCCGCCTCAGGAGATCATCCGCCCCGTGCGCGCCATCAAGGTGCAGGACACCGAGGCCTTCGCCCAGCGCTACTTTCCGGGGCGGGCCGCCGCGACCCAGGAGATCAACGCCTCCTTTCGCGTGAGCGGCCAGTTGATCGAGCGCCCGATCGACGTGGGCGTGGAAATCTCCAAGGGCGATCTGGTTGCCGCCCTGGATCCCTCGACCTTCCAGGCGGAGGTGGACCGGCTGGAGGCGGAAGTGAAGTCCGCCAAGGCCACTCGCGAGCGCACCCAGCTTGAGCTTGACCGTCAGCAGCAGCTCTTCGATAAGGGCTGGGTCACCAAGGCCCGCCTGGACACCGTGCGCGCCACGGCCCAGTCCGCGCGGGCCGGCGTGGTGGCGGCCGAGGCGGCGCTGGAGCGTGCGCGCCTGGACCTCACCTACACCACGCTCTTCGCCCCCTTCGACGGCGTGGTGGTGGAGACCTACGTGGAGAATTTCCAGGAGGTGCGGGCGAAGCAGCCCGTAGCACGGGTGGTCGATACCTCCCAGATCGAGTTCTGGGTCTCGATCCCCGAGAGCCTAATCTCGCTCACGCCTTTCGTGCGCGAGGTCCTTGTGGAGTTCGACGCCTTCCCCGGCCGCCAGCTTCCCGCGAGCATCAAGGAGGTTAAGCGCGAGGCTTCGCAGACGACCCGTGCCTACGACGTCAACCTGATCATGGATCAGCCGGAGGACTTCAAGGTCCTGCCCGGCATGGCGGGCCGAGCCACCGCGACGCGCATCGACCTGCCGGAACAAGACCGTATTGAAGGCTACGAGGTGCCCCTAGCGGCGATTTACAGCCCCGAGGGCGAGCAGGACTACATTTGGATCGTCAACGAAGCCGAGATGACGGTGACACGCCGCCCGGTCGACGCGATCGAAGCCGTGGACCGGGGCATGAAGGTCCAGGGCGTGGAGCCGGGTGAAATGGTGGTCATCGCTGGAGTCGAGTATCTGCGCGAAGGCCAGAAGGTGCGTTTGGCTCAATAGAGGCCGCAGGAGTAGGCGCCGCCAGGAGTGGGGACCGCGATGAGCTTGCCGCAAATAGCCCTCGAGAAGCGCGCGGTCACCTATTTCGCCTGCTTCTTGTTGATGATCGGCGGGATTGGAAGCTTTTTCAGCTTGGGGTGGCTGGAGGATCCAACCTTCACGGTCAAGACGGCGGCCATCGTCACACCCTATCCCGGCGCCAGCCCGGAGGAGGTGGAGCTCGAGGTCACGGACCGGCTCGAAAAAGCGCTGCAAGAGCTGCCTCAGCTCCGCGAGATCTACTCCATCTCGCGCGCCGGCCTGTCGATCATCAAGGTGGATATCGAGTACAAGTATAATTCGAAGCTGCTGCCCCAGGTCTGGGACGAGATGCGCAGCAAGATCGATGACGTGAAGCCGCTGTTGCCGCCGGGCGCGGGGGAACCGGACATCGGCGACGACTTCGGCTTCGTCTACGGCTTTCTCCTGGCGCTGACCAGCAGCGGCTTCACCGACGCGGAGCTCGAGGATTACGCCAAGCACTTGGAGAAGGAACTGAGCGTCGTTCCCGACGTCTCGCGCGTCACCCTCTGGGGCGTTCAGGATCGGGTGGTCTATGTCGATATCTCTCAGCAGCAGCTCTCTCAGATCGGCCTGACCCCGGCGGACCTGAATATCACCTTGGGCCAGCAGAACATGGTGGTCGACGCAGGCAGCGTGGACTCGCCCGTCCAGCGCTTCCGGATCGCGCCGACCGGGGCCTTCACGTCGCCCGAGGAGATCGGCGAATTGACCTTCTCCGCCAACATCGCCTCAGCGACGGGCCGTTTGCTCGAGGCGGGGGTTGAGCAGGATGGCGCGCGCAGCGGCGTGGAAGACCGCTTTCAGCAGCTCATCAAGCTGAAGGACATCGCCACCGTCAATCCGGGCTATCAGACCCCGCCCGGGACCGTCATGCGCCATAACGGAAAGCCGACGATCGGGATCGCGCTGGCGGCGGCCGAAGGCTCGAACATCGTCGATGTGGGCAAGCGCATCGAAAAGCGTTTGGGCGAACTCATGTACGACCTGCCGATCGGCGTCGAGGTTGAGAAGATCGCCTGGCAGTCGGAAATCGTGGACACGGCGATCAAGGATTTCATGATCAATTTGGCCGAGGCCGTGGCCATCGTGCTAGTGGTGCTGACCCTGCCCATGGGCTGGCGGATGGGGCTGATCATTGGGTCGGCCTTGATCCTGACCATCGGTGGCACCTTGGTGTTCATGGCGGTCTTCGACATCGATCTGCACCGCATGTCCTTGGGCGCCTTGGTGATCGCGCTGGGCATGATGGTGGACAACTCCATCGTCGTGGCGGACGGCTTCGTGGTGCGTCTGAAGCAAGGCATGGAGCGAAAGCAGGCGGCGTTGGAGGCGGCGCGGCTGCCCTCCTTCTCCTTGCTGGGGGCCACGATAATCGCGGTGGCGGCGTTCTATCCGATCTTCGCCGCGATCCATGACGCAGGCGAATACTGCGCCGACCTCTTCACCGTGGTGGCGATATCCTTACTGTTCAGCTGGGTTGTCTCCATGACGCTCACGCCACTCCAGTGTGTGGACCTTTTGCCCGATCCCAAGCCGGGTGAGGGCGGCGAAAACTATGGGGGGCGGTTCTACGACGGCTTTCGCGGGTTCTTAAGCTTCGCCATCCGCATCCGGTTTCCCTTCTTCGCCGCGATGTGCGGCCTCTTGGCGGCTGCCTTGTTCGCCTTTCAAGGCTTGCCCCAGCAGTTCTTCCCGGATTCCGCCCGCGCCCAATTCCTGGTGGATTATTGGGCGCCGGAGGGCACGCGGATTCAGACCGTCAGCGCGGACCTGGAGGCGATCGAGGCCAAGCTTCTGGAGGACGAGCGGGTCGAGAGCGTCAGCGTCTTCATCGGCCAGGGCCCGCCGCGCTTCTATCTGCCGGTGGAATCCGAATTTCCGTATCAGACTTATGCCAACGTCGTGATCAACACGAAGAGCGGCAGCGACGTGGCGCCGATCGTGGCGGACCTCGAGCCTTGGATGCAGTTGGAAATCCCGCAAGCGCTCACCCGGGTGCGCCTTTACGGGCTGGGGCCGAGCGACACCTGGAAGTTCGAGGCGCGCTTCACGGGGCCACAAGAGGCGGATCCGGAGATCCTGCGGGCCTTGGGCGAGCAGGGCAAGGAAATCCTGGAGGGGACACCGCTCGCCAAGGAAATCCGCACAGATATGCGCAACCGCGTTCGCCGCCTCGAAGTCGAGTACAACGATGCGCGCGCGCGCTGGGCGAATGTGTCCCGCCCCGCGATCGCGGAGACAACAAAGCGCGCCTATGACGGCTTGCAGGTGGGCCTTTACCGCGAGGGTGACAACCTCATTCCCATCAAGCTGAGACTGGTGGAGCAAGAGCGCGAGAACATCGGCGCCTTGGATGTGCTGCAGGTGTCCTCGACCCTCTCGGCCGACACGGTGCCCTTGTCCCAGGTGACCGACGAGGTGGCATTCAGGTGGGAAGATCCAATCATCATCCGCTATCAGCGCCGGCGGGCGAACACGGTGCAGGCCTCGCCAAACGGCGTGACCTTCCCGACACTCCACGCCGATGTGGTTGAGGCGTTCGAGGAGATCGAACTGCCGCCGGGCTACGAATTGATCTGGGATGGCGAGTTCAAGAGCACCGCCGAGGCGCAAGCCTCCCTGATCCCTGGCGTTATTCCGGCCTTGGGGCTGATGCTTTTCATCATCGTCTACCTGTTCAACTCCATCCGTCCACTGGTGATCATCTTCCTGACGATCCCCTTTATCTTCATCGGGATCGCCCCGGCCTTGCTGGCCACTCAAGTACCGTTCGGTTTCGTCGCCTTGCTGGGGGCCATGAGCCTCGCCGGCATGATCATCAAGAACGCCATCGTCTTGATCGACCAGATCAACCTGGAGCTTGAAGAAGGACGCAGCCCCTTTGACGCCATAGTCGAGGCTGCGGTTTCCAGGCTTCGGCCGGTGGTGCTGGCGGCCGCGACCACCGTGCTGGGGGTGATCCCCTTGCTGCAGGACGTCTTCTGGATCGGAATGTCGATCACCATCATGGCGGGCCTGACCGCGGGAACGGTTTTAACCCTGGTGCTGGTGCCGGTGCTCTACGCCATTTTCTATCGTATTCGCTACGGTGCCGGGCCTTTGAAAGTGGCGGAAGCCTCCTAGGTCACCGGCGGTGGACGGGGAACTTCGGCTAGAACTGATCCTCGATTGGCAAAAGCATGATGAAGCTCGCCATGAAGCGCTGCCCGAAGGTCGTTTCCGGTTCGCTGTCGTAGCGAACTTCTTGGCCGTCGGTCTGAGTAATCCAAGACAGGTTTCCATCCCGGTCCAGCACGACCCGGTAGCTGTTTTCCGGCTGAATGCCCTCGTCCATGAAAGCAATGACCTGTTCCGCGAGTTGCGGACTTTCGACGTAGAGACCAGCTTCAGTGTTGATTCGGGCGGAGCGGGGATCGAGGTTGAAACTACCTATGAAGACCGACTTCCGGTCGAACACGATAGCTTTGGTGTGCAGCGAGGCGGTCGATTGGCTCGCGAACGCCGATTGATCGATGGCTCCGGCGTCGGTTCGAAATTCATAAAGCTCCGCCCCTCTGCGCAAGTACGCCTCCCGGTATTTGGCATGGCCCGCGTGAGCCGCGATGACGTCGTTTGAAGCCAAGGAATTGGTGAGAATGCGAACGTGCACGCCCCGTTCCGTGAGCT
>JARFRB010000010.1 GCA_029287455.1 Pelagibius litoralis | reverse complement strand
CGAACGCCGCCAGGAGCGCAAGCTATCCCGCGCTGCGATGGAGACGCTTGCCATAGTGGCCTACCATCAGCCCGTGACTCGCGCGGAAATCGAAGAAATCCGTGGTGTCGCTCTCTCGAAGGGCACGCTCGACACTTTGCTGGAGGCGGGCTGGATCCGGCCGAGAGGCCGCCGGCGCACGCCAGGCAAGCCCGTTACCTGGGGAACCTCGGACGCTTTCTTGAGCCACTTTGGGCTGGAGAGCCTGGATTCGCTGCCGGGGCAGGACGAGCTTAAGGCCGCCGGGCTGCTGGATACTCGGCCTGCGATCACTTCCCTTGGCGAGCGGGGACTCTTGCCGCGGACCATGGGCTCCGATGACGAAGCAGAGGACTCGGGCGATGACGAACAAGACGAAGGCGATTCCGCCGAACTGTTGAGTGCCGATTTCGGCGAGGAGCTGGTCCCCGAGGATGCCGAGGAGGCCGAGCTTCGGGCCGTGGAGCGCGTGGTGGATAGCAACGATGGCCGCCCATGACCGCGCGGACCCCGGGCTTCGGACGGAAGCCCTGGCCTTCGAGAACGTCACCCACCGCTTTGGGCACTTGGAGGCGGTTGACGACCTAACGTTATCCGTGGCCAGTGGCGAGGTCGTCTGCCTGCTGGGCCCGTCCGGATGCGGGAAAACCACGGCGCTGCGCATCGCCGCGGGGCTGGAGATGCTGCAGTCGGGGATTGTGCGGATGTCCGGCGAAATTGTCGCGGAGGCAGGCCGTGATCTCCCGCCCGAGGCCCGGAATGTTGGGCTGGTCTTTCAGGACTACGCGCTTTTCCCCCATCTCGACGTACAGCGCAACGTAGCTTTCGGCTTGCGCGACCGCCCCAGCAAGGAGGCGGAGGCCTCGGCGCTCGAGGCCCTGGACCAAGTGGGGATGGCGGAGTACCGGAATAGCTTTCCCCATCAGCTCTCGGGCGGGCAGCAGCAGCGCGTGGCTTTGGCGCGGGCCTTGGCGCCGCGCCCGCGCGTTCTTTTGCTGGACGAACCGTTTTCGGGACTTGACTCCCGCCTTCGGGACGAGGTGCGCGACCAGACACTGCACGTTCTCAAGCGCAACGGCACCGCGGCCTTGATGGTTACGCACGATCCGGAAGAAGCGATGTTCATGGCCGATCGCATCGCCTTGATGCGCGCCGGCCATGTGGTGCAGGTGGGGGCGCCGGCGGATCTCTATTATCAGCCCGTGGATGCTTTCGCGGCCACATTCTTTGGCGAGATCAATCGCTTGGACTCGGAAGCCTGGGACGGGAAGGTGCGCACCCCTTTGGGAACGCTGAGCGCGGCCGGCATGGACGATGGCACGCCGGTGAACGTCCTGGTGCGGCCGGAGGGGATCAAGCTTCTGCCAACCGATGGCCAGTGGACGGTCGGCGAGCAGGGCGCGATCGCCAAGGTCATGGCCGCGCGGCTTTTGGGGCGCAGCAGCCTCGTGCACATGAGCGTTTCCTTGGCCGGCGGCGGCGAAATGCACCTGCACGCCCGTGTTCCGGGCCGCTTCCTCCCTTCGCCCGACGAGGTTTTCGCGGTTGATCTAGATTTCAATCAGGCCTTTGTTTTCGCGAAGAGCGACGCCACATGAAATGGCGACGTTGCGGGTACAGGACCTTGCCCCTATAGTCCCGCGTCAAAACTGCGGTTCGAGACGTTTCAAGGAGATACCCGTCATGGGGAGCTTTAGTATCTGGCATTGGCTCATTGTGCTCGCGGTCGTCCTGCTGCTTTTCGGCGGCGGCGGCAAGATTCCCAAGCTGATGAAGGACGTTGGCGCTGGCATAAACCAGTTCAAGCGCGGCCTTAAGGAAGAGGATAAGGCGAAAGCCGGCGAAAACGTCGAGGCGAAGTCCATCGACAGCGAAGCCGGCACCACAACCGCCAGCTCCACGACCGAAGCCGGCGACGGCAAGCCCGCCAACGGCTAAAAAGGCGCGGGCCTCGCGCCGGGCTGAAGCGCCGGCGCGAAGTGTGGCGGGGTTCCCCGGCCGCCCGTGCCCGGTGTGGATAAGGCGTCGTCATGTTCGATATCGGCTGGACCGAGATGGCGGTTATAGCGTTCTTGGCGCTGATCGTTATCGGTCCGAAAGATCTTCCAAGAGCCATGCAATCCGTCGGCCGATGGGTGCGTAAGGCCCGGTCGCTGACCCGCGAATTCCAGGCGGGGCTGGACGATATGGTGCGCGAGGCGGACTTGGAGGATGCCCGGAAGGCGATCGAAATCTCACGCAAACTCGATGTGAAGAAGAGCGTTCTCGACACCATCGACCCCACGGGGGAAGTGGAGAAGGAAGCGCGTGACCTTGATGCCGAAACGCGGCGAGCCGCGCGCGGCGAGGACACCCCGGCCCCGGCGCCCTCCGACTCAGCCGCGGCCAAGCCTGAAACCGAAAAAGGCGCCAATGTGATCAGTCACCCTGCTAAGGCGGCGCCCGGGAACTCGGTGACGCCGCCTCCAGCTCAGGCCGAGCCCGCAAAGCCGGCCGCGCCGAAAAGCGGCGGAGCGGGCGGTCAAGCGGAAAAGACTGGCGGATAACGCATGTCGGAAGCCGTCGACAGCCACAAGATGCCCTTGCTCGATCATTTGATCGAGCTGCGCAAGCGCTTGCTCTACAGCGTCGTGGCGCTTTTCGTCATGTTCGTGTTTTGCTTTTACTTTGCGCAATATCTTTATGATTTTCTTGTGGAACCGCTAGCGGATATTCTGCTCTCGCGGGGCAATGAGCGCGAAGCGCGGATGATCTTTACTGATCTGACGGAAGTCTTTTTCACCTACATCAAGGTGGCGTTCTTCTTCGCAGCGTTTATCACGTGCCCGATCTTTTTGACGCAGTTTTGGCTCTTCACGGCCCCTGGGCTTTACAAGCATGAGAAGTCGGCCCTGGCACCCTTCCTGGTGGCGTCTCCGGTCTTGTTCTTCATTGGTGGGGCCTTGGTTTACTTCGTCATCCTACCCATGGCATGGAGCTTTTTCCTGCAGTTCGAAACCCAGGGGGGTGACGGCAGCCTGCCGATTGAATTGGAAGCAAAAGTCGGGGAATACCTGTCGCTCACCATGCAGCTCATCTTTGCCTTCGGCTTGTGCTTTCAATTGCCGGTAATTATGACGCTCTTGGCCAGGGTCGGCATCGCCTCCGCCGATGGCATGGCGGCCAAGCGCAAGTACGCGATTGTCGGCGTTTTCGTTGTGGCCGCGATCTTCACCCCACCGGATCCCATTAGCCAGATCTCCTTGGCGATTCCGATCATTCTGCTCTACGAGGTGTCGATCTGGATGGCCCGAATCGTGGAGAGAAAGCGCGCGGAACGCGACGCCGAGCTGGAATCGGAGCTAGACTCCTAGTCACGCGGTTTCCCAAGTGGATTCCAGGCATCCGCATCGCGGCCGCTGACCAGCTTGGCTTGCCGTGGACGCAAGACGGCGAAGCCTTTATAAGCCGGTTTGAGGCGAAAGGCCGATTGGGATCGGGGTATGCACGACATCAGACGAGTGCGGGAGGCGCCGGAGGCCTTCGACGCGAACCTGGCGCGCAGAGGGATCGAAGGGCACGCTGCCCAGGTCCTGGCGGTCGACGAGGAAAGGCGCCGGCTTCAGACCGCGCTTCAGGAAATGCAGGCCCGCCGCAACGAGGCCTCCCGGGAGATCGGGCAGATAAAGAAGTCCGGCGGCGATGCTAGCAGCCTGATGGCCGAGGTAGCCCAGTTGAAGGACCGCATGGCCGGGGCCGAGGAGGAGGAGCGGGTGCTGGCCGAGCGCCTGTCCGACCTGCTGGCGGGCTTGCCGAACCTTCTGGCCGATGATGTTCCGGACGGGGCCGACGAGAGCGCGAATGTTACGCTGCGCAGCTATGGGGCCGAGCCGGACTTCGACTTCTCGCTCAAACAGCATTTTGAGCTGGGCGAAGCGCTCGGCGGCATGGATTTCGAGACGGCCGCAAAGTTGGCGGGCGCACGTTTCGTCGTCCTGAAAGGCCAAATTGCCCGGCTGCACCGGGCTTTGGCGCAGTTCATGCTGAACCTGCACATCGCCGAGCACGGCTACACCGAGGTGGCTCCGCCCTTGCTGGTGCGCGATGAGGTGCTGTACGGGACCGGACAGCTTCCCAAGTTCGCCGAGGACCAATTCCGCACCGTCGACGGCCGCTGGCTGATCCCCACGTCCGAGGTTCCCCTGACGAACTTCGTGGCCGGGGACATCGTCGAGGAGAGCGCACTGCCCGTCCGGATCACGGCACACACGCCCTGCTTCCGGCTGGAGGCCGGGGCGGCCGGGCGCGATACGCGCGGAATGCTGCGCCAACATCAGTTTGAGAAGGTGGAGCTGGTTTCCGTGGTCCACCCCGAGGAATCCGACAGGGAGCAAGAACGCATGCTCTCCTGCGCCGAGGAGGTGCTCAAGCGCCTAGGACTGCACTACCGCGTTGTGGTTCTCTGCTCGGGCGACACTGGCTTCGGCGCCCGCCGGACGTTTGACATAGAGGTCTGGCTGCCGGGGCAGGGCACTTACCGCGAGATATCGAGCTGCTCGACCTGTGGCGACTTCCAGGCGCGCCGCATGAACGCACGGTTTCGCGCGCAAGGGCAAAAAGCACCGCTGTTTGTTCACACACTCAACGGCTCGGGCGTTGCGGTTGGCCGCGCGCTGATCGCGGTGCTTGAAAACTATCAAGAAGCGGACGGCGGTGTCGCCGTGCCGGAGGTGCTGCGTCCCTACATGGGCGGTCTTGAGCGGATTTCGCCCGGGGAGGGCCTGGCGTGACGAACCTGTCCAATGCCCGCATTCTGATTTCCAACGACGATGGCATTCACGCACCCGGCCTGAAAGTCCTTGAGAAGATCGCGCACCAGCTCTCCGAGGACGTTTGGACCGTGGCGCCGGAGACCGAGCAATCGGCCACCAGCCACTCGTTGACCACTCGGCGTCCGGTCTACACCCGCCGCTTCGGCGAGCGGCGGGTGGCCGTGACGGGGACACCGACCGACTGCGTCGTGGTAGCGGTCAATAAAGTCCTCAAGGACAAGCGGCCGGACCTGGTGCTCTCCGGGATCAATCATGGAGGCAATCTCGCCGAGGATGTGCTCTATTCGGGCACTGTGGCCGCCGCCATGGAGGGCGCCACGCTTGGCGTGCCGGCCATCGCCTTCAGTCAGACCCGGAACGGGGACGCGCCCATCGATTTCACGGTGGCCGAGTATTTTCTGCCGGATTTGATTCGCGGCCTGCACCGGATTTCCTGGAAACGGGACCTTCTGATCAACGTCAACTTCCCGGCTTGCGCGCCCGACGAGGTGAGCGGCGTCCGGGTCTGCCGTCAAGGGCGCCGGGACGAGCAAACCGGTGTGATCGAAGGACGGGATCCAGGCGGCCGTCCCTATATCTGGATCGGTGACTGGGCGAGCGACCGCACCGAAGCCACCGATACAGACCTTGCGGTGATCGCCGAGCGTGGGATCTCCGTGACCCCGCTTCACCTGGACCTGACCCATAGCGAAAGCCTTGCACCCTTAGCGGAGGCTCTAAGGTGACGATCGCCGCCCGCAAGATCCGCTTGCTCATGCAGCTGCGCCGCGCGGGTATCAACGATACGGCGACGCTTGCCGCGATGGAGCGCATCCCGCGGGAAGCCTTCGTGCCGCGGAGCTTTCTCGATCAGGCCTACGAGAATATCGCCTTGCCGATTGGCCTGGGCCAAACGCTATCCCAGCCACAGGTGGTTGCGCTGATGACCCAGGCTCTCCGGTGCGATGCGAGCCACAGCGTCCTGGAGATTGGCACCGGCTCCGGCTATCAGGCGGCCGTGCTATCGCGAATCTGCCGCCGGGTCTACACCATCGAGCGGCACAAGGACCTGCTTGAAGCCGCCGAAGCGCGCTTCGCGGAGATGCGTCTGCACAACATCACCTCCCGCTTGGGCGATGGCGCGCGGGGTTGGCCCGAAAAGCGCCGCTTCGCCCGCATTATCGTGACCTGTGCCGCGGAACTGCCACCGGAACCCCTGCTCGATCAGCTCGACGAGGGCGGTGTTATGGTGCTGCCGGTCGGCGGGCAGGGGCGGGGGCAAGACTTACTCCGCCTGTGCAAACAGGACGGCATCGTCAGCGAGGAGAATCTCGGGGAAGTTCGCTTCGTCCCGCTGGTCCAGGACCTTCCCCGAGCGGCAGGAGGGCAATCGGCATGATCCGCTGGCGCTCCGCCGGCTTTCTCGTTTTCTGCGCGATAACGCTGCTGGCGGCCGGTTGCGCCGACCCTTCCAGGGTGCGAAGCAACCAGGTCCCGCCGGACCCGCCGCCCTTGCCCGCGCCCAAGCCGGATTTTTCCGGGCGCCAGTTTGCGGCGCCACCAAATCTCGTGGCTCCAGCAGGAGCGGTGGTGCAAAACGTGGCCATCGCCCGGCCGTCCACCTATCGGGTCCAGCCCGGGGATACCGTTTTCGGCATATCGCGAAGACTCGATGTGCCTTTGCGCGCCCTCATCGATCGCAATGGGCTCGCTCCCCCGTACACGCTGGCGATTGGGCAAACTCTCCAGGTTCCTGGCCAGCGCGTCCATGTTGTGAAGCCCGGTAACACGGTCTACGGCATCTCCCGCGCCTATGGCGTGGACATGTCGGAACTGATGCGGGCGAATGGGATCGCACCACCATACCGGATCGCGGTCGGTCAGCGCTTGCTGCTCCCCGAGCCCAGTGCGGCCATCGGGGTGGAGCCGGTACAGCCGGTCGTTATGGAAGCGGCGGTTCCCGCGCCAGCCCCTGCGCCGAGTTCCGCGGCAGTTCCCGCACCTGCGCCCGAAAGACACGCGCCGGCCATAACGCCGCCAAGGGACCCCAACTTGCCCTATCCGCCGCTGCGCCCAGAGGCCGGCAACCCGCCGCCAGGTCCGGCGCGGGCCCCGGCGCTGGCACCAGGCCTGCCGGCTCGAAGCGAGCCGCGCGTGGCGACCGGGACCAGTGTGGCCGCGGCGCCAGCCACTCAGCCGAGCGCCGCCATTCCCAAGCCGCCGGAGCTTGCCGCCGGGAAGTTCCTCTGGCCGGTGCAAGGCGAAGTGGCCTCCCGCTTTGGACCGCAGGGCGATGGCCGGCACAATGACGGTGTGAACATACGCGCGCCCCGCGGGACTCCGGTATTAGCGGCGCAGAATGGCGTGGTTGCCTATGTCGGAAACGAACTCAGGGGGTTCGGGAACCTTCTGCTGATCAAGCACGCGGACGGATGGGTAACCGCTTATGCCCATCTGGACCGCATTACCGTGGCACGGGGCGCCAAGGTCCGGCGGGGCGACGCGATCGGGCTGGTGGGTAGCAGCGGCAGCGTGTCGGATCCTCAACTCCACTTCGAGATCCGTAAAGGCAGCCGGGCGGTCGACCCCATGCGCCAGCTCTCTGCCGGCGAAGTCGATAACGCAAGCTAGTCCAGGCGTTTTCCCAAGCGTCCCGCCAGATCCTGGACGAACTGCCAGGCGACACGCCCCGAGCGGGCACCTCGAGTCACCGACCACTCATTGGCTTGGGCATGCAGTTCTTCGAGCGGTAATTCCAGGCCATAGCGCCGGGCATAGCCCTCGATCATCGCGAAGTAAGTCGGCTGATCGCAGTTATGGAAGCCTAGCCACAAGCCAAAGCGATCCGACAGACTGACCTTCTCCTCCACCGCTTCCGACGGGTTGATGGCGGTCGAGCGCTCGTTGTCGATCATGTCGCGCGGCATCAGGTGGCGGCGGTTAGAGGTCGCATAGAAAACAACATTCTCCGGGCGGCCCTCCACGCCGCCTTCCAGAACCGCCTTAAGGGATTTGTAGCTGGCGTCTTCACTATCGAAGGAGAGATCGTCGCAGAACAGGATGCAGCGGCGCTCGCCCTGGCGCAGCCTGTGCAGCAGGCCCGGCAGGGTCGGAATATCCTCCCGATGGATTTCGACCAGGGCCAGCGGCCCGAACTCACCTTCGGCGCGAGCGATGGCGTTAACCTCCGCATGCACGGCCTTCACGAGGGAGGACTTCCCGGTGCCGCGGGCACCCCAAAGCAAGGCGTTGTTCGCCGGCAAGGCCTTGGCGAAGCGCAAGGTGTTTTCGTGCAACGTATCCCGCTGGCGCTCGATCCCTTGCAGAAGCGCCAGCTCCACGCGATTCGGCCGTTCCACAGGCAGGAGGCCCTGATCCGGCGTCCAGACAAATACCTCAGCATCCGCCAACTCGGCCGATGACGGGGCGGCGGGGGCCATACGCTCGAGAATCTCGGCAATCCGCGCCAATTGTTGGCCTAGCCCGGCATTGTCCGAGGTTCCGCTCATCCGTCTCGTCCCGTTCCTAAATTGCTGTCGTTTCGCGCCGCGCGAAGCTAGCCCTGCCTTTTCGTCTCGTCAACGCAGGGGCCGAAGGGGCTCGGCGTTGCAATTCGATGGCGGCCCGCTATAGTCCGCCCCCAATTCGGACACCTGTTTTAGTGGGCACCGATAGGCGTCCTGGGCATCAAGGAGCGGCTATGTTCATTTCACCGGCATATGCGCAGGCTGGCGGAGCGGGGGGCGGCGGCGACATGCTTGTGTCCCTGCTGCCCATTGTCCTGATTTTCGTGGTCTTTTACTTCCTTCTGATCCGTCCTCAGCAGAAGAAGGTCAAGCAGCATAAGGCCATGGTGGAGGCGCTTCGGCGCGGCGACCGGGTGGTAACCTCCGGCGGCATTCTGGGCACTGTCACGAAGGTCGTGAACGACGGCGAGATCGAAGTCGAGATCGCGCAGGGCACGCGGGTGCGGATTCTGCGGCAGAGCGTGACCGAGGTGCTGTCGAAGAGCGAGCCGGCATCGCGCGTCAAATCGCGCTCCAAAGCAGATGATGAGGAAGAGGAGTACGATGACGAGAAAGAGGACAATCAGTCCGATTCCGTCACCGACGACTCGCGCAAACGTAAGTGATTCCCAACTCCCCGCGGCTGGGGCGCGGTAGTTTCGCGCCGAGAGTGCACGGACGCTAACCGATCATGGTCCAAATCTCACGCTGGCAGTTGGTGTTGGTCGGCCTGGTTCTGGTGCTTGGCATCGCCTTCGCGCTGCCGAACTTGGTGGGCAAGCAGACCGCCGAGTCCTTGCCGGACTGGTTGCCCCATAAGCAAGTCAGTCTGGGGCTTGACTTGCGGGGCGGATCGTCGCTCCTGCTCGAGGTCGATGTCGACAGTGTGTTCACCGAGCAACTCGAGAACATCGTTGAGTCGATCCGGCTCGATCTCCGGCAAGCCAGGATTGGCTATACCGATCTTGGCCTTGAGGGGGACGAAGTGGTTTTCACCATTCGAGATCCCTCGCAGGTTCAAAGGGCTCGCGAACTTCTGGCCCCACAACTACAGGACACGCTCTTTAGTCTCAGCGACGAAGGTGTCGGCCGCATCGTCCTGACCGATCAGGCAAGAGCCTCCCGGCGCAACAGCGTGATGCAGCAGACCGCCGAGATTGTCCGCCGGCGGATCGACGAAACGGGAACACGCGAGGCTTCGATCCAGCGCCAGGGCGAGGATCGCGTGCTCGTCCAGGTCCCCGGCATCGAAGATCCCGAGCGGATCAAGACCTTGCTAGGCAAGACCGCCAAGCTCAACTTCCGTCTTGTTAACACCGATGTGCCCGCGAACGCGCCTCGGATCCCGCCAGGCTCGGAATTGCTGCCGTCCGACGACCAGGATCTTAGCGGATTGCCGCGGTCTTACGTGGTGCGCAAGCGGGTCATGGTAAGCGGCGACAATCTGGTGGACGCACAAGCCACCTTCCAGGACGGCGCGCCGGTTGTATCTTTCCGGTTCGACAGCGTTGGAGCCCAGCGCTTCGCCCAGGTCACACGCGAGAACGTCGATCGGCCTTTCGCGATCGTCCTCGACGACCGGGTCATCAGCGCCCCGAACATCCAAGAGCCGATCTTGGGGGGCAGCGGGATCATTACCGGCAGTTTCACTGTCGAGGAAGTCCAGGATCTCGCGCTTCTGCTGCGTGCCGGCGCCTTGCCGGCGCCCTTGGTGATCCTTGAGGAGCGCTCGGTCGGACCGGGGCTTGGCGAGGATTCGATCCGCGCGGGCGAATTCGCCGCCATCCTCGGCATGATTTTGGTTGTGGTGTTCATGGCGGCCGCGTACGGGCTATTCGGGCTGATGGCGAACGTTGCCCTGATAACCAACCTCGTGCTCATTCTCGGGGCGCTATCGGTGCTGCAAGCCACCCTGACCTTGCCTGGGATAGCCGGAATCGTCCTGACCATCGGCATGGCTGTCGATGCAAACGTGCTGATCTTCGAGCGAATTCGAGAGGAAACGCGAAACGGCCGTGGGCCGGTGACTTCGATCGATGCCGGCTACAAGCGTGCATTGACGACGATTATCGACTCGAACCTGACCACCCTGATCGCCGCCCTGCTGCTGTTTCAGTTCGGGACCGGCCCGATCAAGGGCTTCGCCGTGACCCTGGCCATCGGCTTGGTCACGTCCATGTTCACGGCCATCATGGTGACCCGCGTGATGGTAATCCTCTGGCTGCGGCGGCGCCGGCCAGTACGGCTGCCGATTTGACGGGGGACGGGCGCGATGGCCTTCATTAAGTATTTCCCGGCGCAGCCGAAGATCGATTTCCTGAGCAAGCGAAAGCTATTTCTGGCTTTCTCGGCTTTCCTGTTGATCGGATCCCTGGTGAGCCTGGCGGTTCAGGGGTTGAACTTCGGCGTGGACTTCCGTGGCGGAATTCTGATCGAGGTGCGCACCAACGGTCCAGCCGACCTACCCGACCTGCGCAGCCGGCTGAATAACTTGGATATTGGGGGCGTAACACTGCAGGAGTTCGGCGCCCCGACGGACGTGCTGATCAACGTCCAACGCCAAGAGGGGGCGGAGGCCGAGCAGCTTGCAGTCATCGAGCTGGTCAAGGCGGAACTGGGCGACGTCGTGGCGGAGTACCGAAGGACCGAGTTCGTCGGCCCCAAGGTTGGTGACGAGCTTCGCCAAGCGGGGATTCTCGCAACCGTTCTGGCCCTGACCGCCATAGGCCTCTACATCTGGTTCCGCTTCGAGTGGCAGTTCGCGGTGGCCGCTTTAATAGCCTTGGTGCACGACGTCGTCGCGACGATCGGATTTTTCTCGGTCCTGCAAATCGAGTTCAATCTCGCCACCCTTGCGGCGGTGCTCACCATCGCGGGCTATTCCATCAACGATACCGTCGTGGTGTTCGACCGTGTGCGCGAGATGCTGCGGCGCTTCAAGAAGATGGCGATCACCGATCTTCTGAATCTCGCCTTGAACCTGACGCTCTCCCGCACGCTGCTGACCAGTGTGACGACACTCCTGGCCTTGATCGCGCTTTACGTCTTCGGCGGCGAGGTCATTCGTGGGTTTACCAGCGGTTTGATCTGGGGCGTGCTGATCGGCACCTATTCCTCCATTGCCCTGGCGGTCCCCTTGCTCTACTACACCGGGGTGCGGCGGGACAATCTGGCGGCTTCCGACGCCTCCGAGGAGGAGGCCGTGGAAGACGCCAGCTAGTTCTGCCATGGACATCACCCCGAAGATCCCCGAGGGCCGGCAAGTTGTCGAACGCTATGGGGCAGGGCGCTTCACGATCTCCGGGACGGTGCACCAGGGCTCCGTCTTGGTGACCGCCGAGGCCACCGTTCCTTGGGCCGTTGCCGATGCCGGCGGGATCACTCTTGAGGCCCTGGAGCCCTTGCTCGCCAAGTCAGCGGACCTGGATGTTGTGTTGCTTGGTTGCGGCCCACGGGCCGTGCTATTGCCGCGGGCCCTCCGCGACGCCTTGAAGGACCACGGCCTGGTTGTCGAGGCGATGGATACCGGGGCCGCGGCGCGAACCTATAACGTTCTGATGGCCGAAGAGCGCCCGGTCGCCGCGGCCTTGATCGCCGTCGAGTAAGCAATCTTTTAGCGCTCGCCCACTTGCCGAGTTTCGATAGTTTGATTATTTTCGAAATATGAAATTAAAGAACGCCATCTCCGCCTTGAGCGCCCTGTCTCAAGAGACACGGCTTTCAGCATTTAGAGTCCTTGTCAATCAGGGCCCCGAGGGGATGTCCGCGGGGGAAATCGCGCAGCGCCTAAATG
>JARFRB010000131.1 GCA_029287455.1 Pelagibius litoralis | reverse complement strand
GCCCGCTGCGCCACGGTCGCCAAAGAGGCCACGGTTTGATGCTGGAAAAGATCGACGGCGCCGATCTGGAATCCCGACTCGCAGGCACGTGCGGCGATCCGGATCGCCGCGATGGAATCCCCGCTAAGATCGAAGTAGTTGTCGTCCACGCCGAAGGACTCGAGACCAAGCACCTCGGCCCAGATACGCGCCAGAGCCTTTTCCGCCGGACTTCGCGGGGCAAGCGATCGGGCAGCAGCAGGGCCATCCGGCGCCGCGCGGGGCCTGGGAAGGGCAGCGGTGTCCACTTTCCCGTTCTGCGTAAGTGGAATGGCGGGAACTTGGACGAAGTGGCTCGGAATCATCTCGCGGGGCAAGCGCGCCGTCAGGATCCCACGCAACTCCGCAAGATCCACCGGACCCTCGGCGGTGAAATGGCAAACCAGACGGGCGCTTGCGCTATCGGGCCCGTCAATGCTCTCGTCGAAGCCAATTTCATCGAGGATACCGCGCACCCGCGCCTCATCGATCTCGTCGTCCAGTTCCTCCAGAGCGGCCGAGCGCTCCTTATGCCCCATCCTAACATCCCAGCTATAGGGAAGGGCGTAATTGTGGAAGCCCCTGCGGCGCTTATGCAGATGAATGCCGACATCGTTGATCAAGCAGTTCGTCGAACGCCCGGTATCCTTGGGCCGCGCCCAGGGTGCCTTCGCGGCAAGATAGGCATAGACCTCATCGAGAGAAACATCGCAGTAGCGATAGAAATCGATGAAGGAAATCTCCTCGAAGACCGCATCGCTTTCAAAAGCCGAGCAATCGAGCAACCGGGTCGCCGCGTCGTCCAGCCGATGGTAGGTCTTGCGCGCTTCCAGCGTGATCCTATCGATCTCCTTGGCATCGATCGCATCGTCCTGAAAGAGCTCGGGCGCGAGGCGCGTTTCAAAAAGCTGCCCGCGCGACAACCCCGTCACGATCGCCGGAATACCCTCTTTGCGCGCCTCTTGAACGCCCAGCGTGTAGATCGTCTTGAAACAGCCGTTACAAACGTTCGCGTGCCGCTTCAGGCTATCCACGAAGATCGCGTTCATGGCCGGGGTGCTCAGGAAACGGTGCTCCACACCAAGCGCCGCGGTCACCTTCCGGATATTCGCCTTGGCCTCTTCAGAAATAAACCCGTTGTCGAGCGTGGCGGTCAGGATCCGGGGGGTGATTTCCGCCAAACGGCAGAGGGCATAGGTGCTGTCCTTCCCACCGGAAAGCAGCATCAAGCAATCGAAGTCGCCTGTTTTCCGCCGTGCCGCGGCCGCGATCGCGGCCTCAAGCTCCGCCAGCGGCTTGAAATACGCGGCGGCTCTGTCCTTGTACTTGCCGTAGTCCCGACAAAGGCTGCAAAGACCGGTTTCGTCGATCTCGGCTTCCGGCACGCTGGAGGCCAGGCCGCAATCCCGGCAGTGCGCCGTCTCGGCCTCGGCTCGCGCGATGGTCCCGATGGCGCAGTCCGTCACGGCGGGGTGTTCCAGCACGCTTCGCCGAATCTCCGCGAGTTCGATGCGCACGCCCCTGATCTTGACCTGCTCGTCGGCACGGCCGTGATAGGCGATCACGCCGTTTGGCGCGATCGAAGCAAGATCTCCGGTGCGGTACATGCGCCGCCCGGGTGCGAAGGGGTCGGGCAGGAAACGTGCTTTGGTCTCTTCTTCCCACTCCCAATAGCACTCAGCCAAGCGATCTGGCCCGGAAACGTAAAGCTCGCCAATGACTTGGTCGGGCACGGGATTCAAGCCTTCATCCAGCAGGTAGATCGCCGTCGCCGCGGCCGGCCGGCCGATGGGGACGGAAGCCCCGCGATCCCGTTCCGGATCGAAGGTGTGGATCATGCAGCCGACCGTGGCCTCGGTGGGCCCGTATTCATTCACGATTCGAAGATTTCCGCCTGCGCGGTCCAGCGCCCGCGTGGCCAAGGCTACGCCAAGGTCCTCGCCACCAAGCACCAAGACACCGATGCGCTTCATCTCGCAACCCGCTTCCAGCGCCAAGGCCAAATGCGAGGGGGTGAGCTTGACGATATCGACGGCGTCGTCCCGAAACACGCGCAGGATCGAGAGGTCCGGCCCAGGCAGCGCCTCGCGATAGGTCACGATCTCGCCCCCGCCCACCAAAGGCGCGAAGATCGAGGTCACGGTAAGGTCGAACCCGATGGAAGAGTGAAGCGACCAGGCCTTGGGCTGGGCCTCCGCGAAGCTTTCCTGCGCCCACGCGGCATAGCGCGACAGCGCAGCGCGGCCAACGCTTACGCCCTTGGGAATGCCGGTGGAACCAGAGGTGAAGATGACATAAGCCAGGGTGTCGGCGCCAGGTTCGGGAGCCGCCCAGCCAGCAGTGGCTCTTCGCGGCGCATCCTCAATGCACAGGCGCGCCGTCTGACACGGCCACGCCGCCATCAATTCCCGCTCCGTCACAACGACTTTCGGCCGAGCCTGATCCACGATGGCGTCCAAGCGCCCAAGCGGTTGAAGCGGATCCAGCGGCACATAGGCGGCACCAAGCTTCAGCACCCCCAGGATCGCAGCGACCAGCCC
>JARFRB010000028.1 GCA_029287455.1 Pelagibius litoralis | reverse complement strand
CGGTCCCGAAGTCGTCGACCGCCACCCAATCCACGATCTCGGTCGTTGCGGTGTCGGGATCGATCTCGACTTCCGCGATATGTACGCCCGCTGGATAGGTGAAGTTCAGCGGGTCATAGAATGCGGTCTCGTCCAGCCCCGGCTCCACGTCTTCCGGGAAGCTGTGGGGGACGTAGGCGGTGAAGGCCACCTCGGCCATGGTCTTGGACTTGTCGGTGCCCGCCACGGTGAACTTGCCGTCCGCGAACTCGATGTCCTCGGCGCTGGCTTCCATCATGTGGGCCGCGATTTTCTTGCTCTTTTCGATGATCTTATCGCAGGCCTTGACGATGGCCGATCCGCCTACCGCCAGGGACCGGGACCCGTAGGTACCCATGCCCATGGGGATGCGGTCGGTGTCGCCATGCACCACGTCAATATGCTCGAAGGGCACGCCAAGCTTATCGGAAACAAGCTGGGCGAAGGTTGTTTCGTGCCCCTGTCCATGGCTGTGGGAACCGGTCAAGATCGACACCGTGCCGGTCGCGTTGAAGCGCACCTGCGCGGATTCCCAAAGGCCCACGCCGGCGCCCAAGGACCCAACCACCGCCGAGGGCGCGATGCCGCAAGCCTCGATGTAGGCCGAGAAGCCAATCCCCCGCAGTTTGCCGCGCGCTTCGGACTCCGCGCGGCGGGCTGGAAAGCCCTTGTAGTCGATCATCTCCAGCGCCTTGTCGAGCGCGGGCTCGTAGTCGCCGATGTCGTAGACCAAGGCGACCGGCGTCTGATAGGGGAACTGGTCAGGCTGGATGAAATTGATCCGGCGCAGTTCCGCCGGGTCCTTTCCAGTCTCCCGGGCCGCGACCTCGACCACCCGCTCAAGCAAGTAGGTCGCCTCTGGCCGGCCCGCGCCCCGGTAAGCGTCCACCGGGGCGGTGTTGGTGAAGACCGCGCGAACGTTGCAGTAGATCACCGGCGTCGCGTACTGGCCTGCCAGCAGGGTCGCGTAAAGGTAGGTTGGAATACAGGTGGCGAAACTGGACAGGTAGGCACCCATGTTCGCCTGGGTGTCCACCTTGAGGCCCAGGAACTTGCCGGTATCGTCGAGGGCAAGCTGCACCTCGGTCACGTGGTCGCGGCCATGGGCATCGGACAGGAAGCTTTCGCTGCGCTCGGCCGTCCATTTCACCGGGCGGCCCACCTTCTTGGAGGCCCAAGTGCAACAGGTTTCCTCGGCATAGGCGTAGATCTTCGAGCCGAAGCCGCCACCCACGTCGGGGGCCACAACCCGCACCTTGGTTTCCGGCAGGCCCAGCACGAAGGCACAGAGGATCAGCCGCAGAAGATGGGGGTTCTGGCTAGTGGAAAAGATGGTGTAGCTGTCCATCCCCGCGTCGTACTCGCCGATGGCCGCACGCGGCTCCATGGCGTTGGGAATGAGGCGGTTGTTGACCAAGGAGAGCTTGGTGACGTGACTGGCCTTGGCGAAGGCCTCGTCCACCACGGCTTCGTCGCCTAGCACCCAGTCGTAGCAGAGGTTATCCGGCGCTTCGTCGTGGATGAGGGTTCCTTGCATCGCCGAGGCGGTGTCGATGACCGGATCGAGTTCCTCGTATTCAACCTCGACCAATTCCGCGGCATCGCGGGCCTGCGCGTATGTCTCCGCGATAACCATGGCGACATGGTCGCCCACATAGCGCACCTTGTCGCGCACCAGCGGGTAGTGCGGTGGCGCCTTGTGCGGCTCGCCGTGGCGGTCGGTGACGACCCAGCCGCAAGGCAGGGAGCCAACGTTGTCCGCCGCCATGTCGGCACCCACGAAAACGGCGAGCACGCCCGGCTCTGCTTTCGCGGCAGAGATGTCGACGGATTTCACCGTGGCGTGGGCAACGGGCGAGCGGACAAAAACGGCGTGAGCCTGGCCAGGCCGGTTGATGTCGTCGGTATAGCGGCCCTTGCCGGTAAGGAAGCGGAAGTCTTCCGTGCGCTTTACGGATGCGCCGATCCCGGTGTCTGGCATGTCCTCATCCCCCTGTTGCGTTGGCGGCGGCTTGGATCGCCTTGACGATGTTGTGATAGCCCGTGCAGCGGCAGATGTTGCCTTCGAGCCAGTCGCGCACGTCCGCTTCGCTGGGATTCGGATTGTTCTGCAGCAGGTCCACCGCGCTCATCACCATGCCCGGTGTGCAGAAACCGCACTGCAGGCCGTGGTGCTCCTTGAAGGCGGCCTGCACCGGGTGCAGCTCACCGTTCTCGGCCAGGCCCTCGATGGTCACCACGTCCGCGCCCTCGGCCTGCGCCGCGAGCATGGTGCAGGCCTTCACCGACTTGCCGTTAACGTGTACCACGCAGGCGCCGCACTGGCTGGTGTCGCAGCCCACGTGAGTCCCGGTCAAGCCAAGCTGTTCCCGCAAGAATTGAACGAGCAACGTTCTCGGTTCCGTGGTTTTGGAAACCGCCTGCCCGTTCACCGTCATGGATACGGTGAGCATCGATCCTTCCTCCCGCTCGCGTTTCGTTCAGACCGACACGGTCTGTCCTGATTTTCGTGGGGCGAGCCGCTCCGACCCTAGTGCTCGTGAAACGGAGCCCGCCTAGCCCGTGAAACTTAAACCTAGTCTGGTGCCTCGCCAAGGGCCAGGTCAAGTGAAAGCCCCGTGGCGCATGGACGCGGTGGAGCGGGCGCTTGGCCCGGTCGCGTAGCCCAAGCCTGCTGGCCTAATCGGATGCCCCGAAGACGACCAAGAGGATGGCGACGATCGCGATCAGAATTGCGATCCAGGCCATGGGGCTCATGCCGCGCTTTTCCTTCACCTCCTGGACCGCCTGAGTAGCGGCCTCGGCGGGTGAGGGGGCGGGTGAGGGGGCCGGTGCGGCACCAGGCGCGGCCTCGGTTGGCGAAGCGGCCTCGGCGGCCGCTGGAGCTGGCGCCGCTTCGGCGGGCTTGGCGGTGGCGGCGACCGAGGCGGCGAAACCGCCGAAGAAGTCGTCCGCCATCTTCTTGGCCGTCCCGTCGATCAGCCGGGACCCAAGTTGCGCAAGCTTGCCGCCGACTTTGGCATCGACTGTGTAGTGCAGGATTGTGTCCGCGCCGTCTTCTTCCAGCCGCACCTGGGCGCCGCCCTTGGCGAAGCCGGCCGCGCCACCCTTGCCCTCGCCGCTGATGGTGTAGCTCTCCGGGGGATTGATGTCCGAGAGGGTGACGTTGCCTGCGAACTTGGCGCTCACCGGGCCAACCTTGGCTCGCACCTTGGCTTCAAAGCCGTTCTCGCCGGTCTTGTTCAGTTCCTCGCAGCCGGGGATGTTCGCGCGCAGCACCTCCGGGTCGTTCAAGGCGTCCCAGACAGCTTGGCGCGGGGCCGCGATGCGATAGCTTCCGGACATCTCCATGGGCTTCGATCCTTGTGTCGTTCCGTGTTCCGGGGAGGAGTCTATCAGGCGCCGTGACGCCAGCCAATTCCCGAGGTGGCTCCGCCGTGTTCCGATTGCGACTTGGCGACCGCCTTCCGCTTCGCCATACTCGCCGCCCTGGAGAAAGGGTGGCCCAAGGACTCATCGTCTTGCTTGGGCACTGTCGGGTCGCGTGGGGGAGAGTGTCGTTTTGCGCAATCGCGGTTTTGCGTCCGGAATAGGCTTGGTCGCTGGCTTGCTCGCCGTGCTGGCGGCATTGCTTTCGCCGGAGGCCGCCTTCGCGGCGGGTGCCGCCGGCGAAGGCGTCCCGCATTTGGATGGCGCCAAGCTGGGTTTGATCTGGGACTTGCCCTTCGTCGGCATCTTGCTGTCGATCGCCCTGTTTCCGCTGCTGGCGCCCTTGTTCTGGCACCATCACTTCGGAAAGATTTCAGCGTTCTGGGCCCTGGCGTTTCTCATCCCCTTCACCTTGACCTTTGGCTGGCAGCTGGCGCTCTTCGAACTGCTGCATGTGGCGCTGTTGGAGTACATCCCCTTCATCGTCTTGCTGCTGTCGCTCTTCACCGTCGCGGGCGGGGTGCGCCTGACCGGGTCGCTGCGCGGCACGCCCGCGGTGAACACGGGCATCTTGCTGCTGGGCACGGTTCTGGCGAGTTGGATGGGCACCACGGGCGCGGCGATGCTGCTGATCCGGCCGGTGCTGAACGCTAACTCCTGGCGCGAGCGGAAGACCCATGTGGTGGTTTTCTTCATCTTTCTGGTGGCGAACATCGGCGGCTCGCTGACGCCGCTCGGCGACCCCCCGCTGTTCCTGGGCTTCCTCAAGGGCGTGGATTTCTTCTGGCCAACGACCCACATGCTGCTGCCCATGATCGTGGTGGCCGTCCCGTTGCTGGGAATTTTCTACCTGCTCGACAGCTACCTCTATCGCAAGGAGCCGGAGGAAGCGCGGGCCGCCAACGAAGCCGGCGGCACGAACGGGGAGCAGCCCACGAAGCTGGGCTTGGAAGGCGGTATTAACATTCTACTGCTGGGCGGCGTGGTCGGTGCCGTGTTGCTGAGCGGCATCTGGAAGCCGGGGATCTCTTTCGAGATCTACCACGTCCATGTCGAGCTTCAGAATATCACCCGCGAGATCTTATTGCTTGGCATCGCGGGCCTCTCGCTTCTGCTCACCAGCAATGTCAGCCGGGAGCTCAACGGCTTTTCCTGGTTCCCGATTCTGGAGGTGGCGAAGCTTTTCGCCGGCATCTTCATTACGATCATCCCCGCCATTGCCATGCTGCGTGCCGGCACCAACGGTGCCTTGGCGGAAATCGTGCGCTCGGTCACCAAGGCCGAGGGGGAGCCGATCAACTACATGTACTTCTGGGCCACGGGCATCTTGTCGAGCTTCCTGGACAACGCGCCCACCTATCTCGTCTTCTTCAACACGGCCGGCGGCCAGCCCGCCGTGGAGAAGCTGATGAGCGAGTGGTCCGCGACGCTGCTGGCGATCTCGGCCGGTGCGGTGTTCATGGGGGCGATGACTTACATCGGCAACGCGCCGAACTTCATGGTGCGCTCGATCGCCGAGGAGCGGGGGGTGAAGATGCCCAGCTTCTTCGGCTTCATGGGCTGGTCCATCGTCTTCCTGGTACCGCTCTTCGTGGTGATCACGTTTATCTTCTTCATTTAGGAGAGGCTGAACCAGCTACCGCTGGATTGCTTCGCCTTCGGCTCGCAATGACGGAAGGCTAGACCCCGTCATTGCGAGCGAGTGCGAAGCAATCCAGCGGTTTTCGCTTAGACCCGCCGCCTCAGTGGCTCATCAGCACGGGCAGCTCGGAGTGGCCGAGCACGTGGCGGGTCACGCCGCCGAAGACGATTTCGCGCAGGCGGGAATGGCCGTAGGCGCCCATCACCATCATGTCCGCGCCGATGTCGTTCGCGGTCGCGAGCAGTTTTTCGCCCACACTGCCGTCTTCGTCCACGTTCATCGGGCGCGCCGTGACGCCGTGGCGGCGAAGATAGGCCACGACCTCCGCCTCGCTCATGCGCTCCTCCGGCGTTCTTCCGACCGAAACCACGGTAACTTCATCCGCGGCCATGAGAGAGCCCAGCGAGTCGCGGATCGCGCGAACCGCTTCGCGGTTGGCGTGCCAGGCGACCATGATGTGTTTGCCGAAGGGGGCTACCTCGGCGACGCGCGGAAGCACCAGCACCGGGCTTCCCGATACCAGCACGAACTCCTCGGTCAGGCGCAGCCGGAAGCGGTCCTCGAAGTATTCGCCGGGCGCCGAGCGGCTGACGATGGTGAGGTCGGCGGCATGGGCGTGATACTGCAGGGCGTCGAGGTGACTCGCGTCCTCCATCACCCAGGCATAGGAAATATTATCTCGCTCGCAGGCCTGCTTGAAGACCTCCTCGAGTTCCGCTGCGGTGCGGCGCGCCGATTCTTGCGCAGCCGCGATATAACCGGCCGAGGCGGCGCGACCGGCCACTGCCGGCGGCATGCCGACGGGAAAGGTGATGAAGAGCGCCACGATATGGGCATTGTGCTGCTTGGCGAGACGCAGCGCCACATCGACCCGCGTCTTGTGTTGATCGTCGTTCGCGAGATGCACAAGGATTGTTTTGATTTGCATTGAGCGCTCTTTCCTCGATCTGCGGCCCTCGATCCGGGGTGGCCCTCACCCAGGGCGGCCCTCACCCGGGCGAAGGCTAACGCTCGGGCGGGCGGAAGGCAATGTGTCCGCGATGTCAGGCCGTGCGCTAACTTTCCGGCTGCCAAGGCAAAAGCCGCCGCGCCAAGCGATCCACGAGAAAATACAAGCCCAAGGCCATGGCCGCCAGGACACACAGCGCGGCGAACATCAGGTCCACCTGCAGCCGGGCGTTGGCCTGCAGCATCAAATAGCCCAATCCCGCGCTGGAGCCGACCCACTCGCCCACCACGGCACCGATGGGGGCCACGGCGGTAGCCACGCGCAGGCCTGACGCTAAAGCCGGCAAGGCCGCCGGAATCCGGATATGCAGCAAGGCAGAGGCGGGTTTGGCGCCAAGGGTTCGCGCGAGATCGAGCCAGCCGGGCTCGGTGCGCCGAAGCCCATCCAGAAACGCGACGGTGACGGGGAAGTAAATGATCAAGGTGGCCATCGCGACCTTGCTGGCCATGCCGTACCCCAGCCACAGCACGAGCATGGGGGCCAGCGCGAAGACCGGGATGGCTTGGCTGACCACCAGGACCGGAAGGAGCCAGCGCCTGAGGGAAGCAAAGGCCGCGATCGCCAAGGCGGACGCGGATCCCAAAAGCGTGCCCAGCAGCAGGCCGAGAAGAATTTCCGCCAGCGTCACGAGCGCATTGTCGAGGATCAGGGGCCAGCGCTCCACCAAGGCCGAGGCCACGGCCAGGGGCGATGGCAGGATGAAAGCCGGGGCGCCCGTCACACGAACCAGCAATTCCCAAGCCGCGATGGCGACCAGGAACACCAGCGCCGGGCGTGAGGCCTTCGGCAAGCTCATGGTTTTGCCTTGGAAAGCTGGGCCAGGAGATCGCCCTGCAGCCGCAAAATGTCCGCGCCGGCCGGGTCGCGCGGAGGCTCGCCCGGCGGCTCTATTGCTTCTTGCAAACGCGCCGGGCGGCCGGACATCACCAAAACCCGGTGACCCAGCCGCAAGGCCTCCAGCGGGTCGTGGGTGATCAGCAGGACCGTGCGGCCCCGCAGCAGTTCGGCGGCCAGGGACTGCAGCTCCAAGCGCGTAATCGCGTCTAGGGCTGAGAAGGGCTCGTCCATCAAGACGACCGGGCGGCGCTCGATCAGGGTCCTGGCGAGCGCTGCCCGTTGACGCATGCCGCCGGAAAGCGCGTTGGGCCTGAGGCTTGCCGCGTCCGCGAGCCCAACGCGCTCAAGCAGGCGTTTGGCCTCCGCGTGGGGCGCGGGCTCTCCGCGCAGGCGCGATCCCAGGGTGACGTTGGCGGCGACAGACAGCCAGGGCAGCAGCAGGTCCTGTTGCGCCATATAGGCGACTCTGCCCTCAAGGCCTTTCCCCTCCGCGTCGACGGCCTCGCCTTGGGCCGCGTGGGTCAGTCCCGCCACCATGCGCAGCAGGCTGGTCTTGCCGACCCCCGACGGCCCCAGGAGGCAAGTCGTGCGCCGGGCAGGCAAATGAAGGTCAAGATCGTCAAAAATCGTTTCGCCGCGGTAGGACAAGCGCGCGGCATGCAAGTGCACCGAGGGCGCTTCGTCCTCCAGAGGTTGGGCGGCCTGATTGCGGTTCTCGCTGATTGCCTGCACGGCTGGCTGTGCTCCCTACGCCGGCATGATCCGGATCAGGTTTTAGGGGTCGTCTCGAAGTGCGAGACCTCTCAGCCGGCGGTTCCGGCTCCCCCGCTAGAAAGGCAAACTATGGCCCGCACCCCGATTTCCCGCAAGCAGCGGGTCTTCGCAGGGGGCCTTGAATGCTTGCCCGGTGCTCTTCCCAAAGAGCTTCGGCGGGTTATCTTGCCCCCGTGATGCAGGCAACCGATCCCATCCGCTTTATCGGCAGCGAGATTTATCGCCGCTCGACCTATGGCCAGAAACACCCTCTGGCGATTCCCCGGGTCTCCGTCTGCATAGATCTTTGCCGCGCGCTAGGGTGGCTGCCGGACGCGATCTATATCGACAGCCCCATAGCGACGCCCGGTCAACTCGCCCGGTTTCACGCACCCGACTACATCGCGGCGGTACGCCGGGCCGAGCGGGAACGCGATCTCTCGGAGGAGGTGAAGCGGCGCTTTGCCCTTGGGCGGAACGGCAATCCGATCTATGCCGAGGTCTTCAGCCGGCCGGCCACCGCTTGCGGCGCCTCGATCCTCGCCGGGAAGCTCCTGAGTGGACAAGATAAAGGGCTGATCTACAGCCCGGCCGGCGGCACCCACCACGGACGACCCGACCGGGCCAGCGGCTTCTGCTACTTCAACGATCCAGTGCTTGGTATTTTATCAATGCTGGACAAAGGCTTGAAGCGCGTTCTTTACCTAGATATCGATGCCCATCACGGTGACGGGGTGCAGGACGCCTTTCATGACGACGATCGCGTACTCACCATCTCGATCCATGAGGCCGGGCGCTGGCCTCTTCAGGCGGGCCGGGACGACGGGCCCGGCGGCGTTAGCGACCGTGCGGGCGGAATGGCCCGAAACCTGCCAGTCCCGCCGGGCTTCAACGACAGCGAGCTTGCCTATCTGATCGAGGCCGCTGTCTTGCCCCTTGCCCAAGCCTTCGATCCTCAGGCCATGGTTCTGCAGGGCGGTTGCGACGGGCTGGAGGAAGACCCCTTGAGCCGCCTGTCCCTCTCCAACCGCGCGATTTGGGACGCGGTGGCGGCCGTGAAGGGTCTCGCACCCCGCCTGCTGGTCCTTGGTGGGGGCGGATACAATCCTTGGGCGGTGGGCCGTTGCTGGGCGGGGGTTTGGGCGACTTTATCAGGCCAGGAGATCCCCGAACGCCTGCCTCCCGAAGCCGAAGCTGCCCAGCGGGATTTAAGCTGGCGTCATAGCCGGGGCCGAAATCCGCCGGAGCGCTGGTTCACCACATTGGCGGACCCGCCGCGCCCAGGACCGGTGCGATCCGAGATTCGCGAACTCGCCAAGACGGTCCTGGCGTGAGGGAAGGGGCCAGGGTCCGCACTTCGGGCATTTACCGCTTGGGTCCGGGGCGCGATCCTGCTATCGAGCAGCCGATGCGAAACGCCTTTGCCATCCTGACGTTCCTCTGTCTCGCTTTGCTCGCGGCCCCGTTGGCCGCCCAGGCACCGGTAGAGTTCGAGCGCGATACCCTGGCCATAGAAACGGCGGCGGGCGAGCGGCACGAGATCGAAGTCGAACTCGCGGTCACCACCGAGCAGATGGCGCGCGGATTGATGTACCGGCGGGAGATGGCTCAAGATGCCGGCATGCTGTTCATCCTGCCGCGCAAGCGGGTGCTCAACATGTGGATGCGAAACACCTATATCCCGCTCGACATGATCTTCCTTGGCGAGGGCGGGGAAATTGTCCGGATCGCCGAGCGCACGGTCCCCTTGTCGGAAGCGACCGTGACCTCCGGAGAGTCGGTGCTGGGTGTGCTGGAAGTCAACGCAGGCACCTCCAAGCGCCTTGGTCTGGCGCCTGGCGACCGGGTGGTCCACTCCGCGTTCGAGTAAGCGCCCGGCCTAGCGCTTGCGCGCCAGGGTCAAGCCATCGCCGATGGGCACCATGGACAAGCTCACGCGGGCATCCGCGGCTAGGCGGTCGTTGAGCGCGCGGATCGCCTGCGTTTCCTCGTCCTGCTTGTCCGGGTTGGCGACGCTGCCGCCCCAAAGCACGTTGTCCACGGCGATCAGGCCGCCGGCGCGCAGCAAGTCCAAACCGCGCTCGTAGTAGGCACCGTAGTTCTCCTTGTCCGCGTCGATGAACATGAAGTCGAAGGCGCCCGCGTTGCCCTCCGCGAGCAGGGCATCCAAGGTCTCGAGCGCGGGTGCCAGGCGCAGGTCGATTTTGTGGGCCACGCCCGCCCGCTCCCAAAACGGCTGGCCGACGCTGGTGAATTCCTCCGAGACGTCGCAGCAGATGATCTGGCCGTCATCGGGCAGGGAAAGCGCGGTGGCCAGTGCCGAATAGCCGGTGAAGGTTCCCACCTCCAAGGCACGCTTGGCACCGGTCAGCTCGATCAAAAGACGCATGAAATGCCCTTGCTCAGGAGCGATCTGCATTTTCCAAGCGCTGAGTTCCGCCGTGGCCGCCCGCAGGCCCTGAAGCTCTGGATGCTCAGGCGGGCAATGGGCGAGCAAGTAGTCGTAAAGGCGGTCGTCGAGGGAAAGGCTGCGGGTCGACATTTGCGGCGGGGCTCCGGATGGATGAAGGATCAAGAAGCGGAAGGGGTTTTTTCCAGCGTCTTGAGGAAGCGGATGTCCTTGGCGCTGTCCTGGCTATCCTGCAGGTGCCAGGCATTTCGGGCCAGCAGAACCGGCATGTCCTCGTGATCGTCGGCGATGTTGGCGCGGTTCTGGTCGCAGAAGCGCTTGAGCGCCGCCGGATCGTCCGCCGCGAGCCAGCGGGCGGTGAAATAGCTCGTCGACTCGAAGGCGACCGGAATGTCGTATTCCGTGCGGATCCGGTCGGCCAGCACGTCGAACTGGAGGGCGCCCACCACACCGACGATCCAGTCGGAGCCAAGCCGGGGTTTGAAAACCCGGGCACCGCCTTCCTCGGCAATCTGCTGGAGGGCGCGCCCGAGATGCTTGGCGCGCAAGGGGTCGAGAGGGCGCACCCGCTGCAGAAGCTCAGGGGCGAAGGCGGGCAGGCCCGTGAAATGCAGATCCTCGCCCTCGGTCAAGGCGTCGCCGAGATGCAAGTTCCCGTGGTTGGGCACGCCGATGATGTCGCCGGCCCAGGCCTCTTCCGCCAGTTCCCGGTCCTGGGCGAGGAAGAGCACGGGATTGTGCAGCGCCAGAGTCTTGCCGCTGCGCACGTGCTTCATCTTCATGCCGCGCTTGAAGTGTCCTGAGGCCAGGCGCACGAAGGCAATGCGGTCGCGGTGCTTGGGGTCCATGTTTGCCTGGATCTTGAAGACGAAGCCGCTCACCTTGCTCTCGCCCGGAAAGATCGGCCGCTCGGCGGTTGGCTGCGGGCGCGGGGCGGGGGCCAGCTCCGCCAGTCCCTCCAACAGCTCGCGCACCCCGAAATTGTTCAGGGCGCTGCCGAAATAGACCGGGGTCAAATGGCCTTCTCGATAGCTCTTGAGATCGAAAGGCGGGCAGAGGCCGCGCGCCATCTCCACCTCCTCGCGCAGCTTCGCCACTGCGTCGGCCGGCAGAAGTTCGTCCAGCTTGGGGTCGTCCAGGCCCGTGCAGACCTCGCCCTCCGCGGGCAGGTCGCCCTTGCTGCGCTCGATCAGGATCAGCCGGTCGTTGAACAGGTCGTAACAGCCCTTGAACTGCTTGCCCATGCCGATGGGCCAGGAGGCTGGTGTGACGTCCAGCGCCAGGGTCTGCTCGATTTCGTCCAAAAGCTCGAAGGGGTCGCGCCCCTCCCGGTCCAGCTTGTTGATGAAGGTCACGATGGGCACGTCGCGCAGGCGGCAGACCTCGAAGAGCTTGCGTGTCTGCTCCTCGATGCCCTTGGCCGCGTCAATCACCATCACGGCCGAGTCCACCGCCGTCAGGGTGCGGTAGGTGTCCTCTGAGAAGTCTTCGTGCCCCGGCGTGTCCAGCAGGTTGAAGGTGCGCTCGGCGTAGTCGTAGGTCATGACCGAGGAGGCGACGGAAATGCCGCGCTCGCGCTCCACCTTCATCCAATCCGAGCGGGCGCGCCGCTGCTCGCCCCGCGCCTTCACGGCACCGGCGGCCTGGATGGCGCCCCCGAACAGCAGCAGCTTCTCGGTGAGCGTGGTCTTCCCCGCGTCCGGGTGGGAAATGATGGCGAAGGTACGACGCCGGGCAATGGTTTCCGGCAGGTCGCTGTTCACTAATGCGGTCATGGTCCGATTCGAAAGCTTGGCTGCGCTGCAAGTCGGGCTTGGGTGTAGCTCAATCAAGGGGCAGGCGAAAGCCCGCACTGCACCCCGCCGCAAAACCTCTCAGGACCGCATCATGGTTTGACCTGGCCCGCCAAACCGCCTAAATCCTTAGGCGTGACGGGCCCGGGGAGTGGCGCAGCCTGGTAGCGCATCTGCTTTGGGAGCAGAGGGTCGCTGGTTCGAATCCAGTCTCCCCGACCACAATGGGCGCCGGAAAGCCGGTGGGAGCAAGGCCATGCAGGTGAAAATCTTCCAACTGCCGAAGACCGCGATGCAGTCGGGCCGCGCCAACACAAAGCGTTGGGCGCTGGAGTTCGAGCAGACTGCCGCCCGCCAGGTGGAGCCGCTGATGGGCTGGACCAGTTCCCGCGACACGCGCCAACAGCTTCGCCTGTGGTTCGACAGCGAGGAGGAGGCGGTGGCCTACGCCAAGAAGCACAACTACATGTACAGCGTGGTCCGGCCCGTCGAGCGCAGCTTTCGCCCGAAGGCCTACGCCGACAATTTCAAGCACTCCCGGCTCGGCCGCTGGACCCATTGATGGGCCTCAGCGCCATGCCAACCCCTAATTCTCCCCCGCGCGCCCGTAGCTCAGCTGGATAGAGCACCGGCCTTCTAAGCCGATGGTCGCAGGTTCGAATCCTGCCGGGCGCGCCATTCCTGAAGGAATGGCGGCCCGGCGGTGGCTGTCTTCGTTGTCTACTCGTTGACGTCCTGGATCTTGACCAGCATGTCCGGCCAGGCGCGCTGATTGTCCATGTCGAACTGGGCGCCTTGTTCGTCGGCCCATTTGAAGCGCTTGAGGGCAGGGGTTTGACTGGTTGCCTGGTAAAGCCAGTAGGCTTCCGCGCGCAGAGCCTCCTCGATCGGCTGATCGATGGACTCGTAGACGGCTTGCTTGGTGGCGTTGATCGACGCGGAGGGCCAGAGCGCGATGCGCCTTGCCAGAGATTCGACGAAGGGCCCGATCTCGTCCGCGTCCAGCGCTCGATTCACGGTGCCGTAAAATTCCGCTTCGTCCGCGTCGAAGTCGCGGGCGCCGAGCACGATCTCGAGCGCGCGGCCGAGCCCGGTCTGGCGTGCCATGCGCGAGGCACCGCCACCGCAAGGCAGGATGCCCATGCCGACCTCCATCTGCATGAAGCGGGCCTTGCCCCGCGCGGCGAAGCGCATGTCGCAGGCCAGGGCGAACTCGTGGCCACCACCCCGGGCGAAGCCCTCGATCTTGGCGATTGTCGCCTGGGGCAGCTTGCTGATGCGCTCCAACACGACCTGGAGGTCCAGGAGTTTCACTTCGTCGCGCGAGACCGCCTTGCCCGACATGTCCTTGAGGAAGTTCGTATCGGCGTGAGCGACGAAGATTTCCGGATGGGCGGATTGGAACACAACGACTTTCACGCTGTCGTCGGCTTCGAGCTTTTGCGACAGGCGGTTGAGGTCGGCCAGCATCGGCAGGCCCTGAACGTTCACCGGCGGGTAGTCGAAGGTGATCCAAGCGATCGCATCCTCGACTTTGACTTTGAAGGTCGTGAAGTTGTCATAGTCCATTGAGTTGGCCCCTATCTCCGGCATGAGGGTGTGGCGGTCCGCCGCGCGGCGGAACTTTCATTCTCGGTGTCGCGGCTAACGTGGGCGCCCGGCACCTATGCGGAGATATATTGTCTGCGGAAGCCAGTTAATCCGGTCGATTTTGGATAACAGAATTCTGATTTTCTATATGCCGAAGAAGCTGGGTAACCCTTGAAGGTCCTGGTCTTTAACCCTTGGCTCGAACTCGCGGGGCTGGGGCCCCGTGTCACCGCCGGCTTATTCTGCCGCTTTGGCCTGTGGGCCGTACTTGGCGCGGAGGTTGGCGACCTGCACTTCGATGCGCTTGGAAGGATCGTCCATGCTTTGCCGGTCGACCCAGAAGTGCGTTGCGACCGTCCGGTTTCCCGAGAGAACGCCATGAGAAATCTTGCGTGTGTCGCAGAGCCAGAGATCGCCTTGGTGAAATTTGGCCACGTGGCAGGGGTCCTTTACGTCGTTCCTCAAATAGTCGCCGGTTTGATTGAAAAACATATCGGCGTTCAGGGCGTTGAGCCGCGGCCAATCCATGTCTTCGTGATAACGCAAGACGGTTTCATCAAGGCGATGCGAGATCTCCCAGACGCGGGGCTGGACATCCAGATTTAGGAAGAGGCGCAGGTAGTGCATATCGCCGCCGCTGTGAAAATCGATATGCAAGGGCGCCGCAGTATCCGGAGTCTCCAGCAGGCGCCAGGAAAACTGCTCGCGCAGAAAGCGGTAGTTAGGAAAGAGCTCTTGGCTGAGCCGCGCCAGGTCGGCGTTGAGCTCCTTCACTTGCCGCCGGACCCAAAGATATTTCCGCATGTCGAACCCGAAGGCCCCGAAAATTGCGAGCCGGTGGTCCCTCTTCCAAGGCTTGGGATAGAGAAAACGACGGTAGGGTAGCTTCCGCAGGGTCTCGGACGCGGGCATTTTGAAACTATTCAGCAGTTCGTAATCGACCCGCAGCCCGTGATTCTTCAGCAGGATCAAATGGCCGTCCTCGAACCACTGCACGATTCCTGCGCGCAGGCGCTCGTCGCCGTTACGCACTTCCTGCCAATCCACCTCGATGATGTAGTTTTCCACGTCTGGGTGGATGATGATCTCCGCCAAGGTATCTGTGCTCCCCATTGAGGTGATCTGGGCTGGCGTCCGCCGCTAGATTAACCTTTGTCCGCGCATTTTCGCAGACAAAATGGTCGAGAGGCTTGGTTAGCGCGGTTTCGCTGTTGAGCCCCGTTTCAACGTTTTCGTGAGGCATACTTGGCCCGAGCCGCTTGGGCGTTAAATTGCTACCTATGACTTGCCAACGAAGCGGAGCCCCACTCATGCGCGCAGCTGTTCTTTTCGCCGGTCTCGCGGTTTTGCTCGCGGCTTGTACGCCCACGGGCGAGAAGGTTTGTCAGGAGAAGGGGCTGCAGCCTGGAACCGAGGCGTACAAGCAGTGCACGGACGCCGAGTACCAGAAAACGCTAAACCGGGTCTATTCGAACGCTTACCGCCCAAGCGGGAAGTAGCGGCCGGGGCGATTGGCGGTGGCGGGTAACGAAGCTGGCTACCCTCTAGGAGGTATAACTACCCCGAAATTTCGACTGACAGCGACCATTTTGGCGTCAGAGGCTAACGAAGTCTTGCACTTCCCGCGCCACTGGAGAAGCCTTGGGGCGGCGGCAAGTTGCCGTCTACATTTACCCGCCTTACCGGCCGCCGAGACCTCGACGGCCGGTCATTTTCTGGAACCTTCTGTTCAGCGGTCGTTTTCCAGGCCTGCTCGGGGCCTGTCCAACCCGCCCGGGCCGGGAAGTGGCGCCACGCTGTGCCGGTCGATGGCCACCGATTTCACCAGGGCGAAAACGCTTCGGCCTTCGGCCAAGTCCAAATCCACGAAGGCGCGCCGGGTGATCCTAGCCCAGAGCGGCACGCCGGAAACGTCCAGTCGAAGATCGATTTGCGGGCCGCTGTCGTCGGCGATCTCGGCAACCCGCGCGGCGAAGATGTTCTGGAAGGAGGTATCCTCCGGCCGGCGCAGAGCCAGTGCAACGTCGCGCGCGCGGATGCGCAGCCTCAGCCCGCTGCCGGGCGGCTCATCCAGCAGCGGCACCCGCAAGGTGCCTCCGGCGAAATCGAGTTCGGTCAAGCCGTAGGCCGGGTCGTGCCGCGCGATCCTTGCCCGGATGGCGGCTCCCGCCTCGTAGCGGCCGGTCAGCGGGCGCAGGTCCAGACGGCTTGTGATCTCCTCGACCGGGCCGCTGGCCACTACCTGGCCGTCGGACATCAGGACCAGCATGTCCGCCAAACGCAGGATCTCCGGCATGGCGTGGGTGACGTAGACAACCGGCACGCCGAAACGGTCGCGCAGAGCTTCGATGAAGGGGATCAGTTCGTCCTTTCGCTCCTGATCCAAGGCGGCGAGCGGCTCGTCCATCAACAGCAGTTCTGGGTTGGCCAGCAAGGCGCGCCCCAGGGCCACCCGCTGCTTCTCACCGCCGCTCAGATCGTGCACCCGGCGATTCAGGAGGTCTTCGAGGCCAAGCACGGCGGCCACGGTTCCGAGCTCCAGACGGCTGTCGCCGCCAGCCGCGCGCCGGGCGCCGTAGAGCAGATTGCCGCGCACGTCCAGGTGCGGAAAGAGGCGCCCTTCCTGAAAGACATAGCCCAGGCGCCGCTTCTCGGGACGCAAATCGATCCCGGCTTGCGAGTCTAAGAGGGTCTTTCCACCCAGCCGGATGATGCCCCGCTCTGGCCGGGTGAGCCCCGCCAAGGCGTTGACGAGTGTGGTCTTGCCCGCACCCGATCGACCATAGACGGCGACAATGCCCGCGGTTTCGCAAGAGAACGCGGCCTTGAGGCGAAAGGCGCCGGCGCGGGCCTCCAGGTCAACCTCGAGCATCAGGTGCGCCCCCGCTTCAGGCGCCGGGCCAGAATCTCCGAGCCGGCCAAAGCCGCGAAAGCGAGCAGGACGGAGAGGATCGCGAGTCTCAGCGCGCCCGCCTCGCCGCCAGGCTGCTGGGTCAGGCTATAGAGCGCCAAGGGCAGGGTGCGGGTCTCCCCTGGAATGTTCGAGACAAAGGTGATCGTGGCGCCAAATTCACCCAGGCTTCTTGCGAACGCTAGAATCGCCCCGGCCAGAACGCCCGGGAGGATGAGCGGCAGGGTGACGGTGACGAAAACGTCTAGCGGCCCCGCACCAAGGGTTCTGGCCGCTGCCTCGAGCTTCTTGTCCACCGCTTCCAAGGACAGTCGGATCGCGCGGACCATCAAGGGAAAGGCCATGATCGCAGCCGCCAGGGCCGCTCCCTGCCAGGTGAATATCACGGTCTTGCCGAAGATCGCCTCAATGGCCTGGCCTAGCGGCCCGTTGCGGCCGAACAGCAGAAGCAGGGCATAGCCTACCACTACCGGTGGCAGCACCAGGGGCAGATGCACGATGCCGTTCAGCAAGGTCTTGCCCGGAAACTCCCGGCGCGCCAGCAGCCAGGCCACGGCGATGCCTAGGGGCAGGCTCGCCGCTACGCTCCAGAACCCAACTTTCAGGCTAAGTCGCAGGGCCTCGGCTTCGGCGGGGGAGAGATCGAACATAAGGCGCCCGCGTCAGCTGGCCGGCCGGGGAGGGGGCAGGAGGGTGAACCCATGCCGCTCGAAAACGCGGCGCGCTTCCGGACCCCGTAGAAACGCTAGGAAGCGCTCGGCAGAGCTTTTGTCCTGCCGCGCCACGGCCGCGACCGGATAGACGATCGGCGGGTGGCTCTCGGCCGGGAACCGCGCGACGACTCTGACCTCGGGGCTAATAGCCGCGTCTGTCTCGTAGACGATCCCGAGGGGCGCTTCCCCGCGCGCCACTAAGGCCAGAGTCGCCCTTGCGTCGCTGGCGCGCACCAAGCGGCCTTCCAACTCCCGCCATACACCCAAGCTAGTGAGCGCCGCCATGGCATACTGGCCCGCGGGCACATGATCCGGATCTCCCACCGCAAGACGGGCTTCGCCGAGGGCGTTGGGAAGCGACTCCGGATCCTTCAGGTTGATGGCTTCGGCGAATCTGGGAGCGGCAACCAGGACCAGCGTGTTGCCGAGTAGGTCGCCACGCGAGTCATTGGCGATGGCCCCCTCGGCCTCCAAATAATCCATCCAAGCCGTATTGGCGGAGAGATAAACACTCGCCGGTGCGCCATTGGCGATCTGCTTGGCAAGGGTGGAGGAGGCGGCGTAGGCGGCGCGAACCGGTGTCTGCGCATCGGCATTGAACCGCGCCACCACTTCTTCCATGGCACTCGAAGTGCTGGCCGCGGCGAAGACGGTGATAGGCTCCGCGCGCGCTGGCTCAAAAGCTTGGGCGGCCATAAGGGCGGCGAGCAGAAACAGTGGCTTTATCGATCCGAGCACGGAGACTCCCCTGCGCAAGGTGCCCAAGGGCGAGGGAGGGTTCTCGCCTGGTTGTATTCAAGCAGATATAACGCGAAGCGCAAACGGCAAAGCTTGCTGCCAGGACATCAGGCATCGGGCCGCGCGTCCTGGTCTCTTAGCATCTTTGTGAACTCGGCCATTTCCTCGGCCAGTGCTTGGGAGGCGTGCTCTTCCATGGCTCGGTAGCGGCTGAGCGCTTCCGCACCGAAGGCCGTCAGCCGCGCGCCGCCCCCGCCTTTGCCGCCGCGCGCGGCCCCCACCAAGGGTTCCTTGAAGCTTGCGTTCATGGCGTCCACGAGCAGCCATGCGCGCCGATAGGACATGCCCATCTCCCGGGCGGCCTTGCTGATGGATCCAGTCTTGGCGATCGCATCCAAAAGGTCGGCCTTCCCAGGCCCCATGGCGATCGCGGCGCCAAGGAGGACGCGCAGCCGCGGCTTTGAAGCGGACTGGGTGCCCATGGCCCAAGCGCTAGACCGAAGCGGCGCGGCGAAGACGGTCGAAGCCGTTACCCAAATCCGCGATTAAGTCATCCACCGCTTCCAGCCCGATATGCAGTCGCACGGTCGGACCCTCCGCGTCCCAGCGAGTGGCGCTGCGACTCCGGGCGGGCCGGGTTGGCTGCACGAGGCTCTCGAAGCCGCCCCAAGAGGCGCCAATTCCGAAAAGCTCCAGATTGTCGATCATCTCAAATGCGGCCTCCAGGGGCATGGGCCGCAGCTCAAATCCGAAAAGGCTACTCGCGCCGGTGAAATCGCGTTTCCAAAGCGCATGGCCCGGATCGCCCGGCAGGGCGGGGTAGAAGACCCGCGCGACCTCTGGGCGCTCGCTCAGCCAAGAGGCGACGGCGACGCCGCTGGCGTAGTGCCGCTGCAAGCGCACCTCCAAGCTTCGCAGGCCACGCAGCGCCAGGAAGGCATCCTCGGCGGAAACGGCGAAGCCGAACCGCATCATATCGTCGCGCACCAGTTCGTGCAGGTCACGTTCCCGGCAGGTAATCGTCCCAATGAGCGCGTCGGAATGGCCGACGATGTACTTGGTGCCGGCTTGTATCGAAACATCCACACCGAGGTCGATTGGGCGGAAGTACAGCGGGGTCGCCCAGGTATTGTCGATGGCGGTCAGAATTTCGCGCTTCTGAGCGATCTCCACAATTGCCGGGACGTCCTGCACCTCGAATGTTAGGGAACCGGGCGATTCCATAAAGATCAACTTGGTATTCGATTGAACCAACGCATCGATATCAGCACCGATATTGGGATCGTAGTAAGTTATCTCTATACCATAGCGCGTAAGAATTCTGTCACAAAATGCTCGCGTAGGTTGATACACATTATCGGCGACAAGGGTGTGGTCGCCGGATTTCAGCACGGCGAGCATCGTTGCGGTGATGGCGGCCAGTCCGGAAGGAACAGTGGAGGCCCCGTAACCGCCCTCAAGATTGGCGACAACTTCCTCAAACGCGAACTGCGTTTCGGTGCCGCGCAAGCCATATGTGGTATATCCCAATTCCAAACGGTGCTGGCCACGCTCCAAAAAGCTCTCGGACGTGTCGAAAAGTATCGTCGAGGCTCGCACGATCGGCGGATTGACTGGGCGGCCTCCTTTCTTGGGCAGGTCACGCCCGAGATGGCTGAGTCGCGTTTCCACGGAGAGACTGCCGCGGTTCGCCGTCTGTTCGGTCTTTGGCGTTTTGGTCATTGGCAGCTTCCTTACGGCGCTTGCGGCAACACCTCGACCTCCGCCGAGATCTTATGTTTCAGAATGAGATTTAAAATGATTCTAGGTTGGATTGTGGGATCGTATTGCCTTTGCCACGCGATTGTTTATTGTGCCGCCGCGCAGAGGGCTATATTTTTCTCTACCGGCAGATTGAAATCTACCGAATAATGGGATCAACAAAGATCTCGCAGTCAACAATCAAGTAACCGAACAGGAAGGTTGTAAACATGCAAATCGGAAAAATTCTGACAACCGCGGCGGCGGTTGCTCTTCTCGGGGCTGGCGCCGCTTCCGCTCAAACGCTCGACGCCGTCAAGGGCAAGGGCTATGTGCAGTGCGGCGTGACCACCGGCCTTGCCGGCTTTGCCAACCCGAATGACGCGGGTGTGTGGGAAGGCTTTGACGTCGATTATTGCCGTGCGTTGGCCGCGGCGATCTTTGGTGACACCGAGGCCGTCCGCTTCACGCCGACCACCGCCAAGGAGCGTTTCACCGCTCTGCAGTCCGGCGAGATCGACGTTTTGGCCCGTAACACCACCTGGACCCTGTCGCGCGACGTGAACCTCGGGTTCGAGTTCGTCGGCGTCAACTATTACGACGGCCAGGGCTTCATGGTGCGCAACGACCTTGGCGTCAACTCCGCCTTGGAGCTGGACGGCGCGTCGGTCTGCATTCAGACCGGCACCACCACCGAGCTCAACCTCGCGGACTTCTTCCGCAGCAATGGCATGAGCTTCGAGCCGGTGACCGTTGACACCTCCGACCAGGCCCGTGAAGCCTATGAGGCCGGCCGTTGCGACGTCTACACGACGGACGCGTCCGGTCTTGCCGCTCAGCGCGCCTCGATGGCTGATTCCAGCGCGCACAAGATCCTTCCGGAGATCATCTCCAAGGAGCCGCTGGGCCCGCTCGTTCGCCACGGCGATAACCAGTGGGGCGACATCGCGCGTTGGACCCTCAACGCTCTGATCACCGCCGAGGAGTTGGGCGTCACCGCCGCCAACGCCGAGGAGATGAAGGGCAGCGATAACCCCGAGGTGAAGCGCCTGCTGGGTAGCGAGGGCGACATGGGCGCTCAGCTCGGCCTCGAGCCGGAATGGGCCTTCAACATCATTTCGATGGTGGGCAACTACGGCGAGTCGTTCGAGCGGAACGTCGGCGTCGAGACGCCGCTTGGCTTGGAGCGTGGCCTGAACGCCCTCTGGACCGATGGCGGCATCCTTTACTCCCCGCCGTTCCGGTAAGCCGGAAAACGGTTAGGTTCGGCTAAACATGAGAACGTGACGGATATTTTACTATCCGTCACGTTCTTCGCCGTTTAAGCTTTCCTTGGGGGCGTGGAGGGTCTTATGGCGGTAGACACTGCCGAAAAGTCCGAACGCAGTTTGGGTTCCTTGTGGACCGACCAGCGCGCACGGGCGATATTTTTCCAATTGCTGACCGTTATCGGCACGGTCGCGTTCATTTTCTTTATCGTCAACAACACTGCGACGAACCTGGAGCAGCGAGGAATCGCGACGGGCTTCGGTTTCCTCGAGAGTGCGGCCGGATACGACATCGGCCAGAAGCTGGTTGAGTACACGCCTGAGAACACCCACGCGCGGGCCTTTCTCGTCGGCCTTCTGAACACCCTGCTCGTCGCCGCCGTCGGTATTGTGCTGGCCACGATCCTGGGTTTCTTTCTCGGCGTGATGCGCCTGTCGCACAACTGGCTGCTAAGCCGCGTGGTGTATTGCTACGTTGAAGTCGTCCGAAATGTGCCCCTGCTGCTGCAGATTTACTTCTGGTATGCGATTTTCTTGGTCCTTCCCGTCGTCAAGGAAAGCATCGAGCTGGGGGCGGGAATCTTCATTAACAATCGCGGAATGCAAGTGCCGCGGCCGATCGCGGAACCTGGTTTCTGGGCGATCCCCGTTGCTTTGCTGATTGGCATCGTGGCCGCGAAGGCGGTCGGTATCTGGGCGAAGAAGCGCCAGGACCGCACCGGCCAGGCTTTTCCAACTATTTCCACCGGCATTGGGATCATCGTTGGTTTGCCGCTGCTGGCCTTGGTGGTCACGGGCTTCCCCGTGTCCTTCGATGTTCCTGAACTCGGGCGTTTTCGGTTCACCGGCGGGCTGACGGTATTCCCTGAGTTTGTCGCGCTCTTGGTCGCGCTCACCACTTACACTGCCGCCTTCATCTGCGAAAACGTGCGCTCGGGCATTCAGGCGGTCAGTCACGGCCAGACCGAGGCGTCGCACGCGCTTGGCATCAAGCCGAGCTGGACCATGCGGCTGATCATCATTCCGCAGGCCCTGCGGGTCATCGTGCCGCCGTTGACGAGCCAGTATCTTAACCTGACCAAGAACTCTTCTCTTGGCGTGGCCATCGGCTATCAGGAAGTGGTCGCGACCATCAGCGGGACCACGCTGAACCAGACTGGGCAAGCGATCGAGTGCATCGCCATAACCATGGCGGTCTATCTGACCATCTCCTTGCTCATTTCGGCCTTCATGAACTGGTACAACCGGCGCATCGCGCTGGTGGAGCGTTGACGCCATGGTGATGTCGGAAAGCCAAACGCCGCAGGACGACGGCACCTTCTATAAGCCGGGCCAGCATCCTTCGCTGCCACCGCCGCCAGGCACAGTCGGCGTCATCGGTTGGCTGCGGGAGAACCTCTTCAGCGGCCCATTCAATTCGCTCGCAACGATCATTGTGCTCGGAATCGTCTACATGGCCGTCGTCCCGGCCCTGAACTGGATGGTTTTCGACTCGGTGACGACGGGGACGGACCGCAGATTCTGTGATCTCGGGCGCTCGGCCTCCCTGATCGGCCAGAACGCAAGCGAGTTTAACGCCAATGACTTCCAGCTCGACCCGAAAGCGGCTGGGCTCAGCGAGGCGGACGCGGCCAAGCAAACACTTCTCAAGCAAAAGTCGACCTCTTCGGTGACGAATGTCATTGGCCTGATT
>JARFRB010000080.1 GCA_029287455.1 Pelagibius litoralis | reverse complement strand
CCACACAGCCGCCTATCGGCAGTCCGGACCCTCGGGACCTGTGGAAGTACCTGACGCTCTATGAGACAAAGACCGGCGGTGACATCCTCGCTATCCCCCACAACGGCAACCTGTCCAACGGCATCATGTTCCCCCTGGAAGCACAGTGGAACGGCACCGAACTGGACGAAAGCTACGTCACCGAGCGGCTGAAATGGGAGCCGCTTGCCGAGGTCACTCAGATTAAGGGCGACGGCGAAACCCACCCCTTCCTCTCGCCGGACGACGAGTTCGCCGACTACGAGACTTGGGACGTCGGCAACCTGGATCTCAGCGAGGCCAAGACCGATGACATGTTGGCCGGTGAATACGCCCGCTCAGCCCTCAAACGCGGGCTGCAAATCGAAAGCCGGCTGGGCGCGAACCCCTATAAGTTCGGCATGATCGGCGCCACCGATAGCCATACCTCCCTGGCCACGGCCGAGGAAGATAATTTCTTCGGCAAGCACCCCGGTGCCGAGCCTGATGCTAAACGGCTTGAGCATCCCTTCAAGCGCACGGAGAACGGCGCGCTTGAGGGATGGCAGTCGGTTGCCTCCGGCCTTGCCGCCGTCTGGGCGACAGAAAACACCCGCGCCGCCATCTTCGACGCCATGGAGCGCAAGGAGGTCTATGGCACCACCGGCCCGCGCATCCGGGTACGCTTCTTCGGCGGGTGGGATTTTAGCGATCTCGATCTCAATTCCCGCTCCCCCGCCTTCGCGGGCTACGAGCGGGGCGTGCCAATGGGCGGCGACTTGCGCGAAGCCCTGGACGATGCCAGCGCACCCACTTTCCTGGTCTACGCGCTGCGCGACCCCATCGGCGCCAACTTGGATCGTATCCAGATCGTCAAAGGCTGGCTGGACGCGGAGGGTCAAACCCACGAGAAGGTCTACGAAATCGTATGGGCGGGCGACCGGGTGCTAGGGTCCGACGGCAAGCTGCCGCCCATCGGCAGCACGGTCGACGTGGCCAACGCCAATTGGACCAATACGATCGGCGCGCCCGAATTGGCGACGGTTTGGAGCGATCCTGAATTCGACCCTACGCAGAAGGCGTTCTACTATGCGCGGGTGCTGGAGATTCCGACACCGCGCTGGACGACATATGATGCCTTCCGTTTCGGGCTGGAATTGTCAGGGGACGTGCCCAAGGAAATCCAAGAGCGCGCCTATACCGCCCCGATCTGGTACACGCCGCCCTCTTGAGATAAGGTTGCCGACATGAAAGCGATCCAGCGGCTCCTTCGGGAGCCGCTTCTGCATTTCCTGGCGATTGGGGCCGCGCTTTTTCTCCTCTACGGGCTGTTCGAGACCGAAGGCGAGACAGCGCCCAATGTGATTGTCGTGACCCCGGAAAGAGTGGCTCAGCTCGAGGCTGGTTTCGCCTCGGTCTGGAAGCGCCCGCCAAACGCCGCCGAGCGGGAGAAGCTGATTGAGGACTTCATCAAGGAAGAGATCTACTACCGCGAGGCCCTGGCCCTTGGACTCGACCGCAACGACACCGTAGTGCGACGCCGCTTGCGCCAGAAGATGGAGTTCCTGACCGACGTGGGTGCCGAGCTGATCTCGCCGAGCGATGAAGACCTCCAAGCCTATCTCGAAAATCATTCCGAATCCTTCCGGCAGACCGCCAAGCTTGCCTTCGATCAGATTTATCTCGGCGAAGCGCCAAGCGAAGACGCGGCCGCGGACCTGCTCGCGGAATTGGAGAGCGCGAACCCGCCGGACCCGGCGGAGCTAGGGGAGCGCACGCTTCTGCCGCCGGGCTTGGGCTTGTCCTCGCCGTTAGCGGTGGATGGGACCTTTGGGGGTGGCTTCTTCGACCAGTTGACCGCTCTACCGCTCGGCACCTGGTCAGGGCCCGTGGTCTCCGCCTATGGCGTGCACCTGGCGCGCGTGACCGAGGTCGAGCAGTCGCGCCTTCCTCCGCTTGCCGAGATTCGCGATATCGTTGCCCAAGCGTGGCAAGCCGCGAAGGCCGAGGAGCTTAGGGACCTGCACTACGCGCGCTTGCGCGAGCGCTTCATGGTCGAAGTCCAGGAAGCGCCTCAATGATTCGGCGTGGATGGGTGGGACCCGCGCTCTTGGCCGCGTTCTTCATGGCCGCCCTCACGGCCAGCCTAGGAACGCACTCTCCCGCCCATGGACACGCATTGCAGCCGGGCTATTTGGACTTGCGCCCGCTTCAAGGCGATGTCTTCGAGGTGTTCTGGAAGGTGCCGGCGGTCGGCGAGCGCGCCATGGCGATCACAGCCGTGCTCCCGGAGTCCTGTTCGCCCAGGCAGCCGGAAGCCCTCTCTTGGACCGGCTCGGCCTACGTCTCGCGCTGGATAGCCAGTTGCCCGGACGGGCTGGCCGGCGGCACTTTTCGGATCGATGGGCTGGAGCGCACGGCGACCGACGTGCTGCTGCGCTACGAGCTGGATTCCGCGGGCGCGCAAAGCCAAAGACTGACACCCGACGCCCCAAGCTTCACCACGCCGCACGAACCGGATTCGCTAGCGGTGGTCCGGACGTATTTCCTGCTCGGCGTTGAGCATATCCTGCTTGGCCCGGATCATCTGCTCTTCGTCTTCGCCCTGCTCTTGCTGATCCGGGACCGCTGGAAGCTGGTTGGCGCGATCACAGCCTTCACAGTCGCGCATAGCATCACGCTGGCGGCGGCCACCTTGGGACATGTAGAGCTTCCCGGCCCGCCTGTGGAAGCGGTTATCGCCTTGTCGATCCTTTTCCTGGCGAGTGAGCTGGCAAAGGGCCGCGCGGATGCGACGCGCTTTTCCGAGCGCTATCCGGCGAGTGTCGCCTTTGCGTTCGGCCTTCTGCACGGCTTCGGCTTCGCGGGCGCCTTGGCGGAAACTGGATTGCCGCGCGGCGACATTCCCACCGCCCTCTTGACCTTCAATCTTGGCGTGGAGGCCGGTCAGCTGCTGTTTATCGCCGGGTGCTTGGCGGCGGGTTGGCTAATATCCCGGCTTCGGGCGCAAGGCG
>JARFRB010000038.1 GCA_029287455.1 Pelagibius litoralis | reverse complement strand
GAACTCCGCACCGCCCGTCTCAGCCAAGGTCTTCGTGATCGCAGCCGTCAATGACGTCTTGCCATGATCAACGTGACCAATCGTCCCGATGTTACAGTGCGGCTTGTTCCGCTCGAATTTCGCCTTCGCCATCGCTCTATCGCGTTCCTGTCTCGACCCGTTGAACCTTGCCCCTAACCCGTGGCCCGCCGCCCGTTCGACCTCTTTCCCGGGTCATGGGATGGAGCGGGTGACGGGAATCGAACCCGCACCACCAGCTTGGAAGGCTGGGGCTCTACCATTGAGCTACACCCGCGAAAAATCGAACTCCCTGGCGTTGCCGCCCGTTACCACCTCGCCTTCGTCTCCCGCACTCTCGCGCTCCACCGAGGAGTCTTCCCGAGGCGTCTTGGTGGAGGGGGTTGGATTCGAACCAACGTAGGCGAAGCCAACGGATTTACAGTCCGTCCCCTTTAACCACTCGGGCACCCCTCCGGACCTATGAGACCGCCGGCGCAGCGGACAGCGGAATATGAAGAAATAAGCCGATCTGTCAACCTGAAAACAAGCAAAACACCCGCGTTCCCCCTTCTCTTTTCCGAGAGGGCGAAGGCAGGGCTTGCGGAGCACCTTGCTCCTCTGAACATATTAGGTTCGATCATGTCGAAACGCAAGCCTACCCACGTCTCCGCCCGCCGCCGGCCCCGCCTGGACGGCGCGCCGGCGCGCGCGCCTCGGTCTGACAAGGGTCGAGCCGGAGGCGCATCCGGGGGAGCTTCCGGGGGAGCGATCTGGCTGCACGGTACCCATGCGGTCATGGCCGCGCTGGCCAATCCCGCCCGCAAGCTCAGGCGCCTCTTGTTGAGCGAGGAGGCGGAGAGGCGCGGCGGTCCGGCGCTGGAGCAGGCGCTGAAGCAAGCGCTAGAGCGCCATCCTGGCTTGGAGGTCACTCGAGCCGCGCGCGAAGAGATCGAGCGCCGCCTGGGTGCGGGCGCTGTGCATCAAGGCCTGGCCCTGGAAGTTGCGCCCTTGAGCACCGGCGGCCTTGAGCCCTTGCTGGAGAGCCTGCCGGCGGGGCGGGCCGTGGTGGTGGTCCTGGATCAGGTTACCGATCCTCACAATGTGGGGGCGATCCTGCGCTCGGCCGCGGTCTTCGGGGCGGCCGCCGTGGTGGCGACGGAACGCAATTCGGCCCCGGAGAGCGGCATCCTGGCGAAGTCGGCCTCCGGCGCGCTCGAGGTGGTTCCCTATCTCCAACTGCCCAACCTCGCGCGCGCCCTCGACGCCCTCAAGGCCAACGGCTTCTGGGTGTTGGGCCTGGCCTCGGAGGAAGCGGCCACCCTGCAGGGCGCCAACTTGCCCGGCGCCGATCTGCCCGACCGCCTGGCGCTCTGCCTGGGTGCGGAGGGCACCGGACTGCGGCGCCTGACCCGCGAGCGTTGTGACTTCCTGCTGAGCCTGCCGGCCAAGGGTGCCTTTCGGGATCTTAACGTATCCAACGCCGCGGCGGTTGCGCTCTACGAACTCATCGGGCGCCACGCCGCCACGGATCCCTAGCCGGGCCGCCCAGCATGGTGATCTACGATAGCGAAGGGCACCCGCGCCGTCGTTTCTGGCCCCACCTTCTGGTGCTCGTGGGGATCGCGGCTGCGGCACTGTGGCTGTCCATAACGCCGGAAGAGCTCGCCTCAAGCGCCGTTGAGCCGGTTAACCTGCTGCTCGCCGGGCTGGCGGGCTGGTGGATTTTGAAGCACCGCTATCTGCTGCCCGGCCTGGTCGCTCTGGGAATCGTGGTCGGCTTCGGAATCACCGCGGCCGATTTCGATACCCTGGGCCAGACCGCCTCGCCGCGCTTGGTGGTGCTGCGCCTGCTCGCCGCCATCGGCACTGGCTACCTGGCCAACGCGCTGAGGCTCTGGCTCGACCCGCCCGAAGCGAAATTCTAGGAACGGGGCCGGGCCTCGGGGAGAGAGGGGCCGCCCTAACCCGCGCAGCCGAGCCGGCGCGCCATTTCCCCCGGCCGCTCGGACAAAACGATCCCCGGACGGGCATCCAGACCATGGAAGAAGGCAAGCCCGCTCACCGCCGCCACGCGCGACACCGCCACCCGGTAATCGCAAAACCGCGCCGTGGCCGGCGTCGCCTGGTCCATCAGGAAGGCGGCCGCCACGACCCGCCCTTCGGCCGGCACCGCCACGATCTTCCAATAGGCGCTGGGGGCGGCGTGGGCTTCGTCGGCGTTGGGCAGGGCCGGGCGGGGAGCCTGAAAAGCAGGGCCGGTGACCACGTAGACCGGACCCCGCCGCGCCCGGGAGAGCTGCCGCACCGCCTCTTCCAAGGCCCGCCATGGCCCGCCGTTCAGGGCCGATGCCTGGGGGCTGATGTTGGAAAAGTAGTTCACCGTCTGCCAATCGGCGGCTCCGGTGAAGCTGCCGAGTGGCGCCTGGTGGCCGCGGTCCACGGAAAGCGCCGCATGAGCACCCTTATAATCGGCGGCCTCCAGCCGCTCGCTTGGGGCCAGCAGGGGATCCGGCACCAACCGGCGGGGGCGGCGCGCGCCGAAGTTCTTGGGATCCACCCGATAGGCAACCCAGTCGGCGAACTTGCGCCGGTCGTTGTGGCTGAGGATGTAAAGGTCGCGCACTATGACGTCGTTGTCCCGCGGCCCCCCGAACGGGCAGCCGAAGAGGCAGTGGGCGCTGTGGATCTCCTGAGCCCACGCTCCCGCGCTCGCCGCGACCCCCAACAGGCCCGCCACCAGAAGCCCCGCCAAGATGAGCCCGGCAAACCCGAGTGCGCCGGGGCCACGGGCCAAGGGTGCAAGCGCCTGACCGCCGCTTCGCCGCACTCTCGTATCGCAACCTTTAGGCATTATCTCACAATTAACTCTCGCATTGAGAGTTGTGATCCTGCCCTTAGGTTGTGAAAATTTCCATCACTTATCCGGCAAGGGTTTCGTTTTTCTTGCCCGGCTGCCTGCGGGTCAAGCGATCCGCGCCGTCAGCCCGCCGTCCACGATCAGCTCGGTGCCGGTGACGTACTTCGCTTCGTCCGAGGCGAGGTAGAGGGCGGCGTAGGCAACGTCCCAGGCATCGCCCATCTTGCCTGTGGGGCATTGGGCGTCACGCAGGGCGATCATCTTGTCCACGTCCCCCTCGGCGTAGAAATCCTTCAAGGGCTCGCGGATCATCGGCGTGTTCATGAGGCCGGGCAGGATGGAGTTGGCGCGGATGCCGCTCTTGGCATACTGCAGGGCCACCGCCCGGGTGAACTGCAGGATCGCGCCCTTACTGGCGCTGTAGCTGATATAGGGCACGCCGGTGTAGCGGATGCCGGCCACCGAGGCGAGGTTGACGATGGCGCCGCCCTGGCCGGTCTCGGCGAACTGGCGCTCCATCACCGGCAGGGCATGCTTGCAGGTCAGGAACATGGAGGTGAGGTTGACGTCCATCACCCGGTGCCAGGACTCCTCGCTGGCCTCCACCGGCCCGCCCACGTCCAGGATGCCCACGTTGTTGTGCAGGATGTCGAGCCCGCCCCACAGGCCCACCGCCTCGGCCACCATGGCCTCCACCGCGTCGGACTTGGAAACGTCCGCGGTGAAGGGCTTGGCCGTGTTGCCCTCCCCGGCAATCAGATCGGCCGTCTCTTGCGCCGCCTCGCCGTTGACATCGACGCAGAGCACGCTCGCCCCCTCCCGCGCGAAGAGGGCGGCCGAGGCCTTGCCGTTGCCCCAGCCCGGCCCCGAGGAACCCGCCCCAACCACAACCGCCCGCTTGCCCGCCAGTCGCACCGCCATCGCCGTTCCTTCCCTAATGGTCCGATGAGGCCGGCAGCTTATCGCGCGCGCCAATGTTGCGCCAAGCGCCGCGCTGGTGCACAACCCTGGAGCCAAGACGCGGACGTGATGGAACTGGTAGACATACCAGACTTAAAATCTGGAGGCCTTAGGCCGTGCGGGTTCGAGTCCCGCCGTCCGCACCACGGTTTGGGGGTGCACAAGAACTTCCATCACGCTTGACGCCGCCGTCACCTCCCCGCACCCTCCGGTCCCATCATGACCGACACCCCCGCAACTGCCCCTGGAAGCGCCCGCATCCTCTGCCGGGGGCATCCCAATATCCGGGCCAGTCATGGCAAGACGCTCGAGTTCACCGAGGACGAGAGCGTGACGACGCGGGGGACCTGCATTCTGGGGGTGGGGGCGGAATACGATCCGGCGGTGTTGGCGACCTTGCGGGGACGGGTGCGGGTGACGCTGACGAGCGGAGATCTAAGCGACAGTCTGACGGCGACGATCTGCCCCTTGTTCCACGCGGGCCAGCCGCTGATCCTGCGCCGGGCGCTCACGCCCTCGGGGCGCACCTTCGCCACCGCCGCCAGCAAGTCTTCCGCCGAGATCGACCGCGAGCTAGTGGAGGCCCTGCGCCAGGAGGGGGCCGTCCTGGAGGTGCGAATCGAGCAGATCGCGCAAGACGAGGATGTCCAAGGCGGGCCGAACCAAGAGGGGGCGCACCAGGGAACGTACCGGGGTGCTCTCTTCGTCGTCGGCCTGCCCATCGGCAATATGCTGGATCTCAGCCCGCGCGCCATCGACGTGCTGGCCAGCGTGGACGCGGTTTACGCCGAGGATACGCGCTCGGCCCGGGAGACCCTTCGCTGGCTCGGCCTCTCCACGGCGGTGGTGAGCTGCCACGAGCATAACGAGCGGGCGCGGATCGGCGAGATCCTGGGCCGCCTGGCCGAAGGCGCCAGGCTCGCCCTGGTGAGCGAGGCGGGGATGCCCGGTGTGTCCGACCCGGGCTTTCCGGTGGTGCGCGCCGCGGTCGAGGCCGGGGCGGCGGTCACCGCCGTGCCGGGGCCAAGCGCGGTGCTGGCCGCCCTCGCGGTCTCGGGGCTGGCGAGCGATGCCTTCGCTTTCTTCGGCTTTCCGCCGCGCCAGGGCTCCAAGCGCCGGCAACGGCTGGAGGAACTGGCGGCCTGGCCCGCCACGCTGGTGCTCTTCGAATCGCCCCACCGCCTGGCCGACACCTTGGAGGAGGCGGCGCGGGCCTTCGCGGGCCGGCGCATGGCGCTGTGCAAGGACCTCACCAAGCAGAGCGAGACCGTGCTGCGCGGCCCGGTGGAGGAGGTGCGCGACGCCGCCAAGGCCTTGAAGGCCGGGGTGGGCGAGTTCACGCTGGTCATCGAAGGGGCTTCGCCCGCCGAAACCGACGTGGACGATGACGCCGAGATCCGGCTGGAGCCCTTGCTGCGCGCCCTGGTGGCAGAGGGCCTGCCCACCAAGGCACTCTCCCACGCGCTCGCCAAGGCGACCGGCGTGTCCCGGCGCGACGCCTTTGCCCGCCTGGTGGCGCTTAAGGAGGAGGAGGCCGGTCAACCCTAGGGTCTGGACCTTCGGCGAACAGCTTATTAGCCCCCGGGCTACCCGGGCTCCCGGGCCTTGCCCCCGGTCAGCCGGAAGACCGCTGGCGCGAAGACGACCACCAGGAAGATCCGCAGGATGTGATGGGTCGCCACGAAGGCGGCGTCGGCGCTCATGGCCAAGGCCACCAGGCTCATCTCCGCCAGGCCGCCGGGCGAGAAGGCGAGCACGATGGCGCGCAGGTCGAAGCCCAGGCCGACGTGCAGCCCGACGGCGAAAATCATCGTCACGCTGAGCAGGATCGCCGTTACCCCGACCGCCTGCAGCACCGTGCGCGCGATGAGATGCAACGCCGTCCCGGCGAAGCGCGCGCCCAAGGCGCTGCCGACCACCACCTGCGCGGCCCCCACCAGCTCCACCGGAGGCGGCAGGGTGGTGAGACCCGTCAGATGCGCCACCGCGGAAACCAGCATCGGCCCGACCAACTGGGCAGCCGGCAGCTTCAGCGCCTTTCCCAAGAAAAAGCCGATTACCGCGCAGGCGGTGAGGATGGCCAGATCGAGAAGGGGAATCTCGCCCATGCCCGGCCGTGCCGCCGCCCGCGCCGCCTGGTCCATCTCGGTGAAGAAGCTGAAGGCGAAAGGCACGGTCAGCACCACCAGCAGGACGCGCGCGGCGTGCGAGAGGGAGATGATCCGCGAATCGCCGCCCATGGCGGTGCCCACCAGAATCATCTCTGCCAAGCCTCCGGGCATGGCGGAGAAGTAAGCCGTGATGCGGTCGTGGCTGCAGACCTTGCGGAAATATAAATAAGCCGCCGCCCCCGCGACCGCGATGTAAAGCGCGACGGCAGCGAGACTGAGGCTCCAGCGGCCGAGCTCGTTCAGCAGCTCCGGCTGAAATCCGCTGCCCAGCATCACCCCCAGGACCGTGACCATCAGGGTGCGCAAGCGCATGTCCATCCGAAGCGGCGCACCGGCGACCGAGGCGGCCGTGGTTGCCAGCATCGCCCCGATCATCCAGGCCAGGGGGAGTGCGGCCCACCAGGCGAGTGCGCCACCGACGGTGCCGATGGCGAGCGTCAATGCTATTCCGGGAAGCTTCCGCCGTGCGCCCTGGGGCGATGCGGCCGGGGGCCATGCAGCCGGGGGCGATGCGGCTTCGTCGTCCGGCTTGGCGGTCACGCGGCCAGGCGCTCGGCCAGACGCTCCATGAAGCCTTCGCAGAGCGCGACCTGCTCAAGGGTGACGAATTCGTTCGGCTTGTGCGCTTGCTCGATCGAGCCGGGCCCGCACACCACGGCGGGGATGCTGTTCTCGGCGAACAGGCCCGCTTCCGTGCCGAAAGCCACCTTGCTGGTGGCGTTGGCGCCGGTCAGCGCCTTGGCGAGCTGCACGACCTCGTGGTCGGCCGGCGTGTCCAGGCCGGTGATCGCCGAAAGGAACTCGAAGGCGATCCCGGTGTCCGGCTGAACCGCCCGCATCTCGGGCTCGAGCACCTCGCTGGCGTAGCGCTGGATCTCGGCCAGAAGCGCTTCCGGATCGTCGGCGGGCAAGTGCCGGAACTCGAACTCGAAGCTGCAGTCCTTGGGCACGATGTTCAGGGCCGTACCGCCCTCCATGACGCCCGTATGAACGGTGGTGTGAGGAATGTCGTAGTCCGCCTCGAATGGCCCCTGCTCGGCTTTCCGGCGGGCCATCTCGTTCAGCTTGACGACCATCTTGGCCGCGTACTCGATGGCATTCACCCCTTGCGGCGCCAGGGAGGAATGGCATTCGAAGCCGCGCACCTGCGCCCGGTAAGACAGCTTGCCCTTATGCGCGTTGATGACCTTCATGTCCGTGGGCTCACCAATGATCGCCAGGCGCGGCCGGACGGGCAGCTCGGCCAAGCGCGCCAGCATGGGCCGCACGCCAAGGCAGCCCACCTCTTCGTCATAGGAAAAGCAGTAGTGAATGGGGACGTTCAGCTCCCGCTCCAGGAAGCGCGGCGCGAAGGTCAGCGCAACGGCGACGAAGGATTTCATGTCGCAGGTGCCGCGCCCGAAAAGCTTCCCGTCTTTCTCCACCACCGCCCAAGGATCGCTCGCCCAGTCCTGACCGTCGATCGGCACCACGTCGGTGTGTCCGGACAAGGCGATGCCGGGCCGGTCACTGGGCCCCAGGGTGGCGTAGAGGTTTGCCTTCGCGAGGTCCTCGCCGGTGATGACTTCGCTCGCCACGCCCAGGTCCTTCAGGTAGTCGCGAATGAAATGGATGATTTCCAAGTTGGAATTGCGGCTGGTGGTGTCGAACGCGATCAGGCGATCGATCATCGCGCGGCTGGCCTGGGACGGCTGCTGCATGGCGGCGGAATCCTCTCTTCTTCTGCGAGCAGGCGGGAAGCCTATACCACGGGCCGTGCTATTCGCCAGCCCCGCCAGCAGGTCACGTCAGCATAGTGCCCGGCGGCCGGAAATTTTCCTCGCGCAAGGGCGCTGTCTCCTCAAGCAGCCATTCCCTGAACAGCCGCACCTTCCGCCATTCGTCGGTCGGGATCGGCGAGATGGCGTAGTAGGAGAAGTTGGTCTTCTGATAAAGCTGGAAGGGCTGGGCAAGGCGGCCGGCGGCAACGTCCTCTGCGGCGAGCGACCAGCGGGTCAGGGCCACCCCCTCGCCCGCGATTGCCGCCTGCAGGACCATCGCGCTGTCGCTGAAGCCCGGGCCCTTGTCCGCTTCGATATCGGTCACGCCGGCGGCTGTGAGCCAATAGCGCCAATCGGGTTGGTCGTCCGGCCCGTGGCATTCGTCCTGCAACAAGGTCTGATGCTTAAGATCCTGGGGCTCTCGCAGGGGCTCTTCTCCCTCCAGCAAGCGCGGGCTGCAAACCGGTACCGCGTAGTCGTCCATGATGAAGTCCATGCGCAGGCCAGGATAGCTCCCCCGGCCAAAGCGGATCGCCATGTCCGCGTTGTCGCGGGCGAAGTCGACCATGCCGTGATCGGCGGAAATCAGCACGTCGATATCCGGATGGCGCTGGCGAAAGCGCGAGAGGCGCGGCAGCAGCCATTTCGCCGCGAAGGAGGGCAGGACGCTGACGCGCAAGGGGCCGGAGGAATCGCGCTCGCGCAGGTCCCGCGTGGCTTGGTCGATCAGATCAAATGCTTCCCGCAAGGCGGGCAGATAGGCGCGGCCAGCCTCGGTCAAGGCCAGGCTCCGGTTGAAGCGCCGGAAGAGATTGATCCCAAGATGCTCTTCCAAGGTTTTGATCTGGTGACTGACCGCGGCTTGGGTGACCGCCAGTTCGTCGGCAGCGCGGGTGAAAGACAGGTGCCGCGCGGCGGCTTCGAAGGCCCGAAGGGCATTTAGAGGAGGAAACCGGCGGCGGTGCTGCATGGCCTCGGCCTTCGCATTAGAAAATCTTTTGTGGGTCATCAAATATCATCGTTTGTCGCGCGATTCCAGAGAGCTTATTTTCGTGTCAGGGCAAACGACGGGATATTCCCTCAACGCCCTTTATTGAGCAGGTTACGGAAACATTACACGCCGCTAGATGGGTTCGGCGGGGCCGGCCACTCGCTTGCCAACAGGCAAGTTTCGAATAAGGAGAGATGAGATGAAAACGACCGCAAGCATGACCTCGAAGTTCCCTGTGACGGCAGTCCCCGCGCCGCGCACGCCTCGTGCTCACGGCCGTGGGATCTTCGGTTCCTTCTTCGGGACTCTCTTGGCCTGGCAGGAGCGGGCGGAACACCGTTATCGCCTGGCGGAGCTCGACGCCCACCAGCTTCAGGACATGGGCCTAAAGGCCGAGGAGGTCCAACGGGAACTGCACAAGCCCTTCTGGCGGGCTTGAAGCGGCCCGGTCACGGGGTGAACTGTTCCTTGATAATCCGCTCTTCCAGATCGTGCTCTGGATCGAATAGCAAGGTGAGCGAGGCCTTCCGGTCCTCGCTCACCGATACCCTCACCACATCGCGGATTTCGGTGTAGTCGGCCGTCGCGCTGACCGGCCGCTTGTCCTGCTCCAACACTTCCAGCTCGACGCAGGCCGTGTGCGGCAAGATAGCACCGCGCCATCGGCGCGGCCGGAACGCGCTGATCGGCGTCACGGCCAGAAGCGCAGATCCCAAGGGCAGGATCGGCCCATGGGCGGAAAGGTTGTAGGCGGTACTGCCGGCCGGCGTGGCTATGAGAATTCCGTCGCAGACCAACTCCTCCAAGCGCACCACCCCGTCGATACGGATGCGGATCCGCGCGGCCTGCCGGCTCTCTCGAAAAAGCGCCACTTCATTGATGGCCAAAGCCTCCGCCGTCTCGCCATCCTGGGTTTCGGCGGTCATGCGTAAGGGGTGCAGAGTCACAACCTCGGCCGCCTCCAGCCGCTTTGGCAGTTCCTTCTCGTCGTAGGCGTTGAGCAGGAAGCCGACCGTGCCCCGGTTCATTCCGTAGATCGGCACGCCGCGGCCCATGTGAGCGTGCAAGGTTTCCAGCATGAAGCCATCACCGCCCAGCGCCACGATCACTTCGGCTTCCTCAGGGGAAACCGTTGGATAAAGGCGGCTGAGTTCTTTCAGCGCCGTGCGCGCCTCTCCGGACTCGGCAGCGACGAAGGCAAATTTTGGCATCGGCATGGGTTGGCGGCTGGCCCCCTATTCATGACCCTCGCGGTGGAGTATAGCGATTGCCGGGTTCGACAACAGGCCCTATGGAGCGCGGCGTTTGAGGGCCACATTGGGCTTCAAGAAGATGCCACACTGGGGTTCAGGAGTTTAAGGACGGCTCGCGAATGCACTGGGCGGATGGATAGGCGGAAAGGAAACGGAATGCGAAAAGGGCTCATGGCAGGGGTGATTGCCGCCTGCGTTGTTAGCGGGCCGGCCTGGGCGCAGACGAAGGCGGAACCCACGCCGCGTAACGACCGCCACGCAGGCTACTACTACCCCAAGCCGAGCAGCGAGGAAGTCTACGTCGCGCGCGCCCAAACCATGCCGCAGTCGAACCGGAGCTCGCGGATCGGCTTCGTGACCGCCTTCACGGCACGGCAGTTGGAGCGAGCGGTGTCACCGGAATTCGTGATGTTCGCAAAGGGCGCCGAAGCGCAGAAGCTAATCATCGTCAGCCTGGACGACCACCGGGTCAATTCCCTGTACCGGGCACGCGCGCTCTTCGCCATGATGACGGCCATGTCGCGTGTTCTGCCGATCTTCCGGGAGTTCGGCGTGGAGGACAGCTTCACCTTCTTCGACTTGGTGAAACTTCTTGGCTTCACCCAGATCACCATCTCCGACGGGCACGATTTTGCCCATCAGGTCTTCCTGGAGTAGCCGCTCCCCCGCTGCCAGGTCACATCCCTCTCGCAACGACGGCCAACGGGGGTCCGGCCGGGGCCGGCGTCAGCCGCCGGTCACGCTCATGTGGCGCGAGGACACGCCCTGCTGCCGGCGGCGGTCGATGATGAAATCGTGGCCTTTCGGCTTGCGGGAGATGGCATCGCGAATCGCCGCCTCCAGAACCGCGTCGTCGTCACTGTCGCGCAAGGGCGCGCGCAGGTCGGCTGCGTCTTCTTGACCGAGGCACATGTAGAGGGTGCCGGTACAGGTCAGCCGCACCCGGTTGCAGCTTTCGCAGAAATTATGAGTTAGCGGCGTGATGAAGCCGATGCGCCCCCCAGTCTCCCGGCAGCGGGCATAGCGCGCCGGTCCGCCGGTCTTGTAGTCAATGTCCTCCAAGGTCCAGCGGCTTTCCAGCTCACCACGCAGCATCGACAAGGGCCAGTACTGGTCGAGCCGGGTTTCGCCGCCGATGTCGCCCATGGGCATGACCTCGATGAAGGTCAGGTCGAAGCCTTCATCGCCGCACCATTGGACCAGCTTGTGCACCTCGTCGTCGTTGACGCCCTTGAGTGCCACCGCGTTGATCTTGACCGCCAGGCCCGCCGCCTTCGCCGCGGCAATGCCTTCCATCACCTGCTCGAAGCGGCCCCAGCGGGTAATTGCAGCGAACTTGTCGGGGTCGAGCGTGTCGATGGACACGTTGACCCTCTTTACCCCCATGGCTGCCAAATCCTGTGAGAACCGGCCAAGCTGACTGCCGTTGGTGGTCAAGGTCAGCTCCTCGAGCGCACCGGAGTCGAGATGCCGCGACAGCCGGCGGAACAACCACATGATGTCGCGCCGCACCAAGGGGTCGCCGCCGGTCATGCGCAGCTTGCGCACGCCCAGGCCGACGAAAGCGCTGCACAAGCGGTCGAGCTCCTCCAGGCTGAGGACCTCGCGCTTCGGCAGGAAGGTCATGTCCTCCGACATGCAATAGACGCAGCGGAAGTCGCACCGGTCGGTAACCGAAACCCGCAAATAGCTGATCTGGCGCTGGAACGGATCGATCAGCGGCGCGATTGCCGCATTTACCTTGTCGAGGTTCCCCCTATCGCCTCTCTGCCCGGCGGCGGCCGTCTCGGTCATGCAAACCCTCCTAATCGTTTCTTTTCCGCCCCGTTTGTCAGGAGCGTTGCGAAAACCAAAGCGGCGACGCCCGTCGAGAACCCGCCCCACACCACCATCATAGGCAAAGTCACCTCGGATATCTCCCCCAAAATTCGCAGGGGTATGGCTTTCCAACGACTATGGGCCTCTGGCTTGGCAGCGCCGCGGCCCCAGCATAGAGTGCCGTCTATGACGGACGACGGCGAACTCTCACCTTCTCCTTTTGACCGCCCATTGGCCCGAGCGGTCGCGGGTGCCGTGTTTCTCGCAGCGATCGCTGCTCTGGTGGCGATCCACTGGGAAGAGATAGTGCCGCCGCCCGAGAATGCCAGCTTGCCCCTTGAGGACGCCGTCGAGCGCTGTATCGCGCAGCGCAGCGCGGAGATCGAGCAGATGCTCTCGGAAAATCCGGAGATGGAACCCCGCCGCGCCCTCTTCCTCGACCGCGTGGCCGGGATGTGCCAAGCCACCGCGGGCAGCGGCAACGCCCTGCCGCCACCGCCGCCAAGGCTGCCGGCCAATTAAGCGCGGTTCCTAGCGCGGCGTGCGCCCCGACGGGGCCTCGACAATCCGGATCCGGTTTGCCCGGCGGGGCCGTTCGCCTTGGTAAGCCGACAGCGGCCGGGACACGGGGACGACCAGGGGCCGCCGCCGACGCTCGGCCGCGCGGCGCGGGCTGGCGGCATAGAGCTGCTTGCCGGCCTCGACCAGGTGAACGCCGGCGAATCTCGGAAACCACGTCTGGCCCATCCGCTCCCAGGCGGCGGCCGAGCGCAGCAGCCAGGGCGAACGTGTCGGCGGGATGTAGAGCGCGCGGGCGCTGCGCGTCGGGGTGAAGGAATTTTCCCGCAAGAGCCGCGATAGCTGCGCCGGGCTATAGGGGTGGCCATGGCCGAAGGGCGTACGCTCCAAGCGCGCCCAAATTCCACGCCGGTTCGGCACGACCACGAGCAAACGACCATCGCTGGTCATGACCCGCCAGACCTCTTGCAGCATATCGCGCAGATAATCGCCGCTTTCCACCGCGTGCACCAGGAGGACCCGGTTAACCGAGTAATCGGGCAGGGGCAGTTCCGTCTCGTCCGCCAGGCAGGTGACGTAGGGACCTTCCGGCGGCCAGTGAACTACTCCTTGCGCAGCGGGCATGACGGCGATCAGCCGCTCCGCCTCGTCACGGAACTGGCGTAAGTAGGGTGTCGCGAAGCCAAGCCCCAGGACGGCTTGAGAGCGCAGGTCCGGCCAGAGCTGGCGGATGCCATGACGGATCAGATGGCGGGCGACCTGACCGCTTCGGGACGCATAGAATTCTCGCAAGTCGACTACATCGTTCCACATACGCGCGATTCTACCACAACCGCGCGGGCAATCACAGGCAAGGGTCCCCCACCCGGCCGAGACAATTAAGGGTCTGGCGACCGGCGACGGACCGCGCGATTGCCCGCACGGGCGCGTTGACGGGTGCCGTGGGGGTGATACCTTGGCCTCATGTCGCAGCTTGAGATCCATCAGATCCCGGTTCTGTCGGACAACTACGTCTACCTGGCGCGCGATACCGCAACCGGGGCCTGCGCCGTCGTCGATCCGGCTGTGGCCGATCCGGTTTTGGAAGAAGCAGCGCGGCTCGGCTGGCGCATCACTCATATCCTGAACACCCATCATCATGGCGACCATGTGGGCGGCAACCGTGCTATCCAGGCCGCCACTGGCTGCACCATCGTAGGCCCCAAGGCGGACCGCGCGCGGATCCCCGGTATCGAGGTTGAGGTTGACGACGGCGACCGCTACGCGTTGGGGGAGGCGGTGGCGGAGGTCTTTTTCGTGCCCGGCCACACCCGTGGGCATATCGCCTATTGGTTTCCGGACTCGCACGCACTGTTCTGCGGCGACACCCTCTTCGCCCTAGGCTGCGGGCGCCTGTTCGAAGGAACGCCCGGGCAGATGTGGCATTCGCTTAGCAAGCTGCGCGCTCTTCCCGAGGACACACGGGTCTATTGCGCCCACGAGTACACCCAAGCCAACGCGCGCTTCGCGCTCAGCGTCGATCCCGACAACGCCGCCCTGCGGGAGCGGGCGAAGGATATCGATCTCGCGCGCGCCCGGGGCGAGCCGACGGTTCCCTCGACACTAGGGCTGGAGCGGCGGACCAACCCCTTCTTGCGGGCGGACGATCCGGGCCTGGCGGCGGCTGTCGCGCTCTCGGGCGCGGCTCCGGAGCAGGTTTTCGCCGAGGTGCGTCATCGCAAGGACGTGTTCTAGTAGCGGATAGGAACCGAACGGCGGAGGGACCGGCGCGAAGATGCTGGACGGACGCAAAATTATCGAAACCCTAGGCCTCCAGCCACACCCGGAAGGCGGATGGTATCGCGAGACTTTCCGCGAAGCCGCGCCCGACGGCGGGCGCGGCGCTTCGACGGCGATCTATTTTTTGCTGCAGGCGGGCGAGTACAGCCATTGGCACCGCGTGGACGCGACCGAGGTTTGGCACTACTACGCGGGCGCGCCCCTGGCGCTCACCATCAGCGAGAACGGGCACGACGCGGTCGCCTATCGTTTGGGCGCGGATATCCTCGCGCGCCAGCGGCCCCAGATTGTCGTTCCGGCCGGCGCCTGGCAGACCGCGGAGAGCTTGGGCGCCTGGACCTTGGTGGGCTGCACCGTCGCGCCGGCTTTCGAATTCGCCGGATTCGAAATGGCGCCACCGGACTGGTTCCCCTCGCCGCGCGCCTCGGGCTAAACTATCCGCCAATAAATCCGAAACCCGTGTGGCGTAGGCTCGATTAAGTCGGTTGCAGTATTACGATCGTCGCGGCGCGCCAGGTTCGGTGGATAATTGCCAAGGGGCAGCATCCCTCGGCATGGGCGGGAGGAAGTGCCAATGACGAGTTCCAGCGAGCAAAGTCATCTCAGCCTCATCGACGGAGTCGCCAAGCTCGTCCGCAAGCGCGTCAAAGGGCGTGGCGCGAAGGAGGCCGAGCGTTTCGTGCGCGCCTTCTATGCCCGGGTGCCGCCCGACGATATTTCCGACCAGTCTTTGGAAAACCTCGCGGGCGCGGCACTCTACATGTGGGGCGTCATGGCCGAGCGCAAGCCGGGGCGCGCCAAGGTGCGTGTCTACAATCCGGACGAAAAGACCCATGGCTGGGAAGTGCCGGCGACGGCGATCGAGATCATCAACGACGACATGCCCTTCCTGGTCGACTCCGTCACCGCGGAGGTGAATCGCCAGGGCGCGGAAGTTCTGTTGATCATTCACCCCATCCTCACCGTCGAGCGCGATCCGAAGGGCAAGCTCAAGCACGTGGGGCCGGCGGAGGATCCGGATGTCGAAGGCCGCCCCGAGTCCTGCATGCTGGTTCTCGTCAATGAAATGCGGGCCGAGGCGCATGCGGAGCTAGCCGCCGGCCTTGAGGCCACATTGTCCGAGGTCCGGGCCGCTGTGCACGACTGGCGGGCCATGCGCCAGCGCTGCCGCGATCTCATCGACGAATTGGACAAGACGCCGCCGCGCCTGCCCAAGGAGGAAGTCTCCGAAGGCCTGGCCTTCCTTGAGTGGCTGGACACGGACCACTTCACCTTTCTCGGCTACCGCGAGTACAACTTTCAGGGCCAGGGCGCCAAGGCCATCGCCAAGATCGACCCGAGCAGCGGCCTCGGCGTCCTGTCGGACCCGAAGGTTTCCATCTTCAACGGCATGCGCAACCTGGGCCAACTGCCGGCGGACGTGCAGGCCTGGCTGAAGACGCCGGAGCTGTTGCGGATCACGAAATCGAACCGGCATTCGCGCGTGCATCGGCCCATTCACATGGACGCCATCGCGGTCAAGAAGTTCAACCGCAAGGGCGAGGTCGTCGGCGAGCGCCTCTTCGTCGGCCTCTTCACCTCGGTCGCCTACTCCAGCAGCCCGCGCCAAATCCCCCTCTTGAGGGAGAAGGTAGACCAGAGCCTCGAGAGCGCCGGCCTGGTGCCGGGCAGCCATGACGGCAAGGCTCTGCTGCACATCCTGGAAACTTACCCGCGCGACGAGCTCTTCCAGATCGAGGAAGAGGACTTGGTGCGGATCGCGGTCGGCATTTTGCATTTGCAGGAGCGCCAGCGCACCGCCCTCTTCGTGCGCCGCGATCCCTTCGAGCGTTTCGTCTCCTGTATGGTCTTCGTCCCCCGGGACCGCTACGACACCATGCTGCGGCTGAAGCTGCAATCCATTCTGGCCGAGGCCTTCCAAGGCCGGGTGACGAGCTATTCCTCGTCCATGGCGGACCAACCATTGGCCCGCTTGCATGTCATCATCTCCACCACGCAAGGGGCGATCCCCGCGCTCGACCACTCCGCCCTTGAGGAGATGCTCGCCGAGGCGGTGCGCTCTTGGGGCGACCGGCTGCGCGACGCCTTGATCGCCGAGCACGGCCAAGGCGAAGGCTGGCGTTTGGGCCAGCGTTACGTTGCCGCCTTCCCGCTCAACTACCAGGACATGGCGGCGGCGAAGGACGCCGTGGCGGATATCCGCAATATCGAGGAGGCGCTGACGACCGGCCGGCTGGCGATGGATCTCTACCGTCCGCACAAGGCCCCCGATAGCACCATCCATTTCAAGCTCTACATCGTCGGCGGGCCGATCCCCTTGAGCGACGTGCTGCCCATGCTGGAGAACATGGGGCTCAAGGTGATGAGCGAGGTTCCCTACGAGGTGTTGCCCGTGGATTCCGCCGAACCGGTTTGGATTCACGACTTCGACATGACGCTCAAATCGGGCACCGCCCTCGACATTGGCCCGATCCGCCAAGCATTCCACGAAGCGTTCGATCTTGTCTGGCGCGGCGAGATGGACAACGACGGCTTCAACCGCATGGTGCTGTTGGCCGGGCTTTCAGCGCGCGAGATCCGGATCTTGCGCGCGTACAGCAAGTACCTCCGGCAAGCGGGGATTCCTTTCAGCCAGGCCTACATGGAAGACACCCTGGCGGGCCATCCCGGGATGGCCGGCTTGCTGGCCGAGCTCTTCGTGCTCCGTTTCGACCCTGAAATCCCCGGCGGGCGCGCGCGCAAGGCAGCCGCCGAAAAGCTCGCCGCGCGCCAGCAAGAAGTCGCCGAGGAAATCCGGCAGCGGCTGGAAGACGTCAGCAGCCTGGACGAAGACAGGATCATACGCGGCTACCTGAACCTCATCGAGAACACCTTGCGGACGAGCTTCTTCCAGACCGATCCGGATGGGGCGCCGAAGCGGGCATTCGCTTTCAAGCTCGACTCCCGGCGCCTGGAGGAGTTGCCAGCACCCCGGCCCTTCCGCGAGATCTTCGTTTACGGCCCAAGGGTCGAAGGGGTGCATCTGCGCTTCGGCAAGGTGGCGCGCGGCGGCTTGCGCTGGTCGGACCGCAGGGAGGATTTCCGCACCGAGGTTCTTGGCCTGGTCAAGGCGCAGCAAGTCAAGAACGCGGTCATCGTTCCGGTCGGCTCCAAGGGCGGCTTCGTGCCCAAGCGCCTGCCGCCGCCCGAAGAGGGCCGCGCCGCCTGGCTGGAAGAGGGCAAGGCCGCCTATAGAACCTTCATCAGCGGCATGCTCGACGTCACCGACAACATCAAGTCCGGCAAGATCGAAGCGCCGACGGACGTCGTGCGCTATGACGAGGACGACCCCTATCTCGTGGTGGCCGCCGACAAGGGCACGGCCACCTTCTCCGACATCGCGAACGGAATATCGTTGGAGCGGGGCTTCTGGCTGGACGACGCCTTCGCGTCTGGCGGCTCGGCGGGCTACGATCACAAGGCCATGGGCATCACGGCGCGTGGGGCCTGGGAGTCGGTCAAGCGCCACTTCCGCGAGATGGGCAAGAACATCCAGACCACGGACTTCACCGTCGTCGGCGTGGGGGATATGGGCGGCGACGTGTTCGGCAACGGAATGCTGCTGTCCAAGCACATCAGGCTGCTGGGGGCCTTCAATCACCTTCACGTCTTCGTGGATCCGGATCCCGACGCGGCCGCGTCCTGGGCGGAGCGCAAGCGGCTGTTCGACACGCCAGGCACCACCTGGGCTGACTACGACACCAAGCTGATCTCCAAGGGTGGCGGCGTTTTCGACCGCAAGGCCAAGTCGATCAAGGTCACTGCGGAAATGAAGGCCTGCTTCGGCCTGACCAAGGACAGCGTCACGCCAACCGAACTCATCCGCGCGATTCTGCTCAGCGACGTTGAGTTGCTCTGGTTCGGCGGCATCGGCACCTACGTCAAAGCAGCCATCGAAAGCGACGCCGACGTCAGCGACCGGGCCAACGACGCGCTGCGGATCAACGGCGCCGATCTCATGGCCCGGGTCGTCGGGGAAGGCGCCAATCTGGGAATGACTCAGCGCGCGCGGATCGAATACGCCCTGGACGGCGGCCGCCTGAACACCGATGCCATCGATAACTCGGCCGGGGTCGATTGTTCCGACCACGAGGTCAACATAAAGATCCTGCTTGGCGCGGTGGAGCAGACCGGCAAGATGACGCGCCCGCAGCGCGACCGGCTGCTGCGCAAAATGACCAACGAGGTCGCCGAACTGGTGCTGCGGGACAACTATCTGCAGACCCAATCCATCAGCGTCACCTCCCAGCTTGGCTGCCACCTGTTGGACCGCCTCGGCCGCTTCATCCGGAGTTTGGAGCGGGCTGGCCAGTTGGACCGCGCCCTGGAATTCTTGCCGGACGATGAGACGCTCCAGGAGCGCCAGCAAGATAACCTCGGTTTGACCCGGCCCGAGCTTTCCGTGCTTCTGGCCTATGCGAAGATCGTCCTTTGCGACGAGCTGCTTGAGTCGAGCCTGCCCGACGATCCCTTCCTGGCTCAGGACCTCATGGCCTACTTCCCAAGGCCTTTGCAGGAAAACCACGCAGACGCCATCGCACAGCATAGCCTAAGGCGGGAGATCGTGGCGACCACAGTCACCAACGGCATCGTCAACCGCATGGGGATCACCTTCGTGCACGAAGTGCGCGAACGCACAGGTATGCCGCCGGAAGAGGTCGCCCGGGCCTATGTGATCGCCCGGGAAGTCTTCGGCGTGGAAGATCTTTGGGCGGAAATCGAGACCCTCGACAACAAGGTTTCCAGCGCCGTTCAATCAGCAATGCTGATCGAATGCGGCCGCCTGACGGAACGCATCGCCGTCTGGCTGCTGCGCCACGAGCAGGTGCCCCTGAACATCGAAGCCTGCATCGAGTCCTACGCCAAGGGAGCCAAGGAGCTGGCCGACGGCCTCATGAGCCTGCTCGGCGAAGGGGACCGCACCGCCATCGAAACCGAGGCGGCGCGCCTGAGCGACCTTGGCGTGCCCGGCGCACTGGCCTTGCGTATCGCGAGCCTGCCCGCCTTGGCGCCGGCCTGCGACATCATTCGGGTGGCGCGAAAGCGGGGGATCTCGGTCACCCGGTCCGGCGAGGCCTATTTCCAAGTCGGCGAGCGCTTCGGCTTCGACTGGCTGCGCCGCGCGGCGGGCGGGCTGCCGAGGGACAGCGCATGGGACAAGCTCGCGGTCTCGGCCATTGTCGACGATCTCTACGGCTATCAGTACGAGCTCACCATGAGCGTCCTCGATGGCGCCAAGGCCAAGGGCAACGGCGCCGCGGAGATAGACGGCTGGTGCGCCACGCGCGGGCCCCTGGTCACCCGCACTGCCCAGTTGCTGCACGAACTGCAAGCCGCGGTCAAGCCGGAGCTCGCCATGCTCGCCGTCGCCAACCGGCAGATCAAATCCATGGTAGGCGGGATTTAGGGGGCGCTAGTCCGCTTGCTGCCGGACCGCCTCGACCGGTTCACGGTCCACCCGCCAGAGCCAAAGCAGCAGCAACAGGGCCGGCAGGGCGAGACCGGTGGTGAGGATGAAGAAGCCCGCCCAGCCGAAGCTCGCCGCCATGAAGCCCGAGGCACTGGCCAGCACCGTGCGCCCGAAGGCCATCAGCGAGGTTAGCAGAGCATATTGCGTGCCGGTGAAGGCCCGGTTGCAGAGGCCGGATAGATAGGCCACGAAGGCTGCCGAGCCTAGACCGCCGGTGAAGCTGTCGGCGCCTACGGCAATCGTCAGGGCGCCGATATCCGCGCCCCGGCCCGCCAGCCAGGCGAAGATCAGGTTAGTCGCCGCCTGCAGCAGCCCGCCGATCAGCAGCGCCCGCCATACCCCGGCCTTGGCGACCAGGACTCCTCCGGCAAAGACCCCCAGCAGGGTTGCCACCACACCGAAGACCTTGGTGACGCTGGCGATCTCGACACCCGTGAAACCCAGCTGCACATAGAAGGGATTGGCCATGGCCCCGGCCACCGCGTCGCCGTACTTGTAGAGCAGCACGAACAGCAGAATGGCCAGCCAGGACCGCCGCTGCGTGAAGTCCGTGAAGGGCTCCACCAAGGCATGGTGGAGCCACTGGCCAACGGACCGCTCGGCCCGCTCCTGGGGTGGGCGCTTGGGCTCCGGCCCGATCAGAACGCCCAGCATCCCGAACCCGACCAGGGCGGCCATGATCGCGTAGACCCAGAACCAGTCGAGGAAATCCGCCAAGGCCAAGGCTCCGGCACCGGCCGCCAAGAGGCCGAAGCGGTAACCGGCCTGGGTCATCGCGGCACCGGCCCCCTGCTCCTCCGGTTCCAGGATCTCGATGCGGTAGGCGTCGACCACGATGTCCTGGCTCGCCGAGAGGAAGGCCACCAGCACCGCCATGCCCGCCATGTAGAGCAGGCTTTCCGTGGGATCTCCCGCCCCCAAGGCAAGAATGCCGCAGACCAGGAGGATTTGCAGAAACAGCGCCCAGCCGCGCCGGCGGCCTAGTAGCTTCGTCAGAACCGGCAGCCGCAGATGGTCGATCGCCGGTGCCCAGAGGAACTTGAAGGAATAGGGCGTGCCGACGGTCAGCAGGCCGCCGATGGCCGCCAGCGCCACCCCCTCCTTGGCCAGCCAGTAGGACAGCGTCGAGAAGCCGAGCAACAAGGGAAGGCCGCTCGAAAAGCCCATCAGGAAGATGGCAAGCTGGCGCCGGTTGAGATAGACGCCCAGAGTGCCGCGCCAGCCGCCGAGGATCAGCCCATCCGACACCGGCGGGGCCAGCGCTCAGCCGGCGTCCCGCAGGCGGGACTCGCGCTTGCGGGCATGCGGGTCAAGCAGGCGCTTGCGCAGGCGCACCGACTTCGGGGTCGCCTCCACCAGCTCGTCATCCTGAATGTAGGCGAGCGCTTGCTCCAAGCTCATCAGCCGTGGCGGGGTCAGGCGGACCGCGTCATCCTTGCCGGCAGCACGGATGTTGGTGAGTTGCTTGGCCTTCAAGGGATTGACCTCCAGGTCTTGCCCACGGCTGTGCTCGCCAATGATCATGCCTTCATAGACCGGCGTGCCCGCGTCGATAAACATCGGCCCGCGATCCTCGAGGTTCCATAGCGCATAGGCCACCGCCTGGCCGGTGGAGTTGGAGATCAAGACACCGTTGCGGCGGCCCTGAATCGGCCCTTTGTCGGGGGCGTAATCGTGAAAGACCCGGTTCATGATGCCGGTCCCGCGAGTGTCGGTCAGGAATTCGCCATGATAACCGATTAGCCCGCGCGAGGGGGCGTGGAAAAGCAAGCGCTGCTTGCCGCCGCCGGATGGCCTCATTTCCTTCAGCTCGGCCTTGCGCTGGCTGAGTTTCTCGACCACCGCGCCGGCGTAGTCCTCATCCACGTCGATCTGAACTTCCTCCACCGGCTCCAGGCGCTGACCGTTCTCGACCCGGAAGAGCACGCGCGGCCGGCTGATGGATAGCTCGTAACCCTCCCGCCGCATGGTCTCGATCAGGACGCCGAGCTGCAGCTCGCCGCGGCCTGCTACCTCGAAGGCATCCTTTTCGCCGGTTTCCGCCACCCGGATGGCGACATTGCCCTCTGCCTCGCGCGCCAGGCGGTCGCGGATCATGCGGCTGGTCACCTTATCCCCCTCGCGCCCCGCCAGAGGAGAATCGTTAACCGAAAAGGTCATCGCCAGGGTCGGCGGATCGATGGGCTGGGAGGGCAAGGGGGTCTCGACCGCCGGTTCGCAGAGCGTGTCCGCCACGGTCGCGCGAGCCAGGCCCGCGATTGCGACGATGTCCCCGGCCTCGGCCTGCTCCACCGGGACCCGCTGGAGGCCGCGAAAGGCGAGCAGCTTGGTCAGGCGCGCCTCCTCGAGGCGCTCACCGCCGCGGGACAGCGCCTTGACCACCATGTTCAGCCGCGCCCGCCCGGACTCGATGCGGCCGGTCAGCACACGCCCCACATAGGGATCGGATTCCACCGTGGTGGCCAGCATCTTAAATGGCCCCGCCGGGTCCACCTCGGGAGGCGGGACGTGGGAGACGATCAGGTCGAAGAGCGGCTCCAGCGAGTCTTTCGGCGCGTCCAGATCCGTGATCGCCCAACCCTGCTTGGCCGAGGCGAAGACAGTGGGAAAATCGAGCTGTTGCTCGTTGGCATCCAGCGCAGCGAAGAGGTCGAAGACCTCGTCCTGGACTTCATAGGCGCGCGCGTCCGGCTTATCGGCCTTGTTAATCACCACGATCGGGCTGAGGCCCCGGGCCAAGGCCTTCATTGTGACGAACTTCGTCTGGGGCATCGGCCCTTCCGAGGCGTCCACCAACAGCAAGACCCCATCGACCATGGAGAGGATCCGCTCCACCTCCCCGCCGAAATCCGCATGACCCGGCGTATCGACGATATTGAGCCGTATGTCGCGCCATTCCACCGAGGTGCACTTGGCCAGGATGGTGATGCCGCGCTCACGCTCCAAGTCGTTGGAGTCGAGCGCGCGCTCCGCGACCTGCTGGTTGGCGCGAAACGCCCCGGATTGCTTCAGAAGCTGGTCGACCAGGGTGGTCTTGCCGTGATCGACATGGGCGATGATCGCGAGATTGCGGAAGTGGTTGGCGTGCACGTCTTTGGTATCCAATTTTCGGAGGCGGCCGGGCTTTTCGTGGGCGGCGGGGCAAGCCGTCGCAGGCGTTACATGTGGGCGAGCACCAGGTCCTTCAACGAACCTTGCGGGCGCGGCCCCAGATGAGTGATCACCTCCGCCGCGCAGAGCGAGCCGAGCCGCCCGCAGTCATAAAGGCCATGACCCTGGGTATAACCGTAGAGAAATCCGGCCGCGTAGAGATCGCCGGCGCCCGTGGTATCCACCAAGGGCCCGAGAGTGATGGCATCCACCACGTGGATCTCCTCGCCGCTTAGGACCACCGAACCCTTCTCGCTGCGCGTCAGGGCCGCCACCTCGCAGTGGCCGCGCACCCTCTGCAGGGCGGCGTCGAAGGTATCGGTCTCATAGAGCGATTTGAGCTCGGCTTCGTTCGCGAACAACAGGTCCACGTGATTCTCCACCAAGGTCAAGAACCCCTCCCGATGGCGCTCCACGCAAAAGCTGTCGGACAGGGTGAGAGCCACCTTCCGCCCGGCGGCGTGCGCCGCCTGCGCCGCTTCGAGAAAGGCCCGCTTCGCCGGCTCGGCGTCCCAGAGATAGCCTTCCAGGTAGAGCACCTTCGCGCTTTGCACCAAGCCCAGATCCAGATCGCGAGGCCCAAATTCCACGGCCGCGCCCAGATAAGTCGACATGGTGCGCTGCGCGTCGGGAGTCACCATCACCATGCAGCGGCCGGTCGGTGGGCCGGACTCGGCGGGCGGCGTGTCGAAAACCGTGCCGTTGGCGCGCACGTCGTGGCGGAAGATGCCGCCGAGCTGGTCGTTGCGCACCCGCCCGATGAAGCCACAATGCCCGCCCAGCCCGGCGACGCCGGCGATGGTGTTGGCCGCGGACCCGCCGGACACCTCGACACTCTGGCCCAAGTCGCCATAGATCGCTTCGGCCTGGCGCAGATCGATCAGGGTCATGCTGCCCTTGACCAGCCCGTGCTTCTCGACAGTGGCATCCTCCGTGCGGGACAAGACGTCGACGATGGCATTGCCGATGCCGACCACGTCCAGGGAAGCGGACATGCGCGAATACCCTCTTTGAACTCGTTGGAAAAAAACGGCGGCACCCTATACCGGCGGCGCGCCCGCGTCCAGGCCCGCGATGGGTCTTCGCAAATCTCCACTGGAGCCCAGGCGAAAGGCGCGCTATGCCCTAGCACCATGTTTAGCGATCTCATGAAGGCGCTGCGGCAGCTTGGCGATCCGGCCTCCCAGCGCATCGTTGTCAAAGCGCTCGGCGCGACACTGATTTGCTTCATCGTGCTGTGGATTCTCGCGTTCCTCGGCTTTTCCTGGCTCGGGGATAACCTCGCCGAATGGGCGGCCAGCGGCGGCGCGGGCGGATTCTGGCAAGGGATCATTGAATTCTTGGTCAGCGCCACGGCGGTCGCCGCCGTAGTCTTCGTCAGCTTTATCCTCTTCCCGGCAGCGGTCGCGCTGGCGCTTTCCTTCCTCTTGGACGACATCTGCGAGGCGGTCGAGACGCGCTACTATCCGGACCTGCCGCCGGCGCGCGGGCAGCCCATGGCGGAGATACTTGGAGACGCCACGCGGCTGCTGCTCGTTACGGTTGGCGTCAATATTCTCTTGCTCCCGCTCTATTTGCTGTTCCTATTTTTGCCTCCTTTTAATCTCTTTCTTTTTTATGGAGTAAATGGCTACCTTCTGGGACGCGAATACTTCGAAGTCGCGGCTGTGAGGCGGCTCGAGTCGAAGCAAGTGAGGGCGCTGCGTCAAACCAATCGTTGGCGCGTTTTCGGGGCGGGGGTCATTGTCGCCATATTGTTGACGATTCCTTTGGTCAATCTGGTGATGCCGGTCGTCGCGACCGCTCTGATGGTGCATGTCTTCGAGGGGCTTCGGCGGAAATCCGCCGTGAAGGCCGCTAGGTGACCGCGCCAACGGACTCGTTTTGGGCTCGCCCGCTGCCGCGTGCGCGCAAGTGATCATGGATTGGAAGGGGATTTTGGAATGTTCAACAAGCGTAAAGACGGTACACCCGGTGGCGAATCGGCACGCCTGAATCCAGCCGCGAGCGCGCCGGCCAAGCAAGCGAGCCGGCCGGACGCCTCGGCCGTCCTCAACCGCCAGCCGGCCCCGCCCGTGAGTTCCTCGCCGCGCCGGCCGGCCGAGCCTATGCCGGAGCGCGTCCCGGCGGCCGCCACACCCTCGCCTAGCTCCCATGGCAGCGAAGCGGAAGGCAAGAAGCTGATCGTCGGCCGGGGCATTCGGCTCTCGGGCGAGATCACCTCGTGCGAAAAGCTGGTGGTGGAAGGCCAGGTGGAAGCTGATCTGACCGGCGCCCAGGTGCTGGAGATCGCGGACGAAGGCCTTTTCAACGGCCGGGCCGTGGTCGACTACGCGGAGATCAGCGGCACCTTCAAGGGCGAGCTTACCGTACGCGACCGTCTGCTGCTGCGCGGTACCGGTATCGTCGAGGGCACGCTGACCTACGCCGAGATGGAGATCGAACGGGGCGGCAAGGTGCGCGGCTCGATCGATGAACTGAGTGAATCCGGCGCGGCTCAGGCCACGGCCACGAGTGCCACTCCGAAGGCCAAGGAGAAGCCGGCGGAGAAGGCTCCCGAGAAAGCCGAGGAGAAGACTCCCCTGGAAGCCGCCGCCGAAACCGTCGCCGACGCGTAAGGTCTTATGGCGGGAGGCAGAGCATTGACGAGGCGCGGCCTCCCGCCGCGCGTTTCTCCCGGGCGGGCCCTCGCCGCTTGTTTGCTGATCGCGGCAAGCGGCTGCGCCCAGGTGCCGGAACCAGCCGAAAGCGCGCTCACCGCGCCATCCTCTCCAGGCGCCCGCGCCGTGCCGGCAGCGGGAGAGGTGATGGGCATGGATATGCCAAGCCTAAAGAACGCGCTTGGCTTGCCCAGCGTGACCCGGCGCGAACGGCCTGCCCAAATCTGGCAATACCGGGCGGGCGGCTGCGTCCTGGATGTCTTCTTCTATGAGGACTCCGGCATCGAACGGGTGGTGCACCTGGAAGCGCGCGACCGGCAAGCCCGGCCCGTGGCGCTGGAAGCCTGCTTGCCGGAAGTGGCTGCCCTGGACCGGGGGCGGGGCTAACGCTCCTCGGTCCCACCGCGCGAGAGCCAGCACCTCACGCCAAGGTCTTTGCCTTGTAGGCGCAGAGATCGCGCACCGCGCAGGCCGGGCAGTCGGGCTTGCGGGCCTTGCAGATATAGCGGCCATGGAGAATCAGCCAGTGATGGGCGTGTAGGGCGCGATCCTTTGGCACGCGTTTTTCAAGCTTCCGCTCGACCTCCAGGGGCGTCTTGCCGGGCGCGAGGCCGGTGCGGTTGCTGACTCGGAAGAGGTGCGTATCCACCGCGATAGTCGGCTGCCCGAAGGCGATGTTGAGCACGACGTTTGCAGTCTTGCGGCCAACGCCGGGCAGCTTCTCCAGCTCCTCACGCACCTGCGGCACCTTGCCGCCATGCTCTTCGATCAGCTTACGCGACAAGGCAATGACGTTCTTGGCTTTCGTGTTGAACAAGCCGATGGTCTTGATGTAATCGCGCAGGCGCGCCTCCCCCAGGGCCGCCATCGTCTCCGGCGTGTCGGCCGCTGCGAAAAGGTCGCGTGTGGCCTTGTTCACGCCCGCGTCGGTCGCTTGCGCGGAAAGCACCACGGCCACGAGCAGCGTAAAGGGGTTGACATACTCCAGCTCGCCTTTCGGCTCCGGATTGGTTTCCGCGAGCCGGTCGAAGAAGAGCTTGATATCCGCCTTTTTCATGGAATCCCCCATAACGATCTTGGCTTCAGCCAAGGATTTCGTCGGGCCGCGACTTTACGCCACCTTGCGGCGGTGCATATCCTTTGACAGGAGTTCAAGTCGCGGAGCCCCGTAACACCGGATTGCCGATTGCCAAACCTCATGCTCCCAAGGGGGGAACTATCCACGGCTAGGCGCAATCCGGCAACAGATGAGGTGATGGGAAAGAGCGCGATGCAAGCAATGGCAGGCAGACGCGAGAGAGCTGAAAGATGACCGCCGCCAGTGCCAGCACGGCCGGGCCGCCCATCCTGTTCGACGCGCTGCTGACCCCGCACCGCAGCCTGGGTCCGCGCGGTTTCCGCATTCTGATGAGCGTGGTCTGCGCCAGCTTCTTTGTGATTGGGCTTGGATTCTTCCTGGTGGGCGCCTGGCCGGTGGTCGGCTTCATGGGCGCGGAAGTCTTGCTGCTTTTCATTGCCTTCAAGATCAACTACCGCCGCGCACGCATGTTCGAAAGTCTGGAGCTGACACGCCAAAGCTTCACGGTGCGCCGGGTCGATGCCGGCGGCGCGGAACGCTGCTGGCGCTTCCAGCCTTACTGGCTGAAAGTCGAGATGGACGATCCGAGCCGGCCGGACGCGCAGCTGCGCCTGTCCAGCCACGGCCGCGCGCTCATCATCGGCAGCTTCCTGAACGTCGATGAGCGCAGAGAACTCGCCGCCGAAATCCGCCGTCAGCTCGATTTGCTACGCCACGCGCCGCTCACGCCACCCGAACCAAATCCAGGGGCTGAGTGACGCCGATCAGCGTCTGCCCCGGCAAGCTTTCCAGGGCCTGGGGCGGCTTGTAGCCCTGCTCCACGGCCAGGCGATAAGCTTCCGCGGTGGCAAGCGCGCGGCTGCCAAGTTCCTTGTTGTGCTTCTCCAGCTTGGCCCCCAGGTTCACCGCGTCGCCGATCACGGTAATCTCCAGGCGCGAGCTGGCGCCCACCGCCCCGAAAAGGATGCGGCCCGTGGCAAGCGAGCCGTTCACTGTGGGGCAATCCAGCCCCTTCTCGGACCGCTGGCGGTGCCAGCGGTCCGTTTCGGCCATGATCTCATCGAGAGCGCGCAGACCATCGGCGGCAAAGGTCTCGCTGGGCTCGGCAGCGCCGAAGGTGGCCATGATGCCGTCGCCCAGAAACTTATCGATGGAACCACCGTGGCGCTGGATAACGGGAACGCAGCGGGATTGATATTCGGCGAGCAGGCTCAAGACGTCCTCGGCGGGGCGTTCCTGGGCCAGCCGCGTGAAGCCGCGCATATCCAGGTTCAGGATAGCTGCCTCACGGGTTTCGGCTTTTCCCGCCACGATCCCCTCTTCGGCGGCCTTGATCTGGTCTGCGATCTTGGGCGCGAAGAAGCGTGACAGCTCGCGCGCTGCGATACTTTCGCTGACCGAGCGGATGAGCAGGTCGCGGCCGCGCAGCAGGGCCACGCCCAGCAGGATGCTGACCACCAGGATCGAGATGATCTTGTCGAACTCAGCCCCCAGCAGTATGGCGTTGGAGGTCATGTAGGTGATGTAGTCGCGGGTGATCATCATGTTGCCGGCTTCCGACGACACCACGTAGACGATCATGGCCCCCCAGCCGATGGCCGCGACGACCCCGGTCACCATCACAAAGCGGGCATCGAATCTCAGGGCCCGTAAGGCGATGAAGATGAAAACATAAAGCAGCGTGGGCGCCTTCAAATAGAACGAGGCCGGCTGTCCGTACTGAACGTGGAACGACCAAATCAGCGCCATCAGCAAGCCAATGTCGAGAATGATGGAGATCAAGACCGCCCAGTCCGGCAAACGGCCGAAGTGGGCCCAGACGATCCGCACCACGGTCAGCACGAGATAAATGGACAAGGCCCAGGGGACCGGCTCGAAGGGCGGATCGACGGGGTAGGTCTTGGGCGAGATCACATAGAGCGTGCCGAAGATCAGGACGACGCCCAGCTGCAGCCAGCCGATCAAGCGCTCGGTGGCATCTTCTTGGGCCGCGATCGCCTCGCGCACCCGTGCGGGCAATTCCGTGGCGCCCTGCTTGGATAGTTTCGCCCATTTGAACACGCGAAGGCTTCCCTCTTCTCTCGAGCCCAGCAAGCCCGGTCACTACTAGCTAAGCTCTTTCTCGCCTCCGGACAGTTCAGATTTACGTGACCGCCTCGGATCTCTCCAGCCAAAGGCTCGATTCCGGTGCCCCTTCCGCAAGCGGCAAGGCACCGGCGGCGCTGCCCTCGACCGCTTCCGCCATGCGCGTCGCGACATAGTGGCTGGCCCAAACCGAGCGCCACTCCGCGCTGTGAAGATAGGCAAGCAGCAAGAGCTGTTCATTATAGCCGCGCCAGGCCCAGGACACCGGATAGTCGTCCGGCAGAAAGATGTCATGCACATGCAGCAGAATGCCCGCCGGCAAGCGGGGTAAAATGTGCCCGAAGAAGGAATCCACATCGCTTCCCGGCATCAGGATATGGCTTGAGTCGATAATGACCATGTCGCCTGGACCCAGACTTTCAAAGGGTGCGGCGCCCGCCTGCTGAAGGGTCGCGCGGATCCATTCGATGGGCAATCCCGAGAGCGCGGCGCGCGGGGCCGGGTCGATGGCCGTGACTTTCGTCGATAAGCCCGCGTCGGCGACGGCCCGCGCAACGAAGCGCGTGGAATGCCCCGACCCGACCTCGACGATGCGGGCCGGCTTTCGCTCCCGCACCAAGGTATAGGCGGCGGCGGCGTCCAGCCTTGGAAACCACGTCTGGTCCCACCTGGGGGCCGGCGGCGGCTCCTTCCCGATGGCCGCGAACTCCGCGGCGTAGTGGCCGAAGCGTGAGAGCAAGGATTGAAAATCCCCTTCGCGGGCCTTCAAGCACTCCCCCGCCGCCGCGTAGGCGGGCCGCTCACCCGGTCCCGGCAGACGGTCGGCATAGCGATGGGGGATGAAGAACCCTTGCCGCCTCAGACCCAGGACCGTCGATAGCCCAAGGGCGAGCGCGCGCCAGCGCCGGTTCGGCAAGGTCTTGAGAGATGGCTTGGGGGACGGTTGGGCGCTCATGGCCCGGCTAAAGCTCGATCAGCATGCCCTCGCGCGCCACCTGCGTGCCGGGGCGCATCTCTTCGGCGGCCTTCGCGATTTGATCCATGAAGGCGTCGTCGTGGGAAGGGTCATGGTGAAAGATCAGCAACTGATCAGCGCCGGCCTGCTCCACCAGGCGCAGACCTTCCTGCCAGGTTGAATGGCCCCAGTTGACGTAGCGGGGGAATTCCTCGTCGGTATAGCTGCTGTCGTAAATGACGATATCAGCGTCCGCGATTAGCTTTAGGATGTTCTCGTCCGGGCTCCCCGGCACGTGCTCCGTGTCGGTGACGTAGCAGATCGATTTTCCGGCGAAATCGACGCGGTAGCCCGTGGCGCCGTTCGGATGGTTGAGCGGCGCCGTGCGCAAGGTGATCTCGGGACCCGGATGCAGCGTCTGACCCGCGCGGAAGTCCAGGAAATCCACCTTGGCGGTGAAAATCTGCGGCGGCACCGGGAACAGCGGCGCGCTCATGAACTTGCAGAGAACGTCGTGCAGGTTCTTCTCGGGCAGCAGGTGTCCGGCATGCATGTTGATCTTGCTGTTGGGATCGAACAGCGGGCCGAAGAAAGGCACGCCGGAAATGTGGTCCACATGGGTGTGCGTGAGAAAGATCTCGGCCTCCACGCCCTCCCCTGCCGCTTCGGCTTCCGCCGTGAGCTTTTGGCCCAAAGGCCTAAGGCCGGTGCCCGCGTCGAAGATCAGGACCTGGCCGCCGCAGCGAACCTCAAGGCAGGAGGTGTTGCCGCCATAGCGCTCGAACTCGTTGCCCGGACAAGCGATCGAGCCCCGCGTTCCCCAGAAACGCACGGATAGCCGGGTGTCCGCCTTGACCGGCGTATATCCGCTTCTCACGACGTCCAAGAGTTCACCGCCTTTCATAAAGATAAATCTACGCCGCGAGGCCGCAGGCCCCAAGCTGAAACCGCCTGGAAACCGCCTTCATATGTGAGGAAGCTCACACTTCACCTCTTTTTCCCAGGTTCAGGCAAGGCCTGGCTGTTCGCATGGAGCGCCGCATGAGACACATTATTCCAAGAAAAGCGTTGAATTTTCCTCAATTTTCAAACCGGAAGTTGATGAGTTTGGTGATCTAATTCGTTAAACTAGAGCGCAACCCCTGAAAGTGAAGCGGAGCGAGCATGACTTTCGACGACTGGGCAATCTTCATGGCGGTTTGGGTGCTCGCGAGCCTGCCGCTTGGGTCGAATGCCTTGAACTGCATTTCCGCGTCCACCGCCCAAGGGCTTGGCGCCGGACTATGGAGCGTAGCGGGCGTCACGCTGGCCGCCATGATGCACATGAGTCTGGCCCTCACGGGGCTCGCGGCTTTCATGAACGCCAATCCGGTGCTCTTCGAGGTGATCCGCTGGCTCGGCGTCGGCTACTTGGCCTGGATGGGACTGGCCATGTTCCGTTCGGCCAAGGATGCGCAGATCACAAGGACCAGCGCGGGCGCGAAGCCGTGGCACCTGGTCAGAAAGGCAATCCTGATCTCGCTTAGCAACCCGAAGTCCATCTTCGTCTGGCTCGCGGTGTTCTCGCAGTTCATCGCCACGAAGGAGCCGCTCGCCCCGCAGCTCGTGATCCTCGCCCCTTCTGCCTTGGCGGTCACGATCGCCGTCTACGTAGCCTACGCGACTCTCGGCCTAGGTGTGGGGCGCGTCCTTGCCGGACGCCGCAAGGTCTGGTTCGACCGGATCACCGGCTCCACCTACCTCGCCTTCGGTTTGGCGGCCAGTGATTTGCGCCGCGGGTAGCCGCCCCGGCCAGCCTTCCCTTCGGCGCCGCGCGGGCGGCACCAGAACTGGTACATGTGGTGGAATAGGCCGGGCTTTTCCGTTTCCAGCCGCTCCCACTTGGCTAGATCGTTGAGCGCGCGCGTGCCGGGGAAGCGCTTCTCGTAGGCTTTCGCCGCCGCGTCGGAAGGAAACTCGAAGCCCAGGAACTCCAAGCCCAGGCGGCCGATCGTCTCCGCCACCTCGGAAAGCTCGTAGTCACGCTCCTGGACATGGAACAAGAGGTCGCGGCAGCCGGAGAGGCTATAGAAATCCAATTCCCGCGCGGCCGCGGCGGCCGGGTGGTCGGGCGCGAGGTCGAGGATGTGGCGGCGCGCGGCCCGCAGCCCCTCGTCGTCGGACGCAAAGCCTTGCTCTTGCAAGTACGCGCGCGCGGCGCGGATGCCGGGGCGCCCTCGCCGGCTGTAAAGGCCAATGCGCATCAGCCCCTCCGGCGCCAAGAGGCCCTTCAGCACCCGCCAGCCGGCTTCCGGATCGCCAAGGTGGTGCAGCACGCCCACGGACTCGATGAGATCGAAGCTTTCCCCCAGGCTGTCCAGGCTCAGCAGATCCGCCTGAGCGAAGCGCAGGTTCTCGATGCCCAGTTCCCCGGCGCGCCGTGTGGCGAAGGCGAGCGAGGTGAGGCTAAGATCGACGGCAAGCACCTGGGCATCGGCATAGCGGGTCGCCACTTCAACCGCGTGCTTGCCCGTGCCGCAGCCGGCGATCAAGACGCGCAAGGGGCGCGGATCGGCGGACCGCCCGATCCAGGGGAACAGTCCGGCCACGACCTGGCTCAATGGCTCGGGCCGGCGGCGCCGCACCGTGAGCCAGCGCGGGTAGGGATGGTTCTCGTACTGCTGGCGGACCGCTTGCGAGACCGCTGCCTCGACTGGCGTCAGGCAGGTGATCCTCGGGCCAAGCTCCCGCTCCTCCAGAGGCTCGGCGACCTGGCGGCGGAGCAAGGGGGCGAGTTCTTTTGGGAGCGCTCCGGGCCGCAGGAATCTTCCCACCTCTTCGCGCTGCCAGAGCGGCCGGTAGAGCGCCCAGACCAGGACCGCCGAGGTCTCACCCGCCGCTACGCGCGGGTCCAGCACGGAAAGAAGCGCGCGCTCTTCCGGCGTTTCCGCGAAGGGAAAGCCGCCGGTCATGGCATGACAACCCAGCGCGGCGAAGACTGCCGCGCGGCTTTCCAGCAACTCGGCGAAGGGGTCTTGTCCCGCGCCGGTCAAGGCCTCCAGGGCACGCCGCCGCAAGGCCTCCAGCACCGCCTCGAACTCCGGGTCGGCCAAAATCGCGCGCTCGAGCGCCAAACACAGCAGCGGTGTGTCCAGGGCACGTGCCACCGTATCGGCCGGCGCCGTCTCGGCACCGCTTTCCAGCAGCGACGAGACGCCAGGCCGCAGGCGCAAGAGGCTGAGCGCGGCCGGCACCAGTGGCTGGTGCTCGATGTCCTCCGCCGTGAACAACGCTTCCATGGCCGACAGGACCGGCTCGGCGGCCTCCGAAAACCTGATCGGCCCCAAGACTCGGGCGAGGATTTCGCGCTGGGCGGGGTTCGTGGGGTCCAGGCGCGCGGCCTCCATGGCGTGCTTCAGGGCGGCCTGCCGACGGTCCAGTAACAACAGCGAAGTTGCGAGGTTGGCATGAGCCGCGACGTAGCCGGGCCGTGCACGCAGGGCCGCCTCGAAAGCTTTGACGGCCGAGGCCGTCTTCCCGCGCGCCTTGAGCGCAACGCCCAGATTATTGGCCGCCTCCGCGAGTTCGGGGCGCTGCCGCAAAACCGCCCGGTAGCCCGATATGGCCGCATCCAGCCGGCCGGCGCGTTGATCCAGGATGGCGGCCCGCAAGCGGCGCAGGAGCGGTTCGGGAAGCGCCGGGGGAGTAGAGGGGGGAGCCGTGGGTGGCACCTTCACCGCCTAGCTCTCGTCTTTGGGCGGGGTAGCGCCGCGTCGCGGCCGCGCGGGGTTCGGTTTCAAGGGCTGCTCCAAGGCGCTTAGATGCTATGCTGAAACTTGGTTAGCACGAGTCGGCAAGGAAACGGAATGCAGAAGGCCGGGGCGTCCCTTGAGCTCGCGGAAATGCTCCGGCGAGGCATGGCGCTACAGCAAGCCGGGCGGTTCGGCGAGGCGGAAGCGGTCTATCGCCAGGTTCTGCGCGCGCAGCCCGGCCAACCCCAGGCGCTTCACTTCCTGGGCCTGATCGCCAAGGCGCTTGGCCGGCTGGCCGATGCGGAAAGCTTGATCCGACAAGCGATCGCCGCCAAGCCCGACTACGCGGAAGCCTGGCACAATCTGGGCAACACCTTGCGGCAGATGAGCCGGCTGGAACCGGCGGTCGAGGCATTCGAAACCGCCGTGTCCCTCAAGCCTGCGTCCTTGGAGAGCCGCCGGGGTCTGGGCGAGACCTTGATCCAAGCCGAAAGGTTCGGCGAGGGAATCGCCTGCCTGCGCCGCGCCGTGGAGCTTCACCCGGCAACTGCGCTCACGCACTTCGCCCTGGCGAACGGGCTGCAGGAGGCTGGAGACTTCGCGGCGGCGGTGAAAAGCTATCGCGCAGCCGAATCGATCAACCCGAACTTAGCCGGCATCCACAACAACTTGGCCGCGGCCCTCATCAAGCTTGGCGACATGGAGGCGGCACTCGCCGCCGCCGATGCCCAATTGGCGCGCGACCCCCAGAATCCTCCGGCGGTGGCCTACAAGGCCCAAGCCCTGGAGGAATTGGGCCGAGGGGCGGAGGCCGCCGAACTGGTCGATTTCGATCGCTTCGTCTTCCGCAAACACCTAGAACCGCCGCCCGGCTTCGCATCCCTGGCAGACTTCAACGCCGCCCTGGAGCGGGATTTACGCACCCATCCGACACTGGTCGAGACCGTGGACCCAAAGCAGCGCGCCATTCGCGGCGGGGCCGCGGCCGTCGCTCTGCACACGGCCCCGACACCGGCCATCGCTGCGATGGAAGCAGCCTTCCGGCAAGCTATCGACACCTGGGCGGCGAGCCTGCCGGACGATCCGAACCACCCCTTCCTGTGCCGCAAGCCACAAGCTTACAGGCTAAACATGTGGGGCAATCTTTTGGCCTCCCAGGGGCATCAGGCCGCGCACATCCATAACGCCGGCTGGGTGAGCGGCGTTTATTATGTCGACATCCCCGAATCTGTTCATGGCGGGGATTCGGGACAGGCGGGCTGGATTGAGTTTGGCCGGCCGGGCTACGGCCTGCCTTCGCGCAAACCGCCGCGCTTGCGTGCCATAGCACCGGAAACCGGCACGATGCTGCTGTTTCCGTCCTACTTCTGGCACCGGACGATACCGTTCGAGGACAAGGCCGAGCGGATCTCCATCGCCTTCGATCTCAGCGCCGCTGCCTAGGGCCGCTGCCTTTCGCCCGTTATTGCGAGGCGAAGCCGCGGCAATCCAGAGGTTGTTGTTTTTGGGCGCGCGGCTTGTAAACCCACCACCCCTGGATTGCGACGGCTTCGCCTCGCAATGACGGGAAAACGGCGGGAATTGTGAAAGGCGCCGCCGAAAGAGCGCGAAACGCTTATGGCACCAGGCGATACCCGCCAGGCTCGGTGACCAGGATAGCGGCGTTGGAAGGGTCTTCCTCGATCTTCTGGCGGAGGCGGTAGACGTGAGTTTCCAGGGTGTGCGTGGTCACGCCCGCGTTATACCCCCAGACCTCGCCCAACAGCGTGTCGCGCCCCACGGAACGGTCGCCGGTGCGGTAAAGGTATTTCAAGATCGCCGTTTCTTTTTCGGTCAGACGGATCTTGCGCTGGGTCTCGGCGTGGACCAGGAGCTTGCGAGCAGGCAAGAAGCTGTAGGGGCCGATGGTGAAGACCGCGTCCTCGCTTTGCTCATGCTGTCGCAGTTGGGCGCGCAAGCGGGCCAAAAGGACGTTCAGCTTGAACGGCTTGGCGACATAGTCGTTGGCGCCAGCGTCTAGGCCCAGGATGGTGTCCGCGTCGGAATCCATGCCCGTCAACATAATGATCGGGGACTTGACCCCGTTGCGGCGGAGCAGGCGGCAGACGTCGCGGCCGTCCAGGTCGGGTAAACCCACGTCCAGCAAGACCGCGTCGAAGTATTCGCCCTTGGTCACCTCCAACGCCTTGGCGCCGGTATTGGCTTCCTCCACGAGGAACTCCTCGTGCAAGCGCAGCTGCTCGCCCAGGGCGGTCCGCAAGGCATCGTCGTCGTCCACCAGCAGAATTTTTCTAGAAGTGGTCGGTCTCATGGTCCTGGTCTCACGAATTCCGTCGAAGGCGTTTTAAGCGAGAGTCCACGTAGCATCAAACATTTAACCGCTTCGCACAAGCGCCAGAACCGCCTGGTGCAAGGGGTGTTCAGGCTCGCCCAGAGCGTCGACGGCCGTGAAGTGGTTGCGGCCCGGCAGGGTCATCGCCGAACCGGGCAGCCCCGCCTCTTGCCACGCCGAAACGAAATCGCGCTGCTGGTCCTGGAACTCTTCCGGCTCCAAGGCGCCGACGGCGCAGATCAAGGGTCCAGAGCGGGACGGAAGGCGCCGGATCGGGCTGCACCGCTGCACCGCCTCGTCGGTCAAGCGAAGCACGGGCTGCTGATAGCTTCGGCTGAGCGGCTTGAGTTCATAGATGCCGGAAACGCTGCAGCCACCCCTCACAGCGTTCTCCGGCAACTCAACGGAGCCGGCCCCATCCGCCATCACCATGGACGCAAGATGCCCGCCCGCCGAATGGCCCGCGACAAAGAGCCGCTGGGGATCGAAGCCAAGTTCGCCAGCTTGGCGGTGGAGCCAAGCAACGGCGCTCCGCACTTGGTCGACCATCTCCGGTATCGTCGCCTCGGGCGCCAGACTGTAGTTCAGCGACGCGTAGGCGATGCCGGCGTCGCGAAACGCTGGGGCGAAGTAGGAATAATCACTCTTATCCAGAGCCTGCCAATAGCCGCCGTGAATGAAGGCAAGCAGCGGCGCGCCAGGCTGGGCAGGAAAATAGTCGAGGCACTCGTCCGGCTTTTCCCCGCAGGCGAGATTGAGCTTCGCCTCGGGCCAGCCGGCACGAACGGCTTCGCTATCCCGCGCCCAGCGGGCGAAGTACTCTTCGTGCTCGGGATTGCGCGCCCTGAGATTGAGTTGCGCGTCGAGCGCTTCCTGATCATAACCGCGCCAAAGGGCCTCGGGCATGCGGTTCCTCCGTTTCCTGCAGCCCCCAAGCATTGCCGGGACTGCCTCTCCGATCCATCTTTGCGAGGTCCGTCTATCAGAAACCGCGCCCGACCGGTAGGGCGCTTCGTGAAGCATGGCGGGCGGCCCGCCCCCGTGACAGGCGGCCCACGAAGCCCTAAGGTGCCCGATAAACAAGCAAGTGAATGAAAATCGTGAGTTCGACGACCCGATCCAGCTCCGGCGAGAGGCCGGAATGAGCGAATCCATTGCACAAAGCCTGGCGGCCGATCCGGCGGTCCTGCACGCGGTTGAGCGCGCCGCCGGAGAGCTTCGGCGCGGCCGGCCGGTCCGCCTGGAAAATGCCTCAGGCGACGCGGCCTTGGTCTTGGCGGCAGAAGGTGCGCCGGAGGCGCGCGTGACCGAGCTGACAGCCCTCGCCGGTACGGCCTGCCAACTGGCGGTTACGGCCCGGCGAGCGGAGAGCCTGGGCTTGGCCCCGCCTTCGGGCGCGGAAGTGGTCGTTCTCGATTTGGCGGGCCTGCCGGGCGGATCCGTCTCGGGACTGGCGGATCCGACGCGCGCGCCCCGGCTTTCGGAGCGCATTAGCGAAGCCAATTTGGTGGAGTCTCCGCCGCTTGCCGCCGCAGCGGTCGATCTGGTCAAGCTGGCGCGGCTCTTGCCCGCCGCGATCATGGCACCGCTCACGAGCGGGTCCGCCGCGCAAGGCGAAGGCTTGGCGCCGGCCGCTTCGGTCTTACGGGTCACGGAAGAAGAGATAGCCGAGTACCGTTTCGCGGCGGCCCGGACCCTGGACCGGATCGCCGATGCCCACGTTCCCTTGCTCGGCGCCGAGGATGCCCGGGTCGTCGCCTTCCGGCCAGCCGATGGGGGACACGAGCACTTGGCGATTATCATCGGCGAACCGGCAGCCGACGCACCCACCCTCGTGCGAGTGCATTCGGAATGCTTTACCGGCGATCTGCTCGGCTCCCTGCGCTGCGATTGCGGAGATCAACTGCGTGGGGCCATCGACGCCATCTCCAAGGCCGGCGCCGGTATTCTGCTCTATCTCGCCCAGGAAGGCCGCGGCATAGGCTTGGTGAACAAGCTGCGCGCCTACACGCTGCAAGACCGGGGAGCAGATACCCTGGAAGCCAACGAGCAGCTCGGCTTCGACGCCGACGAGCGCGTATACCTGCCGGCCGCCGAAATGCTCGGACAGTTGGGCATAACGCGGGTGCGGCTGCTCACCAACAACCCGGCGAAGGTGCAGGCTTTGGCCCACTGCGGTATCACCGTGGAGGAGCGGGTTCCCCATAGCTTCCCCTCGAACGCTCACAACGAAGCCTACCTGAAGGCCAAGGCAAGCAAGCTGGGCCATTTGTTCTAGGGCGGGAGCCGGAATGCGCTGAGCGCGTCACTCGACGCGATCTTCCGGGAAGACCTTGAAGCGCGCACGCATCCTGCCCGTCGTTCGATTGTCAGATCGCCGCCATCGGCCGCGCCCCGGGAGCGCCCGTGACGGCGAGAAAATGCCTCTTTGTCCATCCCCCCCCACACGCAGAACGAGAGCCACACGGCAATTCCATCCGCGAATCTGCGGTCATCCACACCATGGCGGATGGGCGCTTGATCCCAATTCGGTTAATCCGACCGGAAGAAGCTGGGTGGCGAGCATACTCGCCGAGTTGTTCTTAAGGATTGGTGAAGGCCTTCCAAGGCAGGTTAACGGCAAAACCTCATAATCAATTGATTCAAAACGTTTTTATACTGGTTGAGCCTGACTGGTATATGCCTTCTCACACCGGAATCCCTATTGCTAAAGACCCTTCGAGTCCTGCCCTTTCCATTTCCAGAAGCCCCAAGAAGTACCTCGAAAAAGGCTAAAATGCCCTCTAATACGCGTCTGCCCTCGACCTAGTTTCTCGACAGAATAAGCCCGCGTTTCGCGAAGGGGCCAAAAATTCGCGATCGGTGGTCGGTCGATGAGATCGAAGAGATACGGAGAGGGTGCGGACATGACTCGCTGGGCGAGATTTGTCAGCAAAGCAGGACTTTTGAGCGCAGGCTTGATCTGCGCGGTCATGGCGAGCCACGCGGGCCCGGCTTTGGCGACGCCGGTTCTGGCTTTCGAAGCCACCGGCGTGAGCGAGGCCAATTCTCGCATCCCACCGGTTCCGCCGCGCAAACCCCGCCCCGAGGACGTGATCGAGCAGGTCTTGGCCGAGGCGCACGGCCTGCAGGTAGCGGTCGACGCCGGCCTTCGGCAGGACCTGTTGACCCTAGCGCGGAACATCTACTTCGAGGCGCGGGGGGAGAACCTAAAGGGCCAAATCGCCGTTGCCTTCGTGACCTTGAACCGCGTCAAGAGCACCTACTGGCCGGATAGCATCGACGAGGTGGTCTATCAGCCCTACCAGTTCAGCTGGACGCTGCATCCGACGAGCATCGTGGACTTCGAAGCTTTCAAAAAGGCAGCTCGCGTTGGCTTGCTATCACTCTCCGGTCACCTGACTGATCCGACCGGCGGCGCCGACCATTACTACGCGCCCGAGCTCGTCGAAACGCCCCGCTGGGCCCACCGCCTGACGAAGCTCGCGGAGATCGACGGCCACGTCTTCTTTACAGCTAGCGCCCGGGCGAACTAGAGCCCCTCAAGCCGGTTGCGGCGACAGCCGCCGCCTGCCGATCAGCAGCCAGAACGCAATCGACATATTCACCAGGTTCCACGCAATTCCATTGAGGAAAGCGGCTTGGTACGAGCCGGTGAGATCATAAATCTCGCCGGACATCCAGCCACCGATGGCCATGCCGACCACGGTCGCCATCAAGACAAGGCTAACCCTCGTGCCGGCTTCGCGCGCCGGGAAGTAGTCCCGCACGATCAAGGCATAGCTCGGAACAATCCCCCCTTGGGAAAGCCCGAAGATGGCCGAAACGATGAAGAGCGACGTCAGGCCGTCGAAAGGCAGGTAGAACAGCAACGCCAGACACTGCAGGCTCGATCCGAGCAATAGCGTGCGCAAGCCGCCGATGCGGTCGGCTATGAGCCCGGAAAGCAGCCGGCTGACCACCCCGAGTGCCAGCATAAGCGAAAGCATGCGCGCGCCTTGGGCAACGCCGTAGCCCAAATCTCCGCAGTAGGCGACGATATGCACCTGGGGCATGGCCATGGCGATGCAACACGACAATCCCGCAACGACCAGGAGGATCTGCACGACAGCACCTGGACGCGTTTCGGTGCCGCCGGCCGCGAGCGCAGGGGCTTGGGCTGCGTCCTCGGTCGGCGCGCGCCGCTTGAGGCAGAGCGCCAGCGGCACCATCGTGACCAGGCAGATCACGCCTACCCCGAAATGCGTCTGCCGCCAGCCGAACTCCTCGATACCAGCGGTCAGGATCGGCGGCCAAACGGTTCCCGCCAAGTAGTTGCCGCTGGCGACGATCGCCACCGCGATGCCGCGCCGCTTGCGAAACCAAAGCGAGATCTCGGCCACCAGTGGCGCGAAAGTGGTCGAGCTGCCGAGCATTCCGATCAGCAGGGATTGAACCAGGACGAACTGCCAATAGGTCTGCGCCTGCGAGGCGACGAGGTAGCCTATGCTCAGAAGCACCGCTCCAAAGACGACGGGCCGCATGATTCCGAGACGATCGACCAAGCGGCCCATGAACACGCCGCCAACCGCGAAGCCCATCATGGTGGCCGTGTAGGGCAGCGAAGCTCCACCGCGGTCGACGCCGAACTCGATCTCGATCACGGGCAGCACGACCACCACAGACCACAGCCCGACCCCGCCGATGGTGCTGAGCACCAGCGCGATGCCAAGCCGCAGCCAAGCGTAGCGGCTGTCTTGTCCCTGGGAGCGGAGATCCGGCGATGAGCCCAAGACTGGCATGGCGGAGGGACCCTTCCGGCACGGCGGGGCGGAGTTGCCGCCTAGCCGGGAAAGAGCCCCGGCTAAGTCAAGCTATAACCGCCCCGGGCCAGTGAGGCCAGGGGGAAGGGTCATACAGCCGCGGGCGCGACTTTCCGGTGAGGCATCAGCCTTCCAATTCGCCGATGCGTGGATCGTCGAGTTTGAACTCGGGAAACTCCAGAGGAAAGGTACGAATGCCGCCCACGTCGTCTTGGGGCAGGCGCATCCCCAGGTCCCTGTCGTAGCGATCGGTCGTATAGCCGTCGCGCTCGGGCCTCCGGTTCTCCAGGTTCACGCCGAATTCCGGAGGAGCCGGTTTCTCGCCCTTGGTCGTGAAAGGGAACCGCAGGATGAGAGTTCCGCGATAGTCCTGCTCCCGCCCAAAGCGCGAATCGTCCTGCTGCGCAAGCGCGGACACGCTGGGAGCGGCAATCGCAAGCATGCAGAAGACGGCTAGCCAAGGCTTCATCATGGGAGTCACTACCACGGGGGTCACCTATCTTGGTCCTAGTCATTCGTTATACGCTGCCGGCCGCCAAAACCTCCCCGAGCGGGTCCGTCGCTACCTCTCGGCGTTAGGGCGGTGACAAGAAAGGCGAACCTCTTTCGCCCAATCTCTTGTTCCGGGTGCTCGCTCTAAGATGATAAAGGGAGGCGCCACGCGAGATACAAGGCGCAAAGGTGCGAGAAAACTACTCTATGTCTCAAGAGAACCTTCTGGCGGGGTCACATCTTGACGACCTGGCGCGCGATGGCTTCGCGGTTCTGCGCGGCGTATTCAGCCCATGGGAAATCGATATCCTCGCCCAGGCATTCGACCGCCACTACGCCGAGGGCCTGAGGCTCGGCCGCAGCTTCCGGCATGGCAATCTTCACTATCGCGTGGGGCAGGACCCCGAGCGCGGCCCCTTGGTGCGCATGGTGCAGTGGCCGACCTACGGAGATGAAGACTTGGGCCGTGTGCGCATCGACAACCGGCTTTACGAGCTCTTGTCCCCGCTTTTGGGCGAGGACATCAAGCAGATCATCAATCAATTGCATTGGAAACCCGCCGGAGCGGCCACGGCGACCTTCGGATGGCACCAGGACATCCGGTTCAGACGCCCCCGCCATGCCTATCGCAACCCCGAGAATTCGTACCTGCAAACGGCAATCGCCATCGATCCTCAAGGGGCGGAGGAAGGGGGGATGACCTTCATTCCTGGCAGCCACGCCAGCGGAGAGATCGCCTTCGATGCCTCAACTCCGGTTCTGGGGGCCAAGGCCGATCTGAAGAGCCTTGACTCGCTCGGCCTTGATGCCAAGCACGCCGTCACGCCGCGGCTTGAGCCGGGGGATCTGATGATCTGGTCTCTGTTCACGGTGCACGGCTCCGGGCGGAACCGGGGATCCGGCGAGCGGCGCCTTTACCTGAACGGCTACGTGCGCGCCGAGGATTGTGATCGTGGGGAGTGGGCGTTCCGCGGCGGGCGGCCCTGCCAACTAGGCGCCCCGATGCTCGTCCACTACGAAGACCTGGAGCGCCGGCCGGAGCCGCATTTTACCGACTGATGCGAGTTACCGGACTTGACCGCGCCCGCAAGTTCGTCCCGCGTTAACGAGGCTAACCCGGACAAGTATGCCCGGGCCGCGATTGTTGTGGATTGCGGAAACCTCCGCCGCCTCGCGCTTCGGCGCACCCGATCTTAAGCGTTGCCGGGAAGCGGCCACTCCACGCTCAGGAGCGCGCGGTCCACCAGCGCGCGGGCCCTGCGGCGCAGCCGTGCCTCGCTACGCGCATTGGCGATCGCCAAGGACCGACGGTGGGAGACGGTGGCCAGAGTGCCGTGGCGCAACCGTTCCACCTCCACTTGCCTCCGCAGCAGGCGCGCGAACTTCATGTAGCGTTGGAGCGTGGCATCGACGTTTGTATTATGCACTCTCGCCTCCACTATGTGCCTGATTCCCTGGGCACCGCCGATTCTGTCCCGGCTAGCTTTTGCGCGTCGGCCCGGCAAGTGAACCGGATCGCGCGTTTTTTGCCGCGTCAATTTACGATACGCGGCTGAACCGCGCCTTATCCCCATATACGTCCTAAACAGCGGATTGGATTACCGCATCGCGCTTCCGTTCCTACCGTAGCCCGCGGAGCACCGGCGCCAGGCGGAGAGCATGAGGTCACGATGAGGCGGAATTGTGACACCCGGGCGAGGCGCGCCAAACGTCCCCTGTCGCCCTCGAACTCCGCCCGCGCCATGGAGCGCGGGCGAAGGTTCCGGTCAAAAAGTCCAGGACGTCCTAAGTCAGTTCGAGCGAGGACGCCATCGGGCCTTTCTGCCCCATCCGGGTCGTGACTCGCACCCTCTGCGAGGGCTCCAGGGTCGCGACGCCGAGCCGTTCCAGCAAGCGCGCCGAGATGAACACGTCCCGGCTCCCGTCATCGGGAGTCACGAAACCAAAGCCCTTCTCCGCATTGAAGAACTTCACGGTCCCTTCCATGGGCGCGCCATCCTGATCCGGGCCCGCTGGAGCGCGGCTCACGGCTTCTCCGAGAGCATCGATCCGCACGATCGAAGAGACTTGCGGACCCTTGCGCCCTTCCACGATATCGCAAAGAATCTCCGTGCCTTCAGGCAGATCGGCACGGCCAAGCCGCTCCAGAACCGAAACATGCAAAAAAGCGTCCGGCGAGCCATCCGTCATTTGAACGAAGCCGAACCCTTTCGTGGGATTGAACCATTTCACGACTCCTTTGACATCCGTCCGGGCCGGTTCGGACCCGTGAAAGTCACTATGCACTTTTCCAAAACTCCAAGTTTGGTGGCGGTCAGACCAGTCCGGAAAAAGGGGGGGGGCCTCCAATCCCGGCTGGGATAGTCGTCTCGTCCGGAAGGCTCGGCAACACACGCGCCACTAAACCAACGATAGTAGAAACCTTGCGTCGTACCGGTGATCCCAAGTCCGAACCGACTACGGTTGTTCAACTTAGCAAACATTTAACGTTTAGGCACGCGCAAACCGAGCGTTCGCTTACGATTCCGCCTTTATCACTCAATTGTTGGGCGTGGCGAGGTTTTGCGCAACCATACAGACATGCCTGTGTCATAAATATCTCATATTATTTGAATTTTCTTCGGCAAAAAGTGATTTTTCCCACAATCGGGGACTCTCCCTCGCGCAGGTGAAAGAGCGGCATGCCTGGCAGTCAACTCTTCAGCCCCAGCACCCGCTCATCGGGAATTACACTTATTGAGGGAAATTGGCCCGGCCAGCCGGGTGGGGAGGAACCCGGCAACCAGGAAGCCCATGTCCAAGGAGAGGTATTCCCTCTTTCGCGTGGCCAGGGCGCCGGACGAACGCGGGGGTAACCCGCCCTAGTTTCGCGAACGCGAAATCGACCTTGCCAAGCGCTTGAGTTCGCAGGTACCTTGCGTCGCAGCAAAGTATGCCGCGTCGCAATATCACGTGGCGCGGGTGCAACTACGCGGGGGACCGGATTTCATGGACGAGTTGCGCGGACACTTCCTTGAAGACCTCTCGGTGGGCATGACCGAGGTGATGGGAAGGACGGTCACCGAGACCGATATCACCCTCTTCGCCGGGGTGACCGGGGACACCAATCCGGTCCATATCAATCAGTCTTACGCCGAGCAAACCATGTTCAAGGGCCGCATCGCCCACGGCATGCTGTCCGCGGGGCTGATTTCCGCCGTGCTTGGGACCAAGCTTCCTGGCCCCGGCTGCATTTATCTTAGCCAGAATCTGAAGTTTCGCGCGCCGGTCAAGATCGGCGATACCGTAGTGGCCCGGGTCACAGTCACCGAGGTCGTGCCCGAGAAGAAGCGGGTGGTCGTCAGCACCGTGTGCACCGTCGGCAACACTGTGGTCGTCGAGGGCGAGGCGATGTTGATGGTGGCGAGCAAAGCTGACTTCGCGGAAGCGGCCGAGTAACCGCTTTCCTGGGCCAACGCCGGTCCGTCTCCAAACACCCTGGAAACCTGAAAGCCAAGCCCCGCCGCACGGCTCGCTGGAACTTGACCGGACGCCCGGCTTCGCGCACAGTCCGCCCCATGTCGGAGAGCCCCAGGACCCGCCGCGCCCAGCGAATTATCCGCCCGGTCTTCTGAACGAAGGCCGGGATCGGTTTGGCGTGGCCGAAGCCAGCGGCACGACCGGGGGCCAGGGGCACAACAAGGGTAAAGCGGGCGCTTCGATCCATCCATCGGCCGCCGGGATCAGCAAGGTGAGCGCCCCGGTTTGCCGGCGCGCGAGAGCAAGGTAAAGGAATGACCCTCGACTACAGATCAACCGTCTTCCTGCCGAAGACAGAGTTTCCCATGCGCGCCGGCCTCGCAAAACGCGAACCGGAGATCCTGGCCCGTTGGCTGGAGATGGATCTCTATGCCCTGCAGCGCGCCCAGGCCAAGGGCTGCGAAAAGTTCGTCCTGCACGACGGCCCGCCGTATGCGAACGGTCATCTGCACATGGGGCATGCGCTCAACAAGATCTTGAAAGACGTCATCAATCGCGCCCAGCAGATGCTGGGCAAAGACGCCAACTACGTTCCGGGCTGGGATTGCCACGGCCTGCCCATCGAATGGAAGGTGGAGGAAGAATATCGCGCGCGCGGGCAGGACAAGGACGCGGTGGACAAGGTTGAGTTCCGCCGCGAATGCCGCGACTTCGCCGCCCGCTGGATCGAGATCCAGATCGAGGAGTTCCAGCGCCTCGGCGTGATCGGCGATTGGAAGCGGCCCTATAAGACCATGAGTTTCGATGCCGAGGCCCAGATCGTGCGGGAGCTGGGCAAGTTCTTGATGAATGGCGCGCTCTACGCGGGCTCGCGGCCGGTGCTCTGGTCCGTGCCCGAGAGAACGGCGCTTGCCGATGCCGAGGTCGAGTATCACGAGCATAAATCCACAACGGTTTGGGCCCGTTTTCCGGTAATCAGCAGCCCACGGCCGGAGCTGGATGGCGCTTCGGTAGTGATCTGGACGACCACGCCGTGGACCCTGCCCGGGAACCGCGCCATCGCCTACGCCGAGGACGAGGACTACATCGTCTTGGAGGTCAAGGCCGTGGGCGAGAACAGCAAAGCCGTCCCTGGCGAGCGTGTGTTGATCGCCCAGCACCTGCGCGACCAGGTCATGGCCGACGCGAAGATCGAGGCGGCGGAGACCCTGGCGACCCTGTCCGGCCAGGATCTGGCGGGTACCGTCACGGCCCATCCCCTGCGCGGTCAAGGCTACGACGGCGATGTGCCCTTGCTGCCGGGCGACTTCGTCACCACCGACGCCGGAACCGGCTTCGTCCATATCGCGCCGGGCCATGGAACCGACGACTACAACCTTGGCCGCAAGCACGGTCTGGAGATCCCGCACACCGTCGGCCCGGACGGGGCCTTTCTGCCCCACGTCCCGCTTTTCGCCGGCTGCCTGGTCCTGACGCCCGACGGCAAGGATGGCGACGCCAACGTCGCCGTGATCAAGGCACTGGCGGCGGCCGGCGGCCTCTTCGCAAAGGGCAGCTTGCGCCATAGCTATCCCCACTCCTGGCGTTCGAAGGCGCCGCTGATCTTCCGCAACACGCCGCAGTGGTTCATCTCCATGGAGACCACGGGCCTGCGCGAGACGGCGCTCGCCGGGATCGACGAAACCCGCTTCGTGCCCCCGGCCGGCCAAGCACGGCTGCGCGCCATGATCGAGCAGCGGCCGGATTGGTGCATCTCGCGCCAACGCCTCTGGGGCGTGCCCTTGCCCCTCTTTGTCCACCGGGAGACCGGCGAGCCCCTGCGCGACCCGGCCGTGATCGAGCGCATCGCCGCCGCCTTCGAGGAGGAAGGGGGCGATGCCTGGTTCTCCTCGCCGCCGGAGCGCTGGCTGGGCAACACCTATGATCCGGCCGAATGGAACCAGATGAGCGACGTGGTGGAAGTTTGGTTCGATAGTGGCTCGACCCACGCCTTCGTTTTGGAGGAGCGGCCGGACCTCAAATGGCCCGCCTCGCTCTATCTCGAAGGGTCCGACCAGCATCGCGGCTGGTTCCATACCTCCTTGCTGGAATCCTGCGGCACGCGCGGGCGGCCACCCTTCGAGGCGGTCCTGACCCATGGCTTCGTGCTCGACGAGAACGGGCGCAAGATGTCCAAGTCGCTCGGCAACGTGACCTCCCCGCAGGATGTGAGCGAACGGGACGGCGCGGATATCCTGCGGCTTTGGGTTGTCGCTTCGGACTACTCGGAAGACCTCAGGATCGGGAAGGAGATCCTGAAATATCAGGTCGACGCCTATCGCCGTCTACGCAACACCTTGCGCTATTTGCTCGGCAACCTCGACGGCTTCACGGAAGCCGAGCGGGTCGCCCCGGCCGACATGCCGGAACTTGAGCGCTGGGTCCTGCACCGGCTTTGGGAACTGGACGGCGTGGTGCGCCAAGGCGTTGAGGACTTCGATTTCCACGCGATCTATCAAGCGCTGCACGGGTTCTGCGCGGTCGATCTTTCCGCCTTCTACTTCGACATCCGCAAGGACAGCCTCTATTGCGACCTGCCGTCCGATCCGCGCCGGCGCGCGTGCCGGAGTGTCCTGGATCAGGTCTTCGATCACTTGACGGCGTGGCTCGCCCCAATCCTGTCCTTCACGGCCGAGGAGGCCTGGTGGGCGCGCGGCAAGGAGGGCGCGGAAGAGAGCGTGCACCTGCGCCTCTTCCCGGAGGTGCCGTCAGGATGGCGGGACGATGCGCTGGCCGCGCGCTGGGCCAAAGTCCGGCGGGTGCGCCGGGTTGTCACGGGGGCCATCGAGCTGGAGCGGGCGGAGAAGCGCCTGGGCTCCTCGCTGCAAGCCGCGCCGCGGGTCTTCATTGAGGACAAGGCGCTGGCCGCGACCGTCGCCGATATGGATTTCGCGGAGATCTGCATCACCTCCCAAGTGGAAGTGATCGCCGGCTCGCCTCCTGACGACGCCTACCTTCTGGAGGAGGTTCCCGGCGTCGGAGCCGTGATCCAGGGCGCGGAGGGATCGAAGTGCGAGCGCTGCTGGCGGGTGCTGCCCGACGTCGGCGCCTATCCCCACGCCCCCGGCACCTGCGGGCGCTGCGCCGAAGCCGTCGCGGAATTAAACACGGCGGCGGAATAGGGAACCTGGCCATGGCCGCGCGCGAAAGCTCGTACCTCTCCTGGACTATCGCGCTCGCGGTGGCCGTGATCGTCGCGGATCAAGTGACGAAATGGCTGATCCTCGACCTCATGCAGCCCCCACGGGTGATCGAGATCACGGGCTTCTTCAACCTGGTGCTGGCCTTCAACCGCGGCGTCGCCTTCAGCTTCCTCGCAAGCGACCTGTCCTGGAAGCCCTACCTGCTCGCTGGCATCGCGATTCTGGTTTCCATCGCCCTGACGGTTTGGGTGGCGCGCCAGAAGGACAAACTCCTGGCCCTGGCCGGCGGCGCCATCGTGGGCGGGGCGCTGGGCAACGCGATCGATCGCTTTACACAGCCAGGGGTAGTGGATTTTATAGACTTTCATGCTATGGGATACCACTGGCCAGCCTTCAACGTCGCGGACAGCTTCATCGTATGTGGGGTGGTGGTGCTTGTTTGGGACGGGTTGTTTAACGGACCGAATCAGCGTAAAATAACCACCGAAGTGAAGAGTGAGTAAAGTTGATGTCTCTACGATTCCTGGTCCGAGCTGGTGCGATTGTCCTGGTTGGGGCCGCACTTGTCGGTTGCAGTGACAACGCGAAGAAGCAGCTGGGCCTCGGCAAAAACTCCCCGGACGAGTTCAAGGTCGTGTCGCGCGCGCCGCTGACATTGCCGCCGAATTTCGCTTTGCGCCCACCCGCACCCGGCCAAGTTCGGCCGCAGGAAGGCTCCGCCACTCAGCAAGCCCGTCAGGCCGTGTTCCGGGCGGAACCGAAGCAAGCCGCTTCCGCCGGAGTGGTGCTTGCGGAGCCGGTAGAGAATCAGAATCTGACGAGCGGCGAACAGGCTCTGCTGAAGAGCGCGGGAGCGGGGAACGCCGACCCGGATATCCGCCGTGTGGTGGATAGCGAGACGGCGCAGATCAATTCCGAGAGCGAAACTTTCATCGACTCCTTGATTTTCTGGCGGGAGGACCCGCCCCCGGGCGAGATCATCGACGCCAACGCGGAGAGCCGGCGCTTGCGCGAGGCCTCGGCGGTTGGATCGCCGATCACCGGCGAAGGCGCGCCCTCCATCGAGCGCCGGCGCAAAGGCGCCTTGGAAGGGATTTTCTAACCTCCCCCGGAAGTGGACTGAACGTGCGCGCCAGGCGCGTCACGTCAAATCCCCCACGCGCGCCTTCAGGTGCGGTAGCAGCTCCGCCTCGAACCAGGGGTTTTTCTTGATCCAGGCATTGTTTCGCCAGCTTGGGTGCGGCAAGGGCAGGAAGCGGGGCGCGTAATCGCGCCAGGCCTGCACTGTCTCGGTCAAGGTTCTCTTTCGCTTCTCCCCGAGATAGCGGGCTTGGGAATAGAGCCCCACCAAGAGGACCAGTTCCACCGCCCCCAAGGCCGGCAGCAAGCGGGGGTGCCAAAGCGGCGCGCATTCGGGCCTTGGGGGCAGGTCCCCGCCGCGCGGGTTCCGGCCCGGGTAGCAAAAGCCCATGGGCATGATGGCCAAGCGGTCTGGATCGTAGAAGCTCGCGCGGTCCATCCCCAGCCAATCGCGCAGACGGTCCCCCGAGGGGTCGTTGAAGGGGATGCCCGTGTCATGCACCTTGGTTCCGGGCGCCTGACCGATGATCATCAGGCGCGCGTGCGGACCCGCCTGCAAGGTCGGCCGTGGCCCCAAGGGAAGACTCTCCGCGCAGTGGCGGCAAGCCCGGGCCTCGGCCAAGAGAGCGTCAAGGGTCATCGGACCGCCTTCAACAAGTCTTCGACGAAGCCCGGCACCACTTCGGTCGCGGGGCCGTAGCGCGCGGCGTCGAAGAGTGATGCCCCGTCACTGGGCTCCAAGTTCAGCTCCATGCAGTGCGCGCCGGCCCGGTGATGCGCCTCGGCGACGAAGCCGGCGGCCGGATAGACGTTGCCGGAGGTGCCGATGGAAACGAACAGTCCGCAGTCCCCCAGCGCGCGCTCGATCCGCGCCATCTCGTAAGGCATCTCACCGAACCAGACCACATCGACGCGCAGGCTTCCGGTCTCGCCGCAGCTCGGGCAGCGGCTCTCGCCGGTCATCTCCTGGCGCCAGGCGCTCGCGGATCCGCAGGCAAGGCAGCGCGCCTTTAAAAGCTCGCCGTGCATATGGATCAGATTGGCGCTTCCCGCCCGCTCATGCAGATCGTCGATGTTCTGGGTGACCAGCAAGACCTCTCCGGGCCATTCCGCCTCGAGCAGCGCCAGAGCCAAGTGTGCCGCGTTGGGCGTGACGGCGGCGTCAAGCAAGCCCTTCCGCCGCGCGTTGTAGAAGGCATGCACCCGCTCCGGGTCGCGCGCGAAGGCCTCCGGCGTGGCCACGTCCTCGATCCGGACGCGCGCCCAAATGCCGTCCGGATCCCGAAAAGTCGCAAGACCGGACTCGCGCGAGATCCCGGCGCCTGTCAAGATGACGATTCGACTGTCCACCGAGAGTTGAATTTCGCCCACGATATTCATTTTGCCGATTATCCGCCCAGCCAAGTGCGAGGATCGATCATGCGCCTGCTCTTCGTTTGCACTGGTAACATTTGCCGGTCGCCCACCGCTGAAGGTGTAACGCGCGCGCTGCTAAAGCAAGCCGGACACGACGGCCGCTTTCATCTCGATTCGGCCGGCTTGGGCGGCTGGCATGTCGGCGACCCGCCGGACGCACGCGCGATTCGCCGCGCCGCCGCGCGCGGCTACGACTTATCGGCGCAGCGGGCGCGCCAGCTGACCGAGGGTGACTTCGCGGATTTCGACCTGCTGCTCGCCATGGATCGGGGGCATCGGCGCGAAATGCTCCGCGCCTGCCCCGCGCCTCTGAAAGACCGGATCAAGCTCTTCATGGAATATGCCGAAGGCCCCCAGGCCGGGGACGTTCCGGACCCCTACTACGGTGATCTCGCCGACTTCGACCATGCCTTGGACATGGTGGAGCGCGGCGCGCGCGCCTTGGTGGACAGGCTCGCGGCGCCACCACCATGACGCCGCTGGCCTCTCAAATCGAAGCGGCGACCGGATACGCGCCCCGGACCCTGACACCCTTGGGCGGCGGCTGCGTGGCGGAGGTTTGGCGCGCGGATTTGGCGGACGGCAGCCGGATCGTGGTGAAGCGGGGCGAGGGGCTGAAGCTTGAGGCCTGGATGCTGGAAATCCTGGCCACGTCCTCGGAGCTGCCTGTCCCCAAGGTGATTCACGCCGACGACGACGTGTTGATGATGGACTACATCGAGAGCGATGGAAGGATCGATGACTCGGTTGAGGCTCACGCGGCGGGGCTCTTGGCGGCGCTCCACCGCGTCACCGCCCCCGTGTTCGGGCTGGAGCGGGACACGGTGATCGGCGGCTTGCCGCAACCGAACCCGACGTCGGAGTCCTGGCCGCGGTTCTTCGCCGAGCAGCGTCTTCTGCACGCGGGCCGCTTGGCCTTGGACCGGGGCAGGCTTCCGCGCGCAACCTTCGCCCGGCTCGAGCGCTTGGCGGACCGTCTGGACAGTCTCCTTCCCCCGCCAACGGCCCCGGCCTTGCTGCATGGGGATCTCTGGGGCGGGAACATCCTAACGCGGAGGGGCAAAGCGGTGGGTTTCATCGACCCCGCGATCTACTTCGGTCACCCGGAGGTAGAGCTTGCCTTCACGACCCTCTTTGGAACCTTCGGGGCCGCGTTCTTCGAGCGCTATCAGTCCCTAACCGACTGCGATCCCGGGTTGTGGCCCGGTTTCTGGAACGAGCGGCGTGACCTCTACAACCTCTACCCCTTGCTCGTGCACAGCGCCTTGTTCGGCGGAAGCTATCCAGGCGCCGTCGACCGAATTCTCGACCGCTTCGTCCCATGAAAGCAGCGGACCCATCGCCAAGGGGGCAGCAGGCACCCGATCGGCTCCTGACCGGCATCCTCGCGATGCTAATGGCGATGTTCGCCATGACAATCCTGGACGCCTTGGCGAAATGGCTGGGTGCTGGCTACCCGATCAGCGAAGTCGTCTTCTTTCGTAGCCTTTTCGGTTTGCTGCCGGTGCTGGCGGTAGCTTGGCTATCCGGCGGCCGCGCCAGTCTGCGGGTGCGCGAGCCGGGCCTACATCTGCTGCGTGCGGCCTTCCTGCTCGGCGCCGGCTTCAGCTTCTTCTTCGCCTTGCGCTTTCTTGGTTTGGCGGAGGCCATCGCGATCGCCTTTCTTTCCCCGGTGTTCGTAACCGCGCTATCCGTGCCTATTCTTGGGGAGGCGGTGGGGCCGCGCCGCTGGGCTGCCGTCGCGGTCGGCTTCCTGGGGGCTTTGATTATCGTCCGGCCGAGCGGCGACTCCTTTACCTGGGCGGCGGTGCTCCCCGCCACCGCGGCATTCTGTTATGCCCTCGCGATGCTGTTGACGCGCCGGCTCAGCCGCTCAAACAGCACCGCCAGCCTGATGATGAGCGCGACCCTGCTCGGCTGCCTCGCCAGCGCCGCGCTGCTGCCCTTCGGATGGCGCACACCGGACGCGGAGGACTTTCTCCTCTTCGTCCTGCTAGGCCTGGTCGGCGGCACGGGCTCCTACTTCATGACGCTGGCCTACCGCAGCGCACCAGCCGCGGTGATCGCCCCCTTCGAGTACTCGACCCTGCTCTGGGGCGCGCTCATCGGCTGGCTGGTCTGGCACGAGCTTCCCGATGGCTGGACCTGGACCGGTGCCACGATCCTGGCGGCCAGCGGGCTTTACATTCTCCACCGCGAACGCGGCGTCTCGCGGCGCTAGAGGCGCTCGCGCTCCGGCGGCACCGCCACGCGCTCCAGCGGATAGACCGCCTCGGCCTCGTAAAGAGCACCCTCTGATCCGAGGAAGGAGGAGAAAAGGGTGAAATCCTGGATCGGGAAAGGGCCGGCGCGAAACAGGGCGTGCTGACTGAGATAGTGGGAGAGCTTGAGTTCCGGCGGATCGGCGCGGAACCGGGCCAAGGTGACATGCGGCTTGAACTTGCGCCGCTCCACCTGAAGGCCGGCGCGCACGGCAGCCTGTTCGACCTTGGCCTGCAGGCGGTTAAGCGGCTCGCTGGGCTCCACTCCAGCCCAAAGGGCGCGCAGGCGGTTGGCCTCGCCAAAGGAGCCGATGCCCTTGAGAGTCAAGTCGAACCCTTTTCCATCGACGGCGCTTAGCGCATCGTCCAGGTCGCGCGCCTGGGCGTTGTCCACCTCGCCAATGAAGCGCAAGGTGAGGTGCATGTTTTCCGGCGGCACCCAGCGCGCGCCGGGCAAGCCCCCCGACATGCCAGCCAGGCGCTCCTTGATGTCATCCGGAAGGTCGAGGGCTATGAAGAGTCTCATGATCCCTCCTTTACAGCCTGTGGCCCACTCAGCATAGCCCCGGCCAGTGCCAGGGGGAAACAGGCCAGCCCACGTCAGTGCATCGCTTAGGGACAGGGGTAGGTGTGCTCGGCGTGTATCGCCTCGATCCCCTCCAGAACGTCCGGCGTCAGCGTCAGCCCAAAGGCATCGATCGCCGTGGCAAGCTGCTCCGTTGTCGTGGCCCCGACAATGGAGGCCGTCAGGAAAGGCCTGGAATAGACGAAGGCGTGGGCCATGGCCACGGGCTCGAGCCCATGCTCGCGCGCCAGGGCCACATATCTCGCCGTGGCCTCTTGAGCGTGGGGGCTGGTGTAGCGCGTATTGCTTGGGAACAAGGTCAGGCGCGCACCCTCCGGGCGCGCTCCATCAAGATACTTTCCGGTGAGCACGCCCGCCGCCACGGGGGCGTAGGCCAGCAGGCCGCAGTCCTCGCGGATCGCCACCTCCGCCATCCCCGCCTCGAAGCTTCGGTTGAGCAGGCTGTAAGGGTTCTGCACGGACACCATTCTGGGGCCGTGTCCCGCCTCGGCGAGCGCCATGAAGGTCATGGTGCCCCAAGGCGTCTCGTTCGACAGCCCCACGGTACGGACCTTGCCCGCTTTCACGAAATCGTCCAGCACGGCGAGCGTCTCGGCCAGGGATTCCATGCTCTCATCCGGATCGTGGAGATAGCCAAGCTGGCCGAAAGTGTTGGTGGAGCGGGCGGGCCAATGGAGCTGGTAAAGGTCGATGTAGTCGGTGTGGAGCCGGCGCAGGCTGCCCTCCAGCGCTTCGGTCAATTCGGCGCGGCTGAAGCGCTCGCCGTTGCCGCCGCGGATGTAGGGAAAGCGCGTGCCCGGCCCGACCGCCTTGGTCGCCAGAATGACCTGCTCGCGCTTGCCGCGCTCGGCGAACCAGGCCCCGATGATCTCCTCGGTCCGTCCGTAGGTCTCCTCGCGCGGCGGCACCGAGTACATCTCGGCGGTATCCCAGAAACTCACTCCGCGCTCCAGGGCATAGTCCATCTGCTCGAAGCCCTCGTCCTGGGTGTTCTGCTGCCCCCAGGTCATGGTGCCCAGGCAGACGGCGCTGACCAATATGTCGCTGCGCCCAAGTCGGCGGTATTCCATAGCTTCCCCCGCTATTCCGATTCGAGTTGCTGGCCGATTCGCGTTGCTGGAATGTCCGGCGCGAAGCGCGCCCGTGTGACGGTGTCTCGCTGTGGATATAGCGGCGCGATGGCCGCATGAAAAGCTTTCGGCGCCCTCAACCGCCCCTTGACTGCCGCACCAATTCCTGGGCGGCGGGGAGGAGGCGCTCGACGATCTCCGCCACGCCCGCGGCGTTGGGGTGGATGCCGTCGGGCTGGTTGAGCTCCGGCACCGTGGCGACGCCGTCCAGGAAGAAGGGATAGAAGACGACAGGGTACTCGGCCGCCAAGCGCTGGAACACGCCATCGAACTCTTCGACGTAGGCACTGCCCAGGTTGCGGGGTGCGAGCATGCCCGCTAGCAACACCGGCAGGCCGCGCCCCTCCAGCTCGCCGAGGATTGCATCGAGGTTTGCGTAGGTCTGGCTCGGCTCCAGCCCGCGCAGGCCGTCGTTAGCGCCCAGCACCACGATCACCGCGTCCGGCGATTCGGCAAGCGCCCAGTCCAGTCGCGCGCGGCCGGCCGCCGTGGTGTCGCCGGAGTTGCCCGCGTTGATCACGCTGACCTCCGGGTCGCTCGCCTTGAGCCGGGTTTCAAGCTGCGCGGGAAAGGTGTCGGCCGCGGGCAGGCCATAGCCGTGGACAAGCGAGTCCCCGAAGGCAAGGATTTTGATCTCCGCCGCCGCCAACGGGGCCGCGAGCAGGATCGAAAGCGATAGTGCGATGGCGGCCGTGACGAAGCGTTTCATAAGTGTCCTAGCGCTGAATTGATCTACAGGGGAGATTGGCCCGTATCGTTTTATGATCAAGCATTGGCCTCGCCGAAAACAAGCGTTGATTGACGCGGCGGCGGACCCATATCGGAGCAAGAGACTTCCCGATAACCACTCGCCAAGCCCTTGGGAGCTTTAAGGATTTGAGCACGTCATCCGCTTCCCGGCCGATCGTGGCACTACGCGATCTCGCCCTGACTTACGCGAGCGGCGCAGGCGCCGTCGAGGTCTTGCGCGGCCTAAACCTCTCGGTTGGCGGCGGAGAAACCGTCTCTATCGTCGGGCCTTCGGGCTCGGGCAAGTCCTCGATGATGATGATTATGGCGGGCCTGGAGCGCCAAACCGGCGGAAGCGTGGCGGTGGACGGCGTCGATCTGGAAAGCTTGAACGAAGACGCCTTGGCGGAGTTCAGGCGCGACACCATCGGCATCGTGTTTCAAGATTTCCATCTCATTCCCACCATGACCGCCCTGGAGAACGTGGCGGTGCCTCTGGAGTTCGCCGGGCGCGGCGACGCCTTCTCCGAATCGCGGCGCGCCTTGGAGCAAGTGGGTCTGGGGCATCGAGTGACCCATTACCCGGGGCAGCTCTCCGGCGGCGAGCAGCAAAGGGTCGCTCTCGCCCGGGCCGTGGCAACGCGCCCCAAACTGCTTTTGGCCGACGAGCCGACCGGCAACTTGGACGGCGAGACCGGTGAGCGCATTATGGAACTGCTTTTCGACCTCGGCACCGCGGCCGGCACCACGCTATTGCTCATAACCCACGACACGGCCTTGGCGGCGCGCTGCCGCAGGACCGTGCGGCTGAACGACGGACAGATCGTGGATGATGGTTTCTTGACCGAGCAAGCGGGGGCTTGATCCAATGAGCGAAGCGACCGCCGGGCGCCTGCCCCAAAGCGCCCAGCGCCCCGCCGGGGACCTTGGGCTGTCCTTGCGCCTGGCGCGCCGGGAGCTTCGGGGTGGACTGCGCGGATTCCGGATCTTCCTCGCTTGCCTGATGCTGGGGGTGGCAGCGATCGCCGGTGTCGGCTCGCTCTCACAAGCGGTTTTGAGCGGATTGCAAGCCAACGGCCGCGCCCTCTTGGGCGGGGAAATGGAATTGCGGCTGACCCATCGGGCTGCCACGCCGGAGGAATCCGCCTGGCTCTCGGATAACAGTCGACGGCTATCTCAGACAGCCGAACTTCGCACCATGGCCCGCAATCCGGCGGAAGGGGGGAGCCGGCGCCTGGTGGAACTGAAGGGTGTGGACCCCTCCTACCCGCTCCATGGCAACCTGGTGAGCGAGCCCGTGGAGCCGAACGGCAACACCGTGGGCCTTCTGGCGCCGCGCGACGGCGTTTGGGGCGCACTTGTGGACCGGGGGCTCCTGGCCCGCCTTGGCCTGTCCGTTGGCGATCGCCTGGGTATCGGCGAGATCGAGTACGAGATTCGGGGCACGGTCGCGAAGGAACCGGACCGCGCCGCCCGGGCGTTCACTTTAGGCCCAAGGGTCATGGTGGATTTCGGCAGCTTGGAGGAAACCGGGCTGCTGCAGCCGGGCAGTCTGATCCGCTATCACTACCGCCTGGATCTGCCCCAGGGCGAAAACGCCTCCGCCTGGACCCAAAGGCTAAACGCGGACCTGCCACAGGCGGGCTGGCGCTTGCGCGATCTCTCCAACGCGGCACCCGGGCTCCGGCGCTTCGTCGATCAGACGACGCTATTCATGACCTTGGTGGGCCTGACCTCGCTGCTGGTCGGCGGTGTCGGCGTCGCCAACGCGGTGCGCAGCTTTCTCGAGGAGAAGAAGGCAACCATCGCCACCCTGAAGTGCCTCGGGGCGCCCTCACGGCTGATCTTCCAAACCTACCTCGCGCAGGTATCGATCCTGGCCGTCCTCGGTATCGCCGCGGGCTTGGTGGTGGGGGCGGTGATGCCCCTGCTGGTCGGACCGATGCTTGGCGAGCGCCTGGGCTTCGACCTGGACCTTCAGGTTTTCCTTGGCCCCTTGGCCATGGCCGCCCTCTTCGGCATTCTCATTACCCTGGTTTTCTCCTTGTGGCCCTTGGCACGCGCCCAGCAGATCCCTGCCGCCAGCTTGTTCCGCGATAGCGTTCAGCCGGTGCGCAAGCTGCCCCCGGTCTGGGCCATGGCAGCGGTTGCGGCGGCGACTCTCGCCTTGATCGGCGCCGCTGTCCTGGGAACCGACAACACGCGCTTCGCCCTTGGGTTTATCGCCGGCGCGGCGGCAGCCCTGCTCGCTTTCCGCCTTTGCGGCGCGGCGGTGACTTGGATCGCCAGGAAGCTGCCCCGCGCGCGCCACCCCGGCCTACGCTTGGCGGTTGCGAATCTGCATAGGCCGGGCGCGCCCACGGCAAGCGTGATCACCTCATTGGGCCTGGGGCTGACGGTATTGATCGCCATCGCGCTGATTGAAGGCAACTTGAAGGGCCAGGTCTTGGAGGACATGCCCGAGGAAGCGCCGGGCTTTTACTTCATCGACATTCAGCCGGACCAGGTGGAGGAGTTCGACGCCCTCGTCTCCAGCCAGCCGGGGGTGGAGGAGTTGACGCGGGTGCCCATGCTGCGCGGACGGATCTCCGCGGTCAACGGCACCCCGCCCGAAGCCATGGAGATCCCCGAAGATATCGCATGGATTTTCCGCGGCGACCGGGGCTTGACCTGGTCGCGCACCCCGTCCGAGGGAACGCGGATCCTGGAGGGAAGCTGGTGGCCGGCCGATTATGACGGGCCGCCCCTGGTCTCCCTGGACGCGGAGGTCGGAACCAAGCTAGGCCTTCACCCCGGCGATCGTCTGACGATCAATATTCTAGGCCGTGACGTCGAGGTGGAGATCGCGAACTTGCGCGAAATCCGCTGGAGCGACCTGACCATCAACTTCGTGATGATCTTTTCGCCCGGCCTTCTGGAGCGGGCGCCGCAGTCGCATATCGCCACGGTGCACCTCGATCCCGCGGGGGAGGATGCGCTCGAAGGGCACGTGATAGACGCATTTCCAAACGTCTCGGCCATCCGGGTAAAGGAAGCGCTGGCAAGCTTCGCCGAGATTCTGGACAACATCGCCGTGGCGCTCTCCGCGACGGCTGGGGTCACCTTGATCGCCGGCATCTTGGTGTTGGCTGGGGCGGTGGCGGCCGGCCGGCAACGCCGCATCTACGATGCGGTGGTCCTGAAGGTGCTGGGCGCCACCCGGGCGCGGGTCGCCGGGGCTTTCTTGCTGGAGTACGGTCTGATCGGCCTGATCACCGCCGGTGTCGCCACCCTGTTCGGCACAGTGGCGGCATGGTGGGTGCTGACCGACATCATGAACGCCGACGACTTCGCCTTCATGGCGCCGCGTGTGGCCCTGACGGCACTTGGGGCGACCGCGATCACCCTGGCCTTCGGCTTCGCGGGGACCTGGAGAGCTTTGTCCCATAAATCGGCGCCGCTGCTGCGCAACGAATAAACGGCGGGAGACGCCCAGCTTCCGGCGGCGATCTCAAAATTCTCCCTGCACCAGTGCGGAAATCTATTGATTCGGGCGCCCGAGGCTCCGATATTCTGGTCACGAGTTTGCACTAAGAGTCTGGAGAGAAGATCCATGGCACAAGGCCCCGATCGCCGCACAATGTCCCGCGACATGGCCGCGCAGGCGCAGGTGGATACCGGCCTTCGCAGCTATATGTTGCGCGTTTACAACTACATGTCGCTTGGCGTCGCCTTCACCGGCGCTCTGGCGATGATCATCGCCATGAATCCGGCGCTGGTCATGACCCTGGCACCGCTGAACCTGGTGTTCTTCCTCGGAATCCTTGGTCTTGGCTTCTTCGCGCCGCGGCTGATGATGACCAAGTCCATCGGCGTCGCGCAGCTCTGCTTCTGGATCTACGCGGGCATGTGGGGCCTGATTTTGGCGCCGGCGTTCTTCGTTTACGCCCAAAGCGACCCGATGATCATCGTCCGGGCGTTTCTGATCACCGCGGGAACCTTCGCCGGCATGAGCCTTTTCGGCTACACCACGAAGCGCGACCTTTCGCCCTTCGCGACCTTCTTTATGATGGCCGCCATCGGCCTCATCATCGCGATGCTGGTGAATTTCTTCTTCGTGGAGTCGACCGGCTTCTCGCTGCTAATCTCCTGCGGCGTTGTCCTGATCTTCTCGGGCGTGACCGCCTGGGAGACGCAGATGATCAAGAACTTCTATTACGAGTCGGATGGGCACGACGTGACCACGCGCAAGGCGATTTTCGGCGCCTTCATGCTCTATGGCAGCTTCATTACGCTGTTCATCCACATCCTGAACATCCTTGGGATCATGCGCAGCGAGTAACCGCTCGCAGCCCCAGGACAAATGAAAAGAGCCCGGAGCCTTACCTGCTCCGGGCTCTTCTCTTTCACGCCACGACCATCCTGGTTGTCACGTCCCCCCAGAAGAGGCCGCCGTCGCGAGCCCTTGCCTTATTGGCCGGGCCGCGCCGGGCTTTGTCCCACGCTCGGCCGCCAGTTCAGCTGAAACCGAGAGGGCAGCCAATCGTGCAGCACGGCTTTCAGGTCCTCGCTGCGGATCGGCTTGCTGAGATAATCGTCCATGCCCGCTGCCAAGCAACGGCGCCGGTCGCGCGGCAGCGCGTTCGCGGTGACGGCGACAATCGGCACGGCCGCCGCCCAGCCCCCCGCGGCGCGCAGAGCGCTGGTGACTTCCAGGCCGCTGATATCGGGCATCATCACGTCGAGCAGAATCATGTCGTAACTGCGAACGCGCGCGGCCTCCAAGGCCGCGATGCCGTTCGGCACTACATCCACGCCTACATTGAGCGCACGCAGCATCGCCGAAAAGACGGTGCGATTGGTTTCCACATCGTCAGCAACCAGAATGTGCGGACGAACGCTGGTGCGAACCCTCGAATACGGGAACGGAATAACTTGGGCGTCGCTTCCTTGAGTCATGGCAGATCCCTTCGCGGCGGATCCGAGGCTCCCATGCGCCTCTTGATGTAGCCATGATAAGCAAGAGACATGCCAGGCCGATTCGCCGGAAACTTCAGGGTTCACGCCGGTCCCGGGCGGTTGCTAACCGCGAAACGGGATGCAAACTGCGAAGAAGGCCCCTGAATGCGAATTGCAGGCCGCTTCCGGAGCACCGCTCGGGACGCCGCCCGGGACGCCTAAGCGTCAAGCGCTCGGCAGCAAAACGTATTCCAGAACCGCGATGAAGTGGCTGGCGCTCGCAGCAAGCACCAAGAAGTGCCAGATCACGTGGTTGAACTTGAGCTGACGCCACAGATAGAAGCCCACGCCCAAGGTGTAGAGCAGGCCCCCAACGACCAGCCACAGCAGACCTTGGGCCGGCAAGGCCTCGACCAAGGCGCCACCGCCCCACACCAGCCCCAGCCAGCCCATGCCAAGATACAAGGCCAGGGAAACGAACTCATAACTGTCACTCATGCCCCTGAGGTGCAGGCCAAGCTTGAAGGCAATCCCGAAGGCGGCGATCGCCCACATTGTCAGGAACAGCGGCTGGCCGACCTCCGGAGGCATGGCCAGCAAGGCGATTGGGGTGTAGGTGCCTGCAATTAGGAGAAAAATTGCCGCGTGATCGAGAGCGAGAAAGGCGTCCTTAACCTTTGGCTCCCAGGCTGCATGGTAAAGCGCCGAAGCCAAATAGCAGATGACGAGGGAGCCACCGTAGACGATAGCGGCGACATAGCCGGCCGCATCCCCGCGCTCGCCGGCCGCGACCAGCAGAACGATCAAGCCGATCAAACCCGCGAGCGCACCGGCCCCATGAGTTGCCGCGTGCACCATCTCCTCGGCGAGGCTGTAGTCCTCTTCGTGCTTTTCGCGCCAGAGTGTCGTTAGATCCGCCATGAGCTATAGTTAATAATCCTTACTCAAGTACGACAAATCACATGATGTTTCGAAATGGAGGCTTAGACGCCAAGCGGCCCCGGAAGATCTAGGACCGTTAGAATCTAGGCCCGTGAAAACGCAATCCCGCGACACCACATCTCCGCCATGCCAGACAAAGACGACGTCATACGCCGCGCCTACGACCTTGCGGAAGGCCACATCGCCACCGGGCGCTATGAGGAGGCGAGTCGCGTGATTGCGGCACTGCTGTCGCCGGACGCGAACCCGAACCCCCATCACCTGCGCCTGCTCCTGGAGGAGATTGTCGCCATCACCTTCGAGCCAACGGCACACATCAACCTGGCAATCATGCTGTTGACGGCCGATAGCGGCGAACACGATGCGGAGCGGGCCTTCGAGCTGTTGAGCGAAGCGGTCGACGGCGTGGAGCCGGACGGTGAAGGCGGCGAGGCGGATCGCTTGGCGGGCGTGGCGCACGAGACCCTGGCGGACCTTTACCTGCGCGGCGACGTGGCACCGGCGGACCCGGAAACCGCGTTCCGGCACTACCTCGCGGCAGCCGAACTGGGGCGCGGGCAGGCCGCCCACAACGTCGCGGTCGCGTTCGAGCAAGGATTGTTCGATCAGCCGGTGGACCGTGACTCCGCCAAGCGCTACCTGAATATAGCGGCGGACGCGGGTGTCGCCGCGGCCATGACGAGCCTGGCGCTCATGCATCTCGACGACCTCGACGCGCCCGATGAGGTGCGCGTTATGGATCTCTTGGAACAGGCCAGGGACCTTGGCGACGAGCGGGCGGCCGAGGTCCTGGAGCAGCTGCGCGAGGACACCGGCCTGACCGTTCCGGAAGACGAGTGACGGGCGCCCGCCTTGACGGGCGGGCCGCCCGAACCCTAGAGTGCGCGCGCTTCGGCCCGGCGGCCGCGCCTCTCGCCATTTCTCGGAAGTTCGCCTGTCATGCTCGATGCCCAAAACGCCCTGATTTACACCATGGTCCTGGCCTCGGCGGCCGACGAAACCATGACTGATTCCGAGCTCGAGATCATGGGTGACATGCTCAAGGTCCTGCCGGTCTTCCGCAACTACGATCTGGGCGATCTGTCGCAGGTGGCGCAGCGCTGCGCGGAATTGCTCGCGGACCCCGAGGGGCTGGATAAGATCATCGATCAGGTCGCGGACGCCTTGCCCGAGCGGCTGCGAGAAACCGCCTACGCCCTTGCCTGCGATGTGATCGCGGCGGACGGCACCGCGAGCCAAGAGGAATTGCGGCTTCTGGAGATCTTGCGCGACCGCTTGGCCATCGGGCGTCTTGAGGCCGCCGCCATCGAACGGGGGGCGCGCGCCCGCTTCGCCCGGGCGTGACAGTCTGGCAGCAGTCTCGAGAAGTTGCTGCTAGCACGTTGTAATTACGAAAAATTTACGATTGTCGGTTGATCCTGATCCGTGCAGACTTTCCTTGGGGGAACGCCGTTCCACTGGAATGGAGGTCGACACGGATGAGTTTGAACCTGCAACTTCACAACTTCCGCCTGACCACGGCGGAGATACTCTATCACCTGCCGGACTATCCCAAGCTGCTGCAAAGCTACATCTGGCAAGAGTATGACCAGGCACCACACTTCCCACAGTTGCGCAAATTCCTAGATTTCTGGGACCGCAACCTCGATGGGAAGCTGCATTCCGTGCAAGTTGCACACCTTCCGGTGGTTTCCCCCGGCGAACTCAGACACGCCGACATCCGCCTGTCCTTGCACTAGCGAATCCGAACAGCACGACACGGCGCGCCCGCCGCCGCGGTGGGCCGCGGCTAATTGGCTTGACCTTGGCGGCCGCGTGGCAAATGGTCGCGAAGAGGCCCCGTGGCTTGGCTACGCTCTCCGGCTGGCCTAAATCCCCGTTGCCGGAACAATCAAGGTCGAAGGTCGCATGGCTGTCGCAGCCCCTCACCAAACCGCGCGGACCACCGCCACCACTCCCCGTGCCGTGGGTATATGGCTTTTGGTGTGCTGCGCGATGATCTTCGCCATGGCGGTGATTGGCGCGATTACGCGGCTAACGGAGTCGGGCTTGTCGATCATGGAGTGGGCCCCGCTCGCCGGCAGCCTGCCCCCCTTGAGCCAGGCGGAGTGGCAAAGGCTCTTCGAACTCTACAGGACCATTCCCGAATACCAGGAAATCAACCGGGGCATGAGCCTTGCCGAATTCAAGGAGATCTTTTGGTGGGAGTGGGTGCACCGGCTCTGGGGACGGCTGATCGGCGTGGTGTTCTTGCTGCCCTTCTTATGGTTCTGGCTCAGCGGCCGCTTGCCGCGCGGCCTGGCGCCCTATCTTTGGCTCGCCTTCGGGCTAGGGGCGCTACAAGGGTTCATGGGTTGGTTCATGGTTGCGAGCGGCTTCGCCGAGCGCACCGACGTCAGCCAATACCGCCTGGCGATGCATTTGGGCCTGGCGTTGGTGATCTACAGCTATCTGTTTTGGCTGGCCTTGGGCCTGTTGCGACCGGCGGAACAAGGCAAAGCGGACGTGGCTATAGCCCCACCGCCCAGCCGCGCTCGCCTTATAGGATTTTGCGTTCTGCTGGCCCTCACCATACTGGCCGGCGCCTTCGTGGCGGGCCTGAACGCGGGCCTGACCTACAACACCTTTCCCTTGATGGACGGCGATATCGTTCCAGCGGGCTACGGGGAGCTTTCGCCCTGGCCCTTGAACTTCTTCGAGAACATCGCCGCCGTGCAGTTCAATCACCGCCTGCTGGCCATCGCCACTCTCGTGGCGGCGGCCTTGCTTTGGGCATGGTCGCGCCAAGCCGCGCTCGGGCGTGGCTTGCGGCGGGCCTATGACCGGGTCGCCGTGGTCGCGCTGGCACAGGTCGGACTCGGCATTTGGACCTTGCTGGCGGTGGTGCCGGTGTGGCTTGGGGCGCTGCACCAGGCCGGCGCCATCGTGCTTCTGACCGCGGCCCTAGACACGCTGCACCGCTATCGGACCGCCAAACACCCCTCTTAGCGCCGTAAAATCAGGCCAAGCGGCTGTTCCAGGGCGCCAAAGGCTGCTATAGCGGAGGTATGAAGTCCCGCTCTTGGAGGAGGCGCGTTCCATGCTCCTGATCGGCCGTGACATGTCCCCTTTCGTGCGCCGCGTGGTCATCTCGCTAGAGATCCTCGGCCTGCCGTTTGAGCGGGCGGAATGGGCCACCACCGACGACAAGGAAAAGATCGCCGCTCTCTACCCCATGGTGCGGGTGCCGGTGGCCAAGCTGGACGACGGCGAAGTGCTGGTGGATAGCGCGGCCATTCTGGATTGGATCGATCAGGAGGTTGGGCCGCAGAAGGCCCTGACACCCGCCAGCGGGGCCGCGCGGCGCGCGGTGCTTCAGGTCTGCGTCATTACCCAGAGCATGCTGGAGAAAACCATCGCCCTGCTGCAGGAACGCGATCTTCGCCCGCAGGAGTTTGTGTATACCCTGAAGGTCGAACAGCGCCGGGACCAGATGCTGGCGGGCCTGGGCATGCTGGAAGCCCGCGCGGCCACCGACGGCTGGCTGATTGAGGACCGGTTGACCCAGGCCGACGTCACCCTGGCGACCGGTTTCGAGTTCGCGGCCTTCATGATCCCGGATCTGGTTACCGGGGCCGCCTTCCCCAATCTGGCGGCGCACCATGAGCGCGCGCGGAGCCTGCCGGGCTTCCAGGAAACCTCCCTGGAAAAGTACCGCATGACGGTTTGAGCGCGCGTGCTCACCCGGCGGCGGCCGGCGCCGCCTCTTCCTCCTCGCTGAGCTCCGCCGCGTCCGCCGCGGCTTCGGCGGCAAGCTCCGTCGCCAAGGGCGAATAGGTCGACGGGACGGCCTGGAACTCGCCCTGCTCGTCCATCGGCAAGGAGGCGCGGCGCGTCATCCGCCACAGCGCGAAAGTCCCGAGCGCGCCCAAAACTGCGGCCAGGAAGAGGAACAGGGCACTCGGGTCGAGAACGTCCATGATGACGCCGCCCAAGAGCGGCCCGCCGGTCGCCCCGACCGCGTAGACCAGGTAAAGCGTGCTGCTGCCAGCCACCATCTGCTCTTGGCTGAGATGGTCGTTGGTGTGGGAGATCACGAGCGCGTACATCGAGCTCACCAGCCCACCAAAAAGGGCGATGAGCAGGAACAAGACCCACAAGCTGGCATCCTCCAGCAGGTAGAACGCCAGACCAAGCGAAGCGGCGGCGAAAGCGGTCCCGGTCAAAACCCGGCGCCGGTCCAAGTGATCGCTCAAACGCCCCAGCGGAAGCTGCAGCAGCATGGCGCCGACGTAGACCAGGCTGGTGAAGACCGCGATCTGTGAGATCGGCAGGCCGATCCGCGCCGCGTAGACGGCCGTCAGGCTGAAGATCGTGCCTTGCGCCATGCCAGTGGCCACCGCACCCACCACACCCAGGGGCGAGGCGCGGTAGAGGGTCTTTAGGGAGATCGCCTCGGTCTTCTCGAAGCTTGGGGCGGGGCCGGCGCTCAACAGGATCGGGATCAGGGCGAGCGACACCACGATGGAGGAGACGATGAAGAGAACCGCCCCCGCCGGGTCCGCGGCGTTCAAGAGATACTGCCCGCCCGCCATGCCGATGAAGACCACCACCATGTAGACGCTCAGAATGGTGCCCCGGGTTGTGTTGTCCGCCCGCTCGTTGAGCCAGCTTTCCGCCACGATATAGAGCCCGGCATAGCAAAAGCCGGTAATGATCCGCATCACGGTCCAGGAGACTGGATCCACCAGCAAGGCATAGATCAGCACCGCGGTGGAGGCGAGGGACGCCAGGGCAGCAAAAACCCGCACATGTCCGACACGCCGCACGAGAAGCGGCGTCAGCCTGGACCCCAGCAAGAACCCCACGAAGTACCCGGCCATGATGATGCCGGTGGCGCTGCCGGAGAAATTCTCGATCTCCGCCCGCACGCCCAAGAGGCCGCTTTGCAGCCCCGCGCCCAGCATGATCAATCCGAGACCGAGAAATAAGGCCCAGGCCGTGGAAATCGCTTGCAGCATGCGGCGTACCTTCGGGTGCCCGAGATCGAGGACCGGGCACGCGCCTTCGGCCTCTTGCAGACAGACTGAAGCGCTTTGCCGGGATGTGCTTTTCGAGCCGCGACGGCAGGAGTCGCGGATGGAAGATTATCGCGTGTCCCGAGAAGAAAATATCGCCGGGAAGGCGAAGCCGACGGCGAGTGCGCGTGGAACCGGCACCGCGATCCGGCCCGATTTGGTATCCCGCCAGAGAGCCGCCGGTGCCGCGCGGACGAGTGCAGCGAGGACGGGTGCAGCGAGGACATGCAGAGGTGGAAGCCAGCGGGCGGCCAGGGCCTGGAAAACAACCGCAACCAGGAAGGCGAGGCCGGTCATCGCCATCAGCATGACGTAGATTTCCGGACCGCCGATCATCAAAAGCAAGACCGCCAGTTGCAGGACAAGAAAGCGAAACACCCGAACCATCCCGTAATGATAGGTGGTTCGAGGGTTTAAGCAACCATCAATAGAGGTTAACGCGCCCTCCCCTCGCGCGGGCTAGGCCTCCCCCCGAGCGGCAGGGCCGGCCTCTGCCCTCCGGCGAGGCCTCGCGCGAAAAGGGGCGCACCTTACGGGTCGCTCACATCCCTTCGAGGAAGGCCGGAAACCGAAAGAGTGGAGCGGGTAGCGGGAATCGAACCCGCGCGTCCAGCTTGGGAAGCTGGCAGGCTACCATTACATCATACCCGCGCCCGGCGAGCGCGCCGCCCGCACCCCTGTTTCTTAACCTAGCGCCCGGATCGCGGCAAGCCTCACTCGGCGGCGCGGCTGTGGTGGGCGTAGGTCTCCCAGGTGATCTCGTAACTATCGGCCTGGTTGCCCCAAGCGGTCCAGCCGGGCCGGGTGTCGCGGGCGAAAAGCTCGAGGTAGGGTCCCGGGCTGCAAGCCTCGATCACCTCGTAAAGTTCGTCGGGCTTGCGGCTGTGCTCGCGCTTTTGGCTGCCGATCAGATTCACCTGCCGGCGGCCGGGTGCAAGCGTGCGGGCGTTCTTGCCCCGCACCCCGAAGAGGACAAGTTCAGTGACGTTGCGGAAGTAAAATCCCACCCCGCGCCCGTCGGAGCCCCCGTCCTTGCGGATCTTGTGCCAAACGATGTTGGACTTGTAGGCGAAGCCCCAGGCGGCCATCACCTCCAGGCCCTCCGGAAGCAAGGCGTTGGGCACCCAAAGATAGAGGTGGGCCGGCTCCTCCGCGATTTCGGCCACCGGCAGCGCCTTGATCTCCGGCAGCTCCATGGTGCCGTAACGGGTGAGGCGCCGATGCTCCGGCGCCATCTTCCCGGTGCGGTTTGCGAAGCGCCAGGGCGGGTCGGCTAGAACCGCCCCGAATTTCCGGCCCTTGGCCGTTTTCATCAAGTCGCGCGCCGGATCGACGGTCATCCCAAACCCCTTTGCCGAATTTCGTCCAGTTTCAGCGATTCCGCGAAATTTACAAGCAAGCCCATCACGCCTGCGTGACATACCGGCCATACAAGCCGGGCCAGGGCTGACAGAGCAGCCGCGAGCGACTAGCTTTCCTCGCATTGCCGGTCGGCGTGTCGCGGAGGTCTGTGCGTTCCCCATGATGAAGAGAGTTATCAATGTCTGTGCCGCGGCCGCGCTGGCACTGGCCGCCCAAACGCCGGGGGCCGGCGCTGGCACCGCTTGGGAGGGCGTCCTGGCGGAAGCGAAGGGCCAGACGGTCTATTGGAACGCCTGGGCCGGCGACGAGCGGATCAATGCCTACATCGCCTGGGTGGGCGAGGAGATGCGCCGGCGCCACGGGGTGGAGGTCGTCCACGTCAAGGTGGCCGACACGGCCGAGGTGGTCACCCGTGTGCTGGCCGAGAAGGTCGCCGGCACGGCCGAGGGCGGCAGCGTCGATCTGGTCTGGATCAACGGCGAGAACTTCGCCGCCATGAGGGACAACGGCTTGCTCTTCGGCCCCTTCGTGGAGGGACTGCCGAACTTCGCCCTGGTCGATGTCGAGGGCAAACCCAGCACCACCGTCGATTTCACCATCCCCACCGAAGGTCTGGAAGCGCCTTGGGGCATGGCGAAGTTCAATTTCATCCACGACAGCGCCCGCGCGCCGGAGATGCCCGCGACTATGGCGGCCCTGGTCGATTGGACGGCGGCACGGCCCGGACGCTTCGCTTATCCCGCGCCGCCGGACTTTCTGGGCTCCACCTTCCTGAAGCAGGCCTTGGTGGAACTCACCCCGGACCCGGGCAAGCTGCAGCAGCCGGTTACCGGGGATCCCGCCTTCGAGACGGCCACGGCGCCGCTTTGGGCCTATCTCGACGCCCTGCACCCCCATCTCTGGCGCGGCGGCCAGGCCTTTCCGGCAAGCGGTCCCGCCCAGCGCCAGTTGCTCGACGACGGTGAGGTGGATGTCACCCTCTCCTTCTACCCCTCCGAAGCAGCCTCCTTCATCGCCAACGGCCTGCTGCCTGATAGCGCGCGGGTGCATGTCTTTGCGTCGGGCACCATCGGCAACACCCACTTCGTGGCGATCCCCTTCAACGCCTCCGCCAAGGCCGGGGCGCAAGCGGTGGCGAACTTCCTGATCAGCCCGGAAGCCCAAGCCCGCAAGCAGAACATCGAGATTTGGGGCGACGACACGGTGCTGGCGGTCGAGCGCCTGGACGAGCCGGGCCGGGCTCTCTTCGCGGCACTGCCGCGCGGGCCTGCCACGCTCTCTCCCGAGGAGTTGGGGCCGACGCTGCTGGAACCCCACCCCTCGTGGATGACCCGGATCGAGGCGGAATGGCTGAGGCGCTACAGCCGCTAGGGCGGGACGCGCCAAAAGCCGGGTTCCCGGCGCGCGGCCTGCTGGGCTGGGTGCCGGCGCTCACCCTCGCGACCTTCCTGCTGCCTATTTGTGTGGGGCTTTTGGGAACCTGGCTGCCAGCCTTCGGTTATCTTCCGGCGATCGGCGGCGCGGCGTTCAGCCTGGAGCCATGGCGGGCTTTGTTCGCCTCTCCCGGCTTCGAGAGGATGCTGGCGCTGACGATCACCAGCGGCTTCCTATCAACAGCCATCGCCTTCTGCCTGACCATTTGGTTCGTCGCCGCCTGCCACGAAACCCGCCTCTTCGCGGCGCTGAGACGGCTTATGACCCCGCTGCTTGCGGTGCCGCACGTCGCCGTGGCCATCGGATTGGCGTTTCTACTGGCGCCCAGCGGCTTCTTTTTCCGGCTTGCCGCGCCCTGGCTCACCGGGTCGGAGATTCCCCCGGACCTGGCCATCCTGCCCGACCCCTATGGCCTTGCCCTGGCCTTGGGGCTGGTGGTCAAGGAGGTGCCGTTTCTCTTGCTGATTACCATCGGCGCCCTGGATCAAGTAGGCGCAAAGCAGCGCCTGGCGACCGCCCGGGGCCTTGGCTATGGACCAATCGCCGCCTGGATGAAGACTGTTCTTCCGGCGGTCTACCCGCAGATTCGCTTGCCGGTCTATGCGGTGCTCGCCTACGCGCTCTCGGTCGTCGACATGGCCATGGTGCTCGGCCCCGGCACGCCGCCCACCTTGGCCGTTCAGATTTTGCGCTGGTTCAACGATCCCGATCTAAGCATGCGCTTCGCTGCGAGCGCGGGTGCCTGTCTTCAGCTTGGCCTGGTGGTGCTTGGGATCGCGCTTTGGCATGGTTTTGAGTGCATAGCGATCCACCAGGCGCGTGCCGCGAGCTTCGCCGGCCGTCGTGGCGGCTCCGGCAAGGTTCAGGCTCGCGCGGCGGGCCTTGCCATGGCGGTCGTGGTGGCCCTTGGGTTGGGCGGGATCGCGGTGATGGCCGTCTGGTCGGTTGCGCGGCGCTGGCGCTTTCCCGACGCCTGGCCAAGCGCCTGGTCCCTTGAAACCTGGAGCCGCCACCTCGACGGCGTGGCGATTTCGGGCTGGACCACGCTGGGATTGGGGCTCGCCGCGGCAGGGCTGGCGGTGGCGCTGACGCTGGGCTGCCTGGAAAGCGAGCAGCGGGTCGGGCGGCGTCCGACCCACCGCGCGCTCTGGCTGCTTTACCTGCCCTTGCTGGTGCCGCAGATTGCTTTTCTGTTCGGCGCGCAGGTGCTGGCCTTCCGGCTCGGTTGGGCCGGAACCTGGGCGGCGGTGGTTTGGAGTCACCTCTTGTTCACCTTGCCTTATGCCTTTCTGGCCTTGGCGGACCCCTACCGGGCGCTCGACGAGCGGCTGCTGCGCACGGCCCGCTGTCTGGGGGCAAGCCCGGCGCGGGTGTTCTGGCGCATCAAGTTGCCCCTGCTGCTGCGGCCGGTGTTGATTTCCTTCGCCGTGGCATTCTCGGTGAGCGTGGCGCAGTACCTGCCGACGCTTTTCATCGGGGCGGGGCGCGTCGCGACCCTTACCACCGAGGCGGTCGCGCTCTCGAGCGGGGCGGATCGCAGGGTTCTGGGCGTTTACACCTTCCTGCAAGCTGCCCTTCCCCTGGCGATTTTCGCGCTCGCTATTGGCTTACCGGGCAGGCTTCGGCCTTTCGGCCCAGCACGGGAAGCCGGGAAATGACGGGGGCCCGGAAATGACGGGGGCCCGGAAATGACAGGAGCCCTGCGCTTGCAAGGCGTCTCTCTCTCACTGGTGGGCCGAAACCTGTTCCAGCGCCTGGACCTGGTGGCTGAGCCCGGTCAGACGGTAACAGTCATGGGGCCGAGCGGCTGCGGCAAGTCCAGCCTGCTTGCCTACATCTGCGGCACCTTGGACCGCGCCTTCGTCGCCACGGGCAGCGTGCTGATCGGCGATTCCGACGTGACCGGATTACCGCCGGAGCGGCGTGGAATCGGCATTATATTCCAAGACGATCTGCTGTTCCCCCACCTATCCGTCGCCGAGAACCTGGCCTTTGGCCTGCCGGCGAGCCTGCGCGGACGAAAGGCGCGGCTTGGGCGGATCGAAGCCGCATTGGCCGATGCGGGCTTGAGTGGTTTCGGGGACCGCGATCCGGCAACCCTATCCGGCGGTCAGCGGGCGCGGGTCGCCTTGCTGCGCACCTTGCTGTCTGAACCGAGGGCGCTCTTGCTGGACGAGCCCTTCGCCAAGCTGGACATCGGTTTGCGGACGCGCATCCGCGCCTTCGTGTTCGATCACGTGCGCGATTATGGGCTGCCGGCGCTCTTGGTCACGCACGATCCCGCCGATGCCGAGGCCGCCGCCGGGCAGGTCATCACGCTCGCGCCGGCGGGCAATGACGACCCCGAAGAAGCCGCCGCATGGACCCCGACCAGCCCCTCTCCGGTGCGGCTGCCCTAGATTCGAATCCCGCTCCCTTCGTGCTCGAAACGCGATCGCTTTCGTTCAACCATCGCCATCTACCCCGTTTGATTTGAGCAAGCCCGTAGGCATTTCCCGAAATAAGGGAATCGCGATGGCGATAGGATAAAGACTGTGCGAAAACTCGTTCAATGGTGTGCTTGCGATTTTGACATTCTCCAGCAACTGAATTAACTTAACCAGCGCAACTTGTTGCGTACTTTAGGGGGCCATTACAACCAGAAACGGCAGATACTGCCATGCGCCGCAGAGTGGGGTTAAATCACAAGCCTCTACGCCCTCATTCCGCAGGAGGAGAAGTCTCATGCTTAATTTGAAACACCTGGGCGTCGTCGCGGCGCTCGGTTTATTGACGGGATGCGCTGGATGGGACATCGACGATGCCCGCGAAGTGCAACCCGGTGCCGGAGTCACGCCCTTTAACCAGGCGTTGACCGAGGATTACCGCTCACTGGCGGTCTACGAGCACGACGAAATGTTCGACTACGGCAGTTCGCAGCATTACGCCGCGAAGACCCGTGACGCCGCCGCGGGCGACGTGGTTCTGCCGGACGACCCGACCGGTTATCGGCGGGAAATTCCCGAGCAGTACATCAGCGACATGAGCGCCGGCCGCTCCGAATTGCTGAGCCTTCTCAACACCGGTGGCCGCGAAAAGGCGCCGGCCGAGGCCTCGCGCGCGCAGACTCAGTACGACTGTTGGCTCGAGCAGACCTCCGAAGACATCCAGCCCGACGAAATGGCCGTTTGCCAAGCCGGGTTCCAGCAGGCCATGGAAGACCTGCGTATCGCTTTGACACCGCCGCCGCCGGCTCCGGTGCCGAGTGCTGCGCCTGAGTCCTTCACCCTGTACTTCGCGTTCGACAGCGCCGCGATCTCCGAGAATGCGGCGTCCGTGATCGACGACGCGATCGCCGCTTCGCAGCGTGACAACCTTGGCGACTTCGCCGTCACGGGTCACGCCGACCGCGCCGGTCCGGAAGACTACAACCTGCAACTCTCGCTGCGCCGCGCCAACGCGGTCCGCGACGCCTTGGTGGCCAGGGGCATTTCGCCCTCGAACATCTCGGTCGCCGGCCGCGGTGAAGCCGAGCCTGCCGTACCGACGCCGGACGGTGTGCCCGAGCAGCGTAACCGCCGCGTGGAGATCCTTCTCCAGTAGCAAGAAGGATCACCGGTGAAATGATCCGGCGTCACCCCCTGGGGTGGCGCCGGTTTCTTTTGCGCGGCTTTAGGTTCACGGCGGTTGATCCTCGGCCCCCGGGGCATGATATTCCAATGCGGAGCTTGCGATCGTCTTTGCCCGGGCGCGACGTGACCTAAGTCAAGGAGGGACCGGGCCGGTTGCCCGACTGGACCCAAGTTGGCACCGGGAAGCGAGAGAAGGATGTACGAAACAACCACCGCCGCCATCAGCGTGACCGTGCGCCCCGTCTTTCTGGACGATCAGTCCTCGCCATCAAAGAGTCACTATGTCTGGGCCTATCAGGTTCGGATCGAGAACCGCGGCGGCGACACGGTTCAACTTGTCTCGCGCTATTGGCACATTACCGACGCCAAGGGCCGGGTGCAGGAGGTGCGGGGCCCCGGGGTGGTTGGCGAACAGCCGGTTCTGGCTCCCGGACAGAGTTTCGAGTATACAAGCGGGACGCCGCTCACCACGCCATCGGGCATTATGGTCGGGCGCTACGAGATGGTTCGGCAGACCGGCAAGGACGCAGGCGAACACTTCGAGATTGATATTCCGGCGTTTTCGCTGGATAGCCCGCACCAGCCCGTACAACTGAATTGACACCGGACGGCTTGACTGACCGGGATATCGCCCCACCTCGCCTAGGGTCCCGGCGAGCAATCCCGCCGGCAAGGATAAAGAAGGAAATCACTACGTTGACTTCAGGAACCGCTGGCCAGGTCGCCGCCGTAAACCCAACTCTGGATACAACACCCGTGTCACGCCCGAGCCGCGAAGAGGCCGAGCGCGCCGTGGAAGTCCTGCTGCGCTGGGCAGGTGACGACCCGAAGCGCGAGGGGCTTCTCGACACGCCCAAACGCGTGGTGCGCGCCTACGAGGATTTTTTCAGCGGCTACGAGATCGACCCCGACGATCTCCTGCGCCGGACCTTCGAGGAAACCGACGGCTACGACGAAATGGTCTTGTTGCGCGACATCCGCTTCGAATCCCATTGCGAGCACCATGTCGTGCCGATCATCGGGCGCGCGCACGTGGCCTATCTGCCGAAGAAGCGGGTGGTGGGCATCAGCAAGCTCGCGCGTGTGGTGGAAGCCTATTCCAAACGATTGCAGATCCAGGAAAAGATGACGGCGCAGATCGCCAATTCCATCCAGACCGCCTTGGAGCCGCGAGGAGTGGCCGTGGTGGTTGAGGCAGCGCACCAATGCATGACGACTCGCGGCATCCACAAGCCGGGGGTCAGCATGGTCACCAGCCGCATGCTGGGCGCGTTTCGGGACAACGCGGGAACGCGCCGGGAGTTTCTCGCTCTCATCGGCAAATCCCAGAGCTACGAAGCGTCCTAAAGCCAGTTCCCGGCCCAATCAAGGGCGATCACGGAGCGAAATCTACTATAGCCGGTTGCCAGAGCGCGCGCGGGGGTTCAGAATCCCCGCTGGGGCAACCGGCCGGCGAATCCCTCCTTGGATTCGCTTCGTCAGCCGCAAGGGTTGGCATTGGCCTTCGCTCCGGTCGTCTCGGGTTTCTTCGCGGGCAGCTTAGCCGCCGGACATGGATCTTCGCCCTATCCTCTTCGTCAACGGCATTTTGCTGTGCATCCTCGCACTGGCGATGCTGATCCCGGCCGCCGTGGATTTCGCCCTCGACAATCCCGACTGGCAGATTTTCATGGCGTCCACGGGCACAACCCTTTTCGTGGGGGTGTGCTTAGTCCTGACCACGCGCACCGGCTGGTTCGGCTTCTCGGTGCGCCAGGCTTTCGTTATGACAACCATGGCCTGGCTGATCATCGCCGCCTTCGGCGCCTTGCCCTTTGCCTTCTCGGAACTAGACCTTAGCGTTACCGACGCCTTCTTCGAATCCATGTCCGGCGTCACCACGACTGGCTCGACGGTGATCGTCGGGCTCGAGCTTGCTCCTCCCGGCATCCTGCTCTGGCGCGCAATCCTTCAGTGGCTCGGCGGAATTGGCATTATCGTGATGGCCGTATCGGTCCTGCCGATCCTGCAAGTGGGCGGCATGCAGCTCTTCAGGGTCGAGGCTTTCGAGACCGACAAGGTGATGCCGCGCGCAGCCGCGATCGCAGGCGGAATCGCGGGTGTTTATGTCATTCTGACGCTGATTGGCGCCATCGTTCTTTCGACCTGGGGGATGAACGGTTTCGACGCGATCGCCCATGCCATGACCTCGATCGCGACCGGCGGCTATTCCACCTACGATGCCTCTGTCGCGCATTTCAACAGCGCGGGGATCGACTACACGATCTGCGTGTTGATGTTGCTTGGCAGCGTGCCCTTCGTGCTCTATCTGCGGGCCTTGCGAGGGTCTCCGGGTGCATTGTTCCGGGATTCCCAAGTGCGCACCATGCTCGCGATCTTGGCCCTGGCTATCCTTGTGCTCACGGTTTGGCTGGAGGCGCAAGACCGCATGGGCCTTGTCGACGCCTTGCGCTATTCGGCATTCAACGTGATTTCCATCATGACCGGAACGGGTTATTCCACCGCCGACTTCGATACCTGGGGCGGCTTCCCGATGGCCTTGTTCTTCCTGCTGATGTTCATCGGCGGCTGCGCGGGATCGACCACCTGCGGCATCAAAATCTTCCGGCTGCAAATTCTCTTTGCCAGCGCCAAGACACAGTTGCGCCGGCTGATGCAGCCGCACGGCGTGTTTATCGCCTACTACAACGCCAAGCCGATCACCGACACGCTTTCCCTTTCGGTGATGAGTTTCTTCTTTTTCTTCATCCTGGCGTTCTGCGCGCTTGCCATCGCGCTGGGGCTGACAGGCCTCGACTTCATCACAGCCGTTTCCGGCGCGGCCTCCGCCATTGCGAATGTCGGGCCCGGCCTCGGCGAGACGATCGGCCCGGATGGCAACTTTTCCACCTTGCCGGCTTCGGCGAAGTGGATTCTGTGCTTGGGAATGCTGTTGGGGCGATTGGAGCTCTTCACCATTCTCGTTCTCTTCATGCCGCGGTTCTGGCGCGGTTGACGCGGAGCTTTCGAACCATGACGCAGCCGCGACCGGCCGTGCGCCAAATGATCGACCGTCTGATTGCTTTCGACACCACCTCGGAACTCTCGAACCTGGCTCTGATCGACTGGGTGGAGGGTTATTTCGCCGAACACGGGGTGCCCACGCGGCGCACCTTCGATGCAAGCGGCGCCAAGGCCAACCTCTTCGCGACGGTCGGGCCGGAAATCGCCGGCGGGATCGTGCTTTCCGGACACAGCGACGTGGTCCCCGTGGCGGGCCAGGATTGGGACAGCGACCCGTTTCAAGTGGTGGAGCGCGATGGCCGCCTTTACGGCCGCGGCACTTCTGACATGAAGAGCTTCCTCGCAGCCGGCTTGGCCCTAGTGCCGGAGATGCTAAGCCGCACGCTTTCCAAACCGATCCACTTCGCGATCTCCTACGACGAGGAATTGGGCTGCATCGGCGTCGGGGGATTGATCGCCGACTTGAAGGCGAATCTTCCTCCGCCGGCCCTCGTCCTCATCGGCGAGCCAACCGACCTCAAGATCGTCAACGCCCATAAGGGGGTGAACGGGTTTCAGACCGCGGTGACGGGGCGACCGGCCCATTCCAGTCAGCCGCAGCGCGGTGCCAGCGCCATCGTCGCCGCCGCGCGCCTGATTTCCTTCATTGACGAGATGGCCCGCGAGCACAAGGCCGCCCCGCCCGCCGACACCCGCTTCGAGCCGCCCTACACCTCGTTTCAGGTTGGCGAGATCGAGGGCGGAACCGCCCTCAATATCATTCCAGCCCACTGCACCTTCAAATGGGAGTTCCGCGCCGTGCCGGGTGACGACATCCCGGCGATCCTTGCCCGATTCGAGCGTTTCGCCCAGGAGACCGTGCTGCCAGAGCTGCGCGAAGTTGCGCCGGAGGCGAATATCGTGACGGAATCTCTTGCCGCCGTCACGCCCCTCGCGCCGGAAGCCGGTGGCGCCGCCGAGCAGCTCCTGCGCCTCCTGACAGGACAAAACGCTACCTACGCGGTGGCCTTCGGGACGGAGGGGGGTCTTTTTCAAGAGGCGGGCTTTTCCACGGTCGTCTGCGGACCCGGCTCAATCGATCAGGCCCACCAGCCCAACGAGTTCATCGAGATTTCCCAGGTCGTCGCCTGCGAAACCCTGCTGCGGAAGATCATCGATTGGGCGGCTGCGTGAGTGCCTTCAATTCAGCACATAGCTGTAGAGAGCGCCTCGGATGTTGTTCTCCAATTCCCGGTCTAAGTCGCGGAAAAGGGTTTCCGTCATCCTGAACCAGGCATCCTCGCGTTCGCCGAGGGTGGCATCCTCCGGCAGGGTCAAGGACCGCAGCGCTTCGGCCTCGGCGTTGCCCAGGAAGTTTCCGTAAGCATCGAAAATCCGCACATCGATTGCGACCTTAGCGTCATAGCGTTCGGATTGATCGGTGGTGAACGCACCCTTGATCCCCGGCGTGCGGGGCAGGGGCACCTCGATCACCGAGGCTTCCCGGATCAGAACCTGGGCGGTGTTCGCGCTCCCGGGCGCGGCGGCTTCCAGTCGTTCTCGCGCCCAGGTTTCGGCTACCTCGCCCGGCGGGTTCGGGAAAAGATGGTCCACCCGGGGCGGCTGCCCGCTCGGGCGGTCGAGCCGCTCCACCTCGATCGTCCCCACATCCAGCTGTATCGGGGCAAGGTGCGCGAATCCGATCTCCGGGAAATCCCGGGGCGGAGGCTCCGTGGCACAAGCGCCCAGGAAGACAAGCGCCAAGAAGAGAGGGGCAAGGAAACGGCGCGGAGCTTGGGAATCCGAACTGCTCATAGAGATCCTAAGGCGCCGTTTCGCTATCCGAGCCCGAACCCGAGCCCATCTCGTAGATGCGGTCGAGTTCCAAGGAATCGAAGCGAAAGGCGTGGTTACAGAATTCGCAATTCATCACCACCTCCCCATCGACCTTGAGATCCTCGACTTCCCCACGGGGGAAGGAGCGCAGGATGTTGGCCACGCGCTCGCGGGTGCAGCGGCAGCCGACCCTCAGATCGCGGGTCTCAAACACCCGGACACCGTCTTCGTGAAACAGCCGGTAGAGTAGGTGTTCGCCGGGCAGCTTGGGGTCCAGAAGCTCCGCTTCGGTGCAGCTTGCCATCAAGATCAGGGCGCGACGCCAATCCTCTTCGCTGACGCTGTCGGCCAGTTCCTGGGCGCTCTTGGGGATGCGTTCGATCAACAGCGACCCCGCTCGCCAGGCTCCACTTTCCGGATCCCGCGCCGTGGCGACGAGAATGCCGGCGTTCACCTGTTGGGACTGCCGGAAATAGTGCAGCAGACAATCGGCCAGGCGCGGCCCCGCCAGCTCCACGATTCCCTGATAGCGCTGGGTATCCTCGCCCTGATCCACCGTGAAGGCCAGATGGCCTCCGCCGAGCCAAGGCCCGGTCTCGAAGGGCGGCAAGGGGGCTTCGGCTTCCAGCGCTTTGACAGCCTCGGCGTCATAGCCCGCGTAGCCGCGAATATCCCCGCCGCTGGTGACATCCGCGACCATGGTGCGAATGGGGTCGGAGCCCTGAGCCTGTATGGTGAAGACGCCGTCATACTTCAGAGTGCTGGCCAGGATGGTACCCAAGGCCGCAAGCTCGCCCAGCAGGGTGGCCACCGGATCCGGATAGTCCGGGCGCCGCAGGATGGTATCGATCGGCGCCCCGAGCCGGAGCAAGCGCCCGCGAATGCCCGAGCTCTCGATCACGAAAGGCAGAATCAAATCGTCGGGAGCGGTGTCGCTTGATCCCGGAGCCGTTCCAGCACCCTCCGCCATCAGCCGAGGCACCAGAGCAGAATGCCCTTCTGGGCGTGCAAACGGTTCTCCGCCTCGTCCCAAATGACCGATTGCGGGCCATCGATTACGCCTTCGGTGACCTCTTGGCCGCGGTGGGCCGGCAAGCAGTGCATGAATATGGCATCGGGCTTGGCGCACGCCATCAGTTCCTCGTCGACTTGATAGCTCTTGAGTATGTTGCGCCGCCGAATGGAATCGCCAACGTCATCGCCCATGGAAACCCAGGTATCCGTGACGACGCAATCCGCTCCCGCGACAGCGGCGGCGGCGTCATCCGTGACGACAATACGCCCGCCTTCCCGATTCGCCCATTCCAGCACGTCCGGCGGCGGCGAAAGCGAGTCCGGGCAGGCCAGGCGCAGCTCGAAACCAAAGCGCACCGCCGCGTGAATCCAGGACGCGGCCATGTTGTTTCCATCCCCGCACCAGGCAACGACCTTGCCTGCGATGGGTCCGCGATGCTGCTCGAAGGTCATGACGTCGGCCATGAGCTGGCAGGGATGGGTGCGGTCGGTGAGGCCGTTGATCACCGGCACGCTGGCGTACTCCGCCAACTCCAAGAGCTTATCTTCCTTCGTGGTGCGCAGCATGATGGCGTCCACGTAGCGCGAAAGCACGCGCGCCGTGTCCGCGATGGTTTCGCCCCGGCCGAGCTGTGTCGAGCTTGGCTCCAGCACCACGGCCTCGCCGCCCAGTTGGCGAATCCCCATCTCGAAGGAAACGCGTGTTCGGGTCGAGGGCTTCTCGAAAATCATCGCAAGGGACTTGTCGGCCAGCGGCTTGCCGCTGCCGGCCCCGCGGGCCTTGCAGCCCTCGCCCAGGTCCAGGATCGACCGCAGAGTAGAGCTATCCAACTGGTCGAGATCGAGGAAGTGCTTTAGGTCGGCCATCGCGCTTCAAAACTCGCGATTATTCCGCCGCCTGCGCCAGGCCGGCGCAGGACCGATCGAGGATGTCGATGGCCTCGGCCACCTGCGCCTCGCCGATGATAAGCGGCGGCAGCAAGCGCACCACGTTCTCCGCCGCGGTCACGGTCAACAGGCCGTTGTCGCGCAAGAGCTTCATCAATTCGCCGTTGGGGGCATGGCAGCGCAGACCCAGCATCAAGCCGGCGCCGCGCGCCTCGGCGAGAACGCTTGGATGGCGCGCGGCGAGCGCCTGCAGTTCCTCCCACAGAAGGCGGGCGATCCGATCCACGTCCGGCAGGAAGCCCTCCTCCAGGATCACGTCCAGCACGGCGTTGCCACAGGCCATGGCCAAGGGGTTTCCGCCGAAGGTCGTGCCATGGACGCCGGGCGTGAAGGCCGCGGCGACCTTGTCGGTCGCCAGCACCGCGCCAATCGGGAACCCGCCGCCCAAACCTTTCGCCAGCATCATGATATCCGGGGCGATCCCGGCCCATTCGTGGGCGTAGAGCTTGCCCGTGCGGCCCATGCCGCACTGAATTTCGTCGAAGATCAGCAACAAGCCGAACTCGTCGCAGACTTCCCGAACCGCCCTCAGAAAGTCGAGCTGCGCGGTGCGAATACCGCCTTCGCCCTGGACCGGCTCGACGATGATGGCGGCAAGATCGTCGGTGATCGCCGCGCGCAGCTCGTTGAGGTTGCCGAACGCCGCCTGAGCGAAGCCGGGGTTCACCGGACCGAAGCCTTCGAGATACTTCGGGTTCCCCGAGGCGGCGATGGCCGAGAGCGAGCGGCCGTGAAAGGACCCTTGGAGCGCCAGAATCCGCCAGCGCCCCGGCTGGCCAATATGCGAGAAGTACTTGCGGGTGAGCTTCGCCGCAGCCTCGAAAGCCTCGAGGCCGGAGTTGCAGAAGAAGGCCTTATCGGCGAAGGAGTTTTCCACCAGCCGCTCCGCCAGGCGCTCGCCCGCCGGAATCCGGAAGAGGTTGGAGCAATGCCAAAGCTTGCCCGCTTGTTCGGTGAGCGCGGCGACAAGATGGGGATGGCTGTGACCCAAGGCGGTGACAGCGATACCGCTGGCGAAGTCCAGGTAGCGTCGCCCGTCGGTCGCGAAGAGATAGGGACCCTCCCCCCGCTCGAAAGCGAGGTCTCGCTGACCATAGGTGTTCATCAAGGCGCTACTCACGGCCGTCACTCCCAATACGTATGACTAGGAAAGCCGGGACGATGCCGGTTCGGCGGGCGCAAGTCAACGACCAGCCCCCTTAGGATCAACGAGGCGGCGGGCAGATCTAGGGCTTCAGACGGTACCCGCGCGCAACCAGGATCCAAGACGTCATGGCCAAAAGCGCGCAAAGCCCCAAGAGCACCGCCGCGCCAGCCAGAAGCGGCGCTTGCGGCTGACCCAGAAATCCCGCACGGAACCCGTCAACGGCGTAGAAAACCGGGTTGGCGAGGATCAGGCTTTGCCCCATTTCCGGCAAGGCCGCCAGCGGAAAGAAGGTCCCCGAGAGCAGCCCCAGGGGCAAAATCAGGAAGGTGTCGACCACGCTGTAGCGGTCCCATTTCCTCGCCCATAGGCCTGCCAGAAACCCAAGGAACGCGAAGAGCATGGCGCCAAGCACGCCGAACCCCAACACATAGAGCGGCGCCGCCAAGGGGATCTCGACGAAGATGCGCATCACGCCAAGAATGATGGCTCCGGTCACCAAGCCGCCGGTGGCGGCGGGCAAAACATAGCCCGCGACCATCTCCAGCGGCGTCAGCGGCGCGCCCAGCACGTCTTGCACGATGCCCTCCAGCTTATCGTGGATGGTGGGAAAGGCGCTGTTCTCGAAGGCGCCATGGAAGAGCGCGTAGGCGGCGATCCCGGGCGCGATGAAGGTGACCGGATCCACGCCCCGGATAGGCTCTCCGCCCGCCGCACCCCAGGCCATTGAGAAGACGATCAGAAACAGCATGGAGGACACCAAGGGTCCTCCGACGTCCTCCGGCAGCGAGCGCAGATAGCGCAAGGCCGCGCGGCGGTAGAGCGTCCAGAACCCCCGCCAATTGACCGGCCGCAGATCGCGCGGCGCCGACCAGGACGGGCCCTGGCCGCCCATCACGGCTTCAGCTTGTAGCCGCTGGCGAACATCCGGTGCACCAGCAGCCAAAGGCAAAGATTGACGCCCCCGACAAAGACGGCACCGATGACCAGATTGCTATCGTGCTGGCCGAGGAAGCCATAGCGGAAGCCGTCGATCTGGTAGAAGAAGGGGTTCAAGTGCGCGACGAACTTCCAAGTCTCCGGCAAGCGCTCGATGGAGTAGAAGGTGCCGGACAGGAAGGAAAACGGCACGATGACGAAGTTCGTCACCGCCGCGATGTGATCGAACTTGTCCGCCCAGATTCCCCCGATCATGCCAAGCAACGACAGCATGACCGCCGCGTTAATCCCAAACCAGGCGATCGCCAGCGGATCGTGAATGCGGATCGGCACAAATAGCCACATGCCAAGGGTCACCGCGACTCCGACAACGATGCCGCGGGTGACACCGCCGCCGACGAAGCCAAGGGTGAGTTCGCTCGCCGACAGCGGTGGCATGAGCACGTCGACGATGTTGCCCTGTATCTTGCCGATCAGCAGGGAGGAGGAGGTGTTTGCGAAGGCGTTCTGGATCACCGCCATCATCACCAAGCCCGGCGCCAGGAACTCCGCGTAGGAAATCTCTCCGAAGGTCACATTGTCCCGCCCCAGCGCAAGGGTGAAGATCGCGAGGAACAGGAGCATGGTCACCATTGGCGCCATGACCGTTTGGGTGAAGACATTCAGGAAGCGCCGCACCTCCTTCACATAAAGGGTCCAGAGGCCCCGGCCGTTGATCCGCCCCATGTGGCGCGGCCCCAGCGTCGCCACCGGCTGCGGCAGGCGCGGACTTTGAGAGGTTTCGGTCATGGCGGTTGACATAGCCGCCCGCGCGGTTCTCCGCAAGCACCGCGCCGCCTCTCCCCAGCGGCGAAGAAGCATGGCAGATTGGTCGGGCCATGAGCAGCGACACCACGGCCCGAAAGAAACCCCGGCGGCGACCGAAGCCCGCGACACCCGAAGCGCTGGAGCGGGCGGCCCTGTCCTATCTTGAGCGCTACGCCAGCTCAGCGGAGAACCTGCGCCGCGTCCTTCTGCGCCGCATCGCCCGCGCCGCGTCGCACGGCGGCGAGGACCCAAACGCGGGTGAGGCGGCGGTCGAGGCGCTGATCACGAGATTGAAACGCGCCAGCTTGCTCGACGACAAACTCTACGCGGAGACACGGGGTGTGAGCCTCAACAGGCGTGGCGTTTCGCGCCGTGGGATCGCCGCGCGCTTGGCGGCCAAGGGGGTCGGCGAGGACGACATTGCCCAGGCCTTGCATCAACTCGCCCGCGACGTCGCCGAGCCTGACCTGGCGGCTGCCCTTACCTATGCCAGGCGGCGGCGGCTTGGCCCTTACCGGCCGGCGGAGGAAAGGGCGGAGCGGCGCACGCGCGATCTTGCTTCCCTGGCCCGGCAGGGGTTCGAATACAGCCTTGCCCTAAAGGTGGTCGATGCAGGCACGTCCGATGAGATCGAAGGAGAATTGGCGGAAACAGGCGGCGCGGTCGAGAATTAGGCTCCCCTGCTCGCAACGTCAGGACTTCCCTCCCGGTCAGTTGGGCCTATTTCAAGCTCGTGCGGATTTTGACCGTGGCTTTGGAATGCTTGGCATGAAGACCCACCTGCATAACTCTAGCGGTCTCGGAGCGTTCGCGGCTCTATTGATCGTTGCTCTAATCGTTTTCTCTTCCGCGTCGAACGCGAAAGCCGAAAGCGCCCACGATTTCGCCTTCACTTCGATAGAGGGCGAATCCCTGCCCATGTCCAGCTTCGCAGGTCAGTCCGTTCTTCTCGTCAACACCGCGTCATTTTGCGCTTTCACGCCGCAGTACGAGGCTCTGCAATCCTTGTGGGAGGCTTACCGTGGTCGCGGATTCGTCGTCTTGGGCGTGCCCTCCGACAACTTCGGCGGCCAAGAGTACGATACCGCGGCGGAGGTTAAGACGTTCTGCGAAGTGAATTACGACATCGACTTTCCGATGACGGAAAAGCAGATGGTCAAAGGCGAAGATGCCCATCCCCTCTATCGATGGATCGCAAGCAGCCTCGGTCGCGAAGGTGTGCCGCGCTGGAACTTTCATAAGTTTCTGATCGACCCTGACGGCCGTGTAGTGGCGTCCTGGCCATCGGGCGTGAAACCCAACGACCGCCGCATCACCGCGGCCATAGAGGCATCTTTGCCCCGCTAAAGAGGAAGCTTCAGCGCATCCTCGACCACCCAGACATCCAGGGGCCGCTCGCGGCCGCGGACGCGGATTTGCTCCGGGCGCGCGAAAGAGAGATCGGCTCCGGCGCGCTTCGCCACCTCGGCTGAGACCACGAGCTGCGCGCCGAAGTCCTTGGTCGCCGCCTCCAGGCGGCTGGCCGTGTTCACAGCATCGCCGATCGCGGTCAGGGACGTGGCCTGCCCGCTGCCCATTTCGCCGACGATCACCGGCCCCACGTGGATCCCGATCCCGATGCGCAGAGGCTCGGAAAGGTCATGGTCGAGGGCACGATTGAGCTGAACGAGCTGCTCGGCCATCCCCCGCGCCGCGCGCAAGGCAGCCAGGCTGCCGTCATTTGCTGAGCTCTGGGCCGCGGCTCCGATGCCGAACAAAGCCATTACACCGTCGCCAATGAACTTGTCGACGCGCCCGCCCGCCTGCTCGACCGCGTCGCCCATCGCCTGAAAATAGCGATTCAGGAGGAAGACCACGTCATAGGGCAGCTTGTGCTCGGCAATCCGGGTGAAGCCGCGTAGATCGGCGAAGAGAATTGCGATCTCGCGCTCCTCGCCTTGGCTATGGCCCTGGCGTGTCACGGCCTGCCCGGCCCCGCGCCCGGCCCTGGTGGCCCCGGCGGACAAAAGCGGCGTCACCTCTACGTCGGCCGTTGGCCGGGTCTGGCAGGCAAGGCGCACATTCGGCGCGGCACCGACGCGAGCCAGGACACGGCTCTCTTCGGCGCTGGGCGGCGGAAGCCTGTCGCCGCCAAGACCGACCCGCACCCTGCATGTGGAGCAGCGTCCTCGCCCGCCGCAGAGGGAGGCGTGAGGGATGCTGGCGAGCCGGCTCGCGTCGAGAATGCTGCCGCCTTTGGGCAGGGTTGCGCGGCTGCCGTCCGGATAGCCGATCTTCAGCTGGCCGCCGCGATGCTCGAACCAATAGCGCGCGATCCGGGCGAGCGCGGTCGCCAGCAGCAGCAAGGCGAAGGTCGCCAGCGTGGCGGTCTCCATCTCGCCGACAATCCGCAGCCGCTCCGGCTGGTTCAGGGTCCGCAGAATCTCCGCCTCCGCCGCCCAGGCACCAGAAGCGCTCAGACGCAAGACCTCCTGCCCCCCGGACCAGGCCCCCAGCAATCCGATCAAGGGCAGCACCACGGCCCCGACCAACAAATAAGGCTGCATGCGCCGGTAGACGCGCCGGAAACGCAACCAGAGATGCAAGCCCAGGCAGCCATGCAGCCAGATCACCAGGGTCGTGAAGGCCTGCTTGTAGCCTTCGGAAGGCGCCAATTCGAAATAGATCAAAAGGATCGAGCCATAGGTCGGCTCCGCGCCGGCGAACGCGGCACCTCCACGCGTTCCGGCGACATGCAGGGCGATCAGTGGAACAATGGCAAGCCCAAGGCCCAACTGCGCCGCCTCGGCGAAAGTCATGCGCAAACTTCGCCGCTGATAGATCGCCCAGAAGGCGAGCGCCACATGAACAGCGATCGCCCCATAAAGCGCTAAGCTGCCCGGCAGACTGCGCCAGACAGCGATAAAGGCGGCGCGCCCCGACTCCATCGCCTGAAGCGACACCAGTCCAGCGGCGTGGTTCACCAGGTGGCTCGCCACGAAAACCATAAGAATGATGCCGCTAATCAGCCGCGCCCGGCGCAGCATGCCCTCACCTCGCTTCCGTCCCGCCCGCGATGATAGGGCTTTCCGATTTCTCCGCAATCGGCGCGTAGACTCCGACTAGCCAAATCGCCCAACCTCGCTTATATGCTGCAACCGGGCGTGGATGGAGATCCGAGTCATGGAGCGCGAGGACAGGATGGAAAGGCGGGCGCGGCGGCGCGCCAGGCTGAGCATGCCGCTCGACACTTCCGTCGTTTCCCCTTGCATCAGCATCTGCCAGATGGATGACAGCAACGGTCTTTGTATCGGCTGCGCGCGCACCATCGACGAGATCCGTGAATGGCCGATCCTCGCCGCAGAAGAGAAACGCGCCGTGCTGGCCCGCGTCAAGGAGCGCCGGGCCGACAAGGCAACATGAGGGGCGGGCTCCGCTTCCCGATCCTGGCACTCGCGCTGGCCGCGGCCCTAGGGGCTTGCGCCGAGACGCCGGTCACCGGGCGTCAGCAGTTCATCATCATATCCGACGAGCAAGCGGCGACTATGGGCGATAGCGCCTATCGCTCGATCCTCGCCAGCAGCGACGTGGAGCCCAAGAGTTCCCCCGACGTCAAGCGGGTGGAAGAGATGGGCCAGCGCATCGCCGCCGTCAGCCACGCACCCTACCTTGACTGGGAGTTCAATGTCATCGAGGACCCGAACCCCAATGCCTTCGCCCTTCCCGGCGGCAAGGTAGCGGTCTACACCGGGCTGTTCGAGGTCGCCGAAACGGACGATCAACTGGCCGCCGTGATCGGCCACGAGATCGCCCACGCCGTGGCGCGCCATAGCGCGGAGCGCCTATCGCGCGATATCGTCCTCCAGACCGGCCTGCAGGTCGGTGCCGCGCTGGGTGGCCCGGAGATGGCCCAAGCCACCGATGTGCTCGCGGAAGCCGCCACGCTGGGCATCGTGCTGCCCTTTGGCCGGGAGCAAGAGGCCGAAGCTGATGAGATCGGCCTGCTCTACATGGCCCGCGCCGGGTACGACCCCAGAGCGGCGGTGGAGCTGTGGCGCAACTTCGCGGCCTTGGAGAGACAAGCCCCGCCGGAGTTCCTCTCCACGCACCCATCCTCGGGCAATCGCATCGAACGGCTTGAGCGCTTGATGCCGCAAGCCCTGGAGATTTACCAGGCAAGCGCCGGCGAAGGGTAACCCTACGCCTCGGGCGTCGTGGCCCCTGTGGGCTTCGCCGTCAGGAAATCGAGATCGCAGCCCGCGTCAGCCTGCAGCACGTGAACCAGATGCAGCGCTTTGTAGCCCCGCGTGGCGGCGAGTGGCGGCGGCGCCCACTCGGGCCGGCGCTCTTCAAGCTCGGACTCGGGGACGTCCAGCGTCAGGCTGCGGGCCGCGACGTCGATGGAGATCCGGTCGCCATCGCGCACCAAGGCCAGAGGACCGCCAACCGCGGCTTCGGGACAGATGTGCAGGACGACCGTGCCGAAAGCCGTGCCGCTCATTCGCGCATCAGATAGGCGCAGCATGTCTCGCACACCTGCCTGGGCCAGCTTTTTGGGGATCGGGATGTAGCCAGCCTCCGGCATGCCCCGCGCGCCCTTCGGCCCGGCGTTCCTGAGCACCAGCACATCCTCGGCCGAGACATCCAGATCCGGGTCGTCGATGCGGGCGGCTAGATCCTCGAGCGAGTCGAAAACCACCGCCCGTCCGGTGTGGCTCATCAAACCCGGCGAGGCGCTGGATTGCTTCAGAACGGCGCCATCCGGCGCGAGGTTTCCATTCAGGACCACAATCCCGCCCTCACGGCACAGCGGGTCCTCCTTCGTGCGCACCACGTCTTGCGGCCACGCCTCCGGTCCCGCCTCCAGTTCCTCGCCCAGCGTGCGGCCGGTGACCGTGAGGCACTCCAGATCGAGCCACGGGCGCAGTTGGTGGAGGATCGGGCGAAGCCCGCCGGCCTTATGCAGGTCCTCCATGTAGAACTGGCCGGAGGGCTTGAGGTCGACCAGCACCGGAACGTCCCGGCCTAGCCGGTCGAACGCACCGAGGTCGAGTTTGATCCCGAGCCTGCCGGCAATGGCCGCGAAGTGCACCAGGGCATTGGTCGAGCCGCCGATTGCCTGCAGGACCGCCAGCGCGTTGTGAAAGGCGGCAGGCGTCATCACTAGATCAGGAGTCAGGCTTTCCGCGGCCAGCGCGACGGCCCGCACCCCGCTAGCCTCGGCATGACGCAAGCGGTCGGCCTCCACCGCCGGGATCGCGGCACCGCCGGGCAGCATCATGCCCAGGGCTTCCGTCATCAGCGCCATGGTGCTGGCGGTGCCCATCACCATGCAGGTGCCCGCGGTGGGGCAGAGCTTGCCGCCGATCTCGTCGATCTCTTCCGCCCCGATCTCGCCGGCACGATGAAGCCCCCAGAAGCGCCGGCAATCAGTGCAGGCCCCCAGCCGCTCACCCCGGTGGCTCCCGGTCATCATCGGCCCTGTGACCACTTGGATCGCCGGAACCCCCGCGCTGGCCGCGGCCAAGAGCTGGGCCGGCACCGTCTTGTCGCACCCCCCGATCAGGACCACGGCGTCCATGGGCTGGGCGCCGATCATCTCCTCGGTGTCCATGGACATAAGGTTGCGATAGAGCATCGAGGTGGGCTGGGCGAAGGACTCGTGCAGCGAGATGGTGGGAAAATCGATGGGCAGACCGCCCGCCAGCATCACGCCGCGCCCCACTGCCTCCACCAGTTCCGGCATGGTGCGGTGGCAAGGATTGTAACCGCTGCCCGTGTTGGCGATCCCAACGATTGGGCGGCCGAGCGCATCGTCGGAATACCCCATCGCCTTGATGAAGGCCTTGCGCAGGAAAAGCGAGAAGGCCTCGTCGCCATACTTGGTTAGGCCGCGCCGCATGCCCTTATCCGGGCCGGAGTCCGGCATCTCCGCGCGCCCCGTTCTACTCGGCCGCCATGCGGAACCCGAGTTCGCCTTCCAAGGCGGCGACCAGGGCCTGCCCCTGTTCCTCGGGGAGGTCCTGGAAGGGCGGCCGTGTGCGCCGCCATTCCGGATCGCCGAGGTAGTGAGCCAGCAGGTACTTCAAGGCCTGGACCAGCGGGTAGCTTTGCACCGCCTTGCGGGCCGCGGTGATTCCGGCCTGCAGCTCGTCCGCTTCGGGAGCCTGCCAAGAATCAAAGACTTCGCGAATGGCGCCAGGATTGACGTTCACCGTCGCGCTGATGCAGCCGGACATGCCGGACCTCAGACCATCCAGCAAAAACGCCTCGGAGCCGGGGAAGACCGCGAAGTCCGGATGCGCCTCGATCATGGCACGCGTGTTGGACCAATCGCCGGAGCTATCCTTCAGCCCGACGACGATCCCCGGATAGGCCTCGATCAGGCGAGAAACCAAGGGCAGGCTGAAGCCGACCTGAGCGATCGGCGGAATGTGGTAGAGGTAGACCCGCAAGCGGTCATCGCCCAGCTTGTCGATCAAGCTCGAGAAATAGGCGAACAGCCCCTCGTCGCTGACGGACTTGTAATAGAAAGGCGGCAAGGTGAGCACACCCGCGCAGCCAAGCTCGACCGCTTGGCGCGTTAGGTCCAGCGTCTCCGCCAGAGAGCAGGTGCCGGTGCCCGGCAGAAGCAGTGCCGGATCGATGCCGCCCTGCACCATTTCCTCCAAGAGCCGGCGGCGCTCGGCGGTGGAAAGAGAGGTTGCCTCGCTGGTCGTCCCGAAGGGGGCCAGGGCGCTGCAGCCATGGGCTAGCAGCCATCGGCAATGGGCCAGGAAACGTGGCGTATCGACTTCGAAACGTGAGTCGAACGGCGTCAATACCGGCGCGATCACGCCCGCGAGCGTTCCGGAATTCACGCCGGGTTGCGAAGTGGTGGTTTGCATATCACTCTCTGTCCTGAACTGTGGCCCCTAGGGGCAGCACGGACCCTAGAAGGGCAGAAGATCGAAAACCATCCCGCCCCAAGCCAAGGCGGCGACGACGATAACCACAACCATTACCGCAACAGCGACGTTATTGAAGGCGCGCTGCCTGCCGCCGCCGCCGTGTTTTTCGCCAGGCTTGTCCATCCTCGCCCTCCCTTCGGTGACCCAAGGCTTCTTTTGCGAGGCAACGGCACTTCACCGCGCTTCGCGCATCCCCACGGCCCGTATCGCCGGTCCGCTCGTCCTCGGTCTGGAGGCCGCGTCCGTCGGGCATAACCCATTCCGGTAGCGCGGTTTTGGTGACTCCAGCCTCCCAAAATTCACGTTATTTTCTTTCTTATCGCGGGGCTGAAGGTATCCCGATTTGGCCTTTCGGGCAAGCGCGCCGACGCAGTAGGTGGCCGCAGCCAGGCGGCTTGCGATCCCACGAATTCATACCCTCGAATGAAGATTTTTTTCCCGATTGTGAAGGGCCTCACAATGCCCCGCCGCCAACGGCCCTATGTCTAGTGTGTCGAGAACTTATTCTTCCCCTGTTAAGCGCTTTGGCCCCTCGTCCCTTCCCCTGGACAGGGGCCTCTTTTTTGAGGAGAGGTGCGTTTTCGGGCGGTGCGCTCGGCCCCTACCTCAGATCCGCGACATAGCGGCAATGGCCCGTGTCGCAGCGGCTGACGCGCAGCTCCACCGGCCGCCCATCCAAGGCGACCGCGACACGGCGGATCTCCAGAAGCGGCGTGCCGGGGGCAAGGCCCAGGTCGCGGGCGTCCTCCGGTCCCGCCGCCACGGCGCGCAGCTCTTCGCGCGCTTCCGCCACGGTCACCCCGTAGTCAAGCGCATAGAGCGCGTAGAGCGTATTGGGAAGGGCCTCGCGCTCCTCGATGCCGGCGAAGATCGCTCGCGGCAGGGATATGCGCTCCCGAACGATGGCCTTGCCCTCGAAGAAGCGCAACCGCTCCACACGGATGACCTTCACCCCCGCGTCAAGGCTCAAGGCTTCTCGCTCGGCGTTGTCCGCCGTGCCTGTCGCGACACCGAGGACCTGACTCGTGGGAAGGCGGCGGGAGCGGTCGTTCGGCTCCAGCTTGAAGAAGTGAAAGAGGGCGCGCTGCTGGTCGTGGCGAGCCACGAAGGTCCCGCGGCCCTGACGGCGCACCAAGAGGTTCCGGCCCACCAGTTCGTCGAGCGCCTTGCGCATGGTGCCCTGGCTCACGCCCAATTCCTCGGCGAGCTGAAACTCGCTGGGCAGCGGATCACCCGGCTTCCAGACCCCTTCGATCAGGCGCGCCACCAAGATATCGCGCACCTGGCCATAGAGCGGCTTGAAGCCCAGGGCGCGCTTCTCGCGGGGCGGCGGATTGTCCATCTGGGCGATCATCGGGCCGATCCTTGAAAATGGCGTTGACGAGAGGCTGCGCCTAAGTCTTATATAAGACATAAGATATATAAATCGCGCCGCAAAGCATAATTTCGCGCCGCGAACCTGTGGGGCGCGGGCAAGCCTGTCGCGCCGGGCAAATCGAGAGGAGACGGAAGGGTTATGGCAGCTCCCCATTTCATCGTTCACGACGCGGTCGACACGGTCGGCGTGGTCGTCGTCGAGGACGTCAAGGCCGGCGACGACCTTGAAGGCTGGGTCATGGAAACCGACGAGCGCATCAAGGTGGCCGCCAAGGCGCCGATCCCGCTGGGGCACAAGGTGGCGCTCGCGGACATCGCCGAAGGCGACACGATCATCAAGTACGGTCACGATATCGGACGCGCCGTGGCCGGCATCGAAAAGGGCGGTCACGCCCATGTCCAGAACGTCAAGACGAAGAAGTGGTGAGCATCATGGCCGAACGGAACTTCCTGGGTTTTCGCCGCGAGAACGGGCGCGTCGGCGTGCGCAACCACGTCGTCATTCTGCCGCTCGACGACCTGTCGAACGCGGCCTGCGAGAAGGTCGCCAATAACATCGAGGGCTGCCTTTCCCTGCCCCACCACTATGGCCGACTCCAATTCGGCGAGGATTTGGAGCTGCACTTCCGCACCCTGATCGGCACCGGCTGCAACCCCAACGTGGCGGCGGTCATCGTGATCGGGATCGAGCCCGGCTGGACCGGCCGCGTGGTGGAGGGCATCGCCAAGACCGGCAAGCCGGTGGAGGGCTTCGCGATCGAAGGTCACGGCGAGATCAAGGTGGTCGCCGACGCCTCGCGCCGGGCCAAGGAGTTCGTGCAGCAGGCCAGCGAGCTGCAGCGCGAGCCCTGCGGCCTGAACGAGCTTTGGGTTTCCACCAAATGCGGCGAGTCTGACACCACCTCCGGCCTGGCGTCCTGCCCCACGGTCGGGAACTTCATCGACAAGGTGGACGTCCTGGGCGCCACCACCTGCTTCGGCGAAACCTCCGAACTGACCGGCGCGGAGCAGGTTTGCGCCACCCGCGCAGCCACCCCGGAAGTGGCCGAGAAGTTCCTAAACACCTGGCAGGCCTACATGGACGAGGTGATCGAGCCGCACAAGACCTCCGATCTCTCCGAGAGCCAGCCGACCAAGGGCAACATCGCCGGCGGGCTGACCACCATCGAGGAAAAAGCCTTCGGCAACCTGCAGAAGATCGGGAAGTCGGCGAAGTTCATCGACGTGCTTGAACCTGCCGAAGCGCCGGAGAAGGGTCCGGGCCTCTATTTCATGGACACCTCCTCCGCGGCGGCGGAGTGCGTGACGCTGCAGGCGGCGGCCGGCTTCGTGGTGCATCTCTTCCCGACCGGACAGGGCAACATCATCGGCAACCCAATCGAGCCGGTGATCAAGCTGACCGCCAATCCGAAGACCGTGCGCGAGATGGGCGAGCACGTGGACCTGGATTGTTCGGGCATCCTGCGCGGCGAGATGGACCTCGACCAGGCCGGCGAGGCCTTGATCGACATCACGCTTAGGACCTGCAACGGACGGCTCACCGCCGCCGAGACCCTGAAGCACCGCGAATTCGTAATGACGAAGCTCTATCGCAGCGCTTAGGGCTTCACCTCACCCGGGCCGGCGGCCAGGGCGGGGAAGGGTGGGCCGGCGGAAAGGCGGTGGATGCCCGATATCGTCATCAGCGAGTTCATGGACGAAGCGGCTATCGCCGATCTCTCGGCGGACTGGTCGCTCGTCTATGACCCGGAGCTGGTTGACAGTCCCGAGGATCTCGCGGGGCTTGGCGCAGAGGCACGGGCGCTGATCGTGCGCAACCGCACCCAAGTGCGGGGCGCGCTCTTGGAGGTCTATCCCGCTCTCGAGGTTGTCGGGCGCCTGGGGGTGGGCCTCGACAACATCGACCTGGAGGCATGCCGGGCACGGGGGATTCCCGTTTGTCCGGCGACCGGGGCGAACGACACCGCTGTCGCCGAATATGTGATCGCGAGCCTTTTCGTCTTGTTGCGCGGAACCTTCGGGGCCACGGCGGAGATGATCTCCGGCGCTTGGCCGCGCACCCGGCTAATGGGCCTGGAGGTTTCCAGGCGCAAGCTGGGCCTGGTGGGCTTTGGCGCTATCGCGCGGGAGACGGCACGGCGGGCCAAGGCGCTGGGCATGGAGGTCGTGGCCTGCGACCCCTTCGTGCCAGCCGGCGACCCGGCGTGGGGCCGAGAGGGCGTTACCCAGATGAACTTCGACGAGATGCTGGAAAGCGTGGAGGCCGTCAGCCTGCACGTTCCCTTGACCGAGGCCACCCGCCATCTCATCGATAAAAGAGCGCTTGGCCGGATGCGGCCCGGCGCAGTGGTGATCAACGCGGCGCGCGGCGGCGTGGTGGACGAAGCTGCGCTTGCCGAGGCGTTGCGCGCCGGCCGCTTGGCTGGCGCGGCCCTGGATGTCTTCGAGACGGAGCCCTTGACCGCCGAGGCCGGGGTAAGGTTCCGGGGCCTGGAGAATCTGATCCTCACACCGCACATCGCTGGCGTGACCCAAGAGGCGAACCGGCGCGTCAGCGCCGTCACCGCCAGGAACGTGCGCCGCGTCCTGGAAGAGAGAGAGGGCCGATGAGTTCCGTAACGCTCACCCTGGAAGCAGCGCGAGATCTTGCCCACGCGGTGCTCACGGCCCACCGCACCAGCCCCGCGAACGCCGGGTCCGTCGCAAAGGCTCTCGTCGCAGCGGAGGCGGACGGGCAGCCTGGCCATGGCCTGTCGCGGCTTCCGGCCTACGCAGGACAAGCGGCCTCGGGCAAGGTCGACGGCTTCGCCGTGCCGAGGGTGGAGCCGGCAGGGCGCGCGGCAGTTCGGATCGACGCGAGCCATGGCTTTGCTTATCCCGCGCTGGATTTGGCGGTTGCGGAACTTTCACGCCTTGCCCCCGACAGCGGTATCGCGGCAGCAGCAATTCATCGCTCCCATCACTGCGGCATGGCGGGGCTGCCGGTTGAGCACCTGGCGCGGACGGGCCTTGCGGCGCTGCTCTTCGCCAACAGCCCCAAGGCGATGGCGCCCTGGGGCGGCACGGCCGCGCTCTATGGCACGAACCCCATCGCCTTCGCCGCGCCAAGGTACGGGGCGGAGCCCCTGGTGATCGATCTCTCGCTGAGCAAGGTGGCGCGGGGCAAGGTCATGCTGGCCGCACGGGAGGGCCGCCCCATTCCGGAAGACTGGGCCCTGGACGCGGAGGGTCACCCCACAACCGACCCCGACGCCGCGCTCGCGGGAAGCATGCTGCCCATGGGCGAGGCGAAAGGGGCGGCCCTGGCGCTGGCCGTCGAGATCCTCGCCGCCGGGCTCACCGGTGCCTGCCTCGGCTTCGAGGCCGGGTCCTTTTTCACCGCCGAGGGCGAGCCGCCGGGGGTGGGCCAGTTGCTGATCGCCTTTGCCCCCGGGCCGCTATCGGGCGGGACTTTCGCCGAGCGCCTGGAGACCCTGCTGGGCGCGGTGGAGGCGCAAGACGGGACGCGCCTGCCCGGCACCCGCCGCTCGGTCACGCGCGCCCAAGCCCGGGAGACGGGCGTGGCGATCTCCCAGGATCTCCACGCTCAGCTTCTCGGCCTCGCGAACTCCTAGCTCTTGGACGCGAGCAGGTCCCTGATTTCGGTGAGCAGCTTCTCCTCGGCAGAGGGCTCCGGCTCGGGCGCCGGCGCCTCCTCTTCTTCGCGCTTCAGCCGATTGATTGCGCGGATAACCAGGAACAAGACCCAAGCGACGATCAGGAACGCGATGATGGCGTTGATGAAGTTGCCGTAGGAGATCACGGCGAGCCCCTTTTCCTGGGCTTCCGCCAAGGTCGCCGCCTCTTGTCCCGACAGGTTGATGAAGAGGTTCGAGAAATCGATTCCGCCCGTGAAGACGCCGATAATCGGATTGACGATGTCCTCGACGAAGCTCTTGACGATGGAGGTGAAAGCCGCGCCGATCACGATGCCGACCCCCATGTCCACCACATTCCCCTTGATCGCGAAGTCCTTGAATTCCTGTAGCATGCCTCTGCCTTCCCTCCGTTATACACAAACGGGGCCCCCCTGAGCCCCCGTGAGACCACGCAAAAACGATGCGCGAAGCTGTCTCCAAGGTGGCGAGATTATATAACATTCTAAAGTATGTATCATCTTGTTCTCCGCCGCCCCGCCGGTCGAAGAGGAATGCCCGCTCCCGCCGGTGGCGAAGAACGTGACCCTTGCAGCAATTTCAAGCGGGATTGGTGCCTCTGGAGGGA